>JADLHF010000253.1 GCA_020848935.1 Acetobacteraceae bacterium
CGTGGCGCACGGCGTCGGCGATCCGGATGGCGTCGGGGATGTAGAGTTTCTCCAGCGCCGGGGCGAACGGCACCGGGGTGTGCGGCGCGGTCACCCGGCGGATCGGCGCCTTCAGCGCACCGAACGCCTTCTCGGCCACCAGGGCGGCGATGTCGGTGGCCATGTTGCAGCGGGGCGTGGCCTCATCGACGACCACCAGGCGGCCGGTGCGCTCGACACTCTCCAGAATGGTATCCTCGTCGAGCGGCGAGGTGGTGCGGGGGTCGATGATCTCGCACTCGATGCCTTCGGCCGCCAGCGTGGTTGCGGCATCCCCGGCGTAATGGACCATGCGGGCGAGGGCCACGATGGTGACGTGCTCGCCGTCGCGCACGATGTTGGCCTCGCCGAACGGGATCGTATAGGCCTCGTCCGGCACCTCGCATTTGAGGTCGTAGATCAGCTTGTGCTCGCAGAAGATCACCGGATCGTCGTCGCGGATGGCCTGGATCAGCAGGCCCTTGGCATCGTAGGCGTTGGAGGGCACCACCACCTTCAGGCCGGGCACCGAGGTGAAGATGCCGTAGGGGCTTTGCGAGTGCTGTGCTGCCGCACTCCGCCCGGCGCCGACCATGGTGCGAATGACGAGCGGCGTGCGCGCCTTGCCGCCGAACATGTAGCGGAACTTGGCGGCCTGGTTGTAGATCTGGTCGAAGCAGACGCCGAAGAAGTCGGAGAACATCAGCTCCGCCACCGGCCGCAGCCCGGACAGCGCGGCACCGGCCGCAGCACCCATGATGGCGGATTCGCTGATCGGCGTGTCGATCACGCGCGCCTCGCCGAACTCCCCGATGAGGCCGCGGGTGATGCCCATCACCCCGCCCGCCGCGTCGCGCCCGCCCTGGGTGCCGGCGCCGCCCGAGATATCCTCGCCGATGACGATGACGCGGGGATCGCGGTGCATTTCATGCACGAGGGCTTCGTGCAGTGCCTGGCGGATGGTTTTGACGGTCATGGCGCGGCTTCCGGATACGACACATATACGTCGCTGAACAGCGCCGCGGCCGCGGGCGGCGGCGCGTCCTTCGCGGCGGCAACGGCGGCCTCGATCACGGCCGCGACCTGCACATCGATGGCATCGAGCTCGCTGGTTTCCAGCAGGGCCGCCTCGCCGACACGGCGGCGGAAATGCTGAAGGCAGTCGCGCTCCTCGCGCAGGCGCTTGACCTCGTCCTTGCCGCGATAGAGCTGGGCGTCGCCGGAATGATGGCCGTAGAAGCGGCAGGTATCGACCTCGATCGCACTCGGCCCGCCGCCGTTGCGGGCCCGCTCCACGGCCTCCTGCGCGGCGGCGTGGACGGCGAAGAAGTCGTCGCCATCGACCTTTACCGCCGGCATCCCGAAGCCCGCCGCACGCCCGGCGATGTCGCCGCTGCCGACGGCATAGGCGGCCGCGGTGTATTCGCCGTAGCCGTTGTTCTCGAACGCGAAGATCGCCGGCAATTTGAGCACGACGGCCATGTTCATGGCCTCGAACGTCGTGCCCTGGTTCGATGCGCCATCGCCGAGGAAGGCGACCGCCACATTGCCGGTGCCGAGCGTCTTGGCCGCCAGCGCGGCACCCACCACCAGCGGCGGGCCGCCGCCGACGATGCCGTTGGCGCCCAGCATGCCGCGATCGAGATCGGCGATGTGCATCGAGCCGCCCTTGCCGCCGCACAGTCCGGTGCCGCGGGCAAACAGCTCGGCCATCATCGCGCTGACGTCGCATCCCTTGGCAAGGCTATGGCCATGGCCGCGATGGGTGCTGGAGATGCGGTCATCGGCGCCGAGATGCGCGCAAATCCCGACGGCGGATGCTTCCTGGCCGGCGTACAGGTGCACGAAGCCGGGGATGTTCCCCTTGGAGAATTCCTCCTGCACCCGCTCCTCGAAGCGGCGGATCGTGACCATGTCACGATAGGCCTTGAGCAGCGCGTCGCGGTTCAATTGCATGGCACCCTCCCGCGGCCGCCCCGCCCCGTCCCGTCGCGCACGAACCGCTTGATAAAGGCTGCAGGAAAAGGAAGGCCATGCAATTGATCTGCATCAAACGATGCCGGTGCGGGGGGTTGCCCGCCGGTGTTCGGGCGCGCCGGCGGATGGATTTCCTGCCTGACCGCCGCGACCATGGCTGAGAGGACGCGGGCTGAACCGGCCAAGCTGCATGATGAGCACCCGCACCGGATGACCGCCGGGAAGGCGCAATTGCGGGAGGACGCGGCCGAGATCCCCGGCTCCGCGCCCCGGCCGCCGCCGAGCCCAAGGCTCACTTCGCCCCAGGCCCCGACACATCGCCGGATGAAGGGCGGGGCGCGTGACCCGAGCCGCGCGGCGCCGCAGCATCGGGACAGCGTGCGCATCGACCGCCAGGCCACCCGCCGGTCGGAAGCGAAACGCCGGGGCGAGAAGGCGGGCCGCCTTATCAATCGTATTCGATTTCGATCTTCATGGGGCGGAGGGTCGCCGGATCAAAGGTGCCCTCATAGCGATCGCCTTTGTCATTCCTGGCATGAACCCGATAGCATCCGTCCTTGGTCCTGATCCGCGTCACGCGCCAGCCCTCGGCCTCGACCTGCTGTTGCAGCGCGGAGCGTGGTTTCCAGTCGGCCAGCGGCACGTTGCAGCGCTGGTCCGCCAGGGCGGGTGCGGCACCGAAGGCGCCGATGAGCAGCCAGGTTGCGAGCGGTAGAAGTTTCATGATGCGGCATCCTGTCGGTTGGGCGACGATGGGACAATGCCACAACGACCTGACAGCAAGCTGAACGCGGCGCCGATGTTCAGCTTGTCGTCAGCATGGCGGAGTATCCGCGACGGCGAGGCTGGCTGGGGGCGGCGTTTCATGCGCGTTCTGTTGATCGAAGATGACCCGATCCTGGGGGCGGCGGTGCGCGACCAGATCGCGGCGGACGGGCATACCGTCGATTGGGCAACCCGCCTGGACCTGGCGCGCGACTGCGTGGCCACCGTGACCTACGGGCTGGTGCTGCTGGACCTGATGCTGCCGGACGGGCGGGGCCTCGACTTCCTGAAGGCCCGGCGCGCGGCGCGGGATTCAACGCCGGTGATCATCCTGACGGCGCGCGACCAGATATCGGACCGGATTGCCGGGCTCAACGCCGGGGCGGACGACTACCTTGTCAAGCCGTTCGACCTCGCCGAGCTGTCGGCCCGCATCGGCGCGGTGGCGCGGCGCTATGCCGGCAGCCCGAACCCGCTGGTCGAGATCGGCGACCTCGCCATCGACATGGCCACGCGCATGATCCACCGTGGCGGGGTGCCGGTTGCGCTGACCGCGCGCGAGTGGGTGGTGTTCGAGGCCTTCCTGCAGCGCCCCGGCGCCCTGCTGTCCAAGGCGCAGATCGAGGAATGGCTTTACTCCTTCGACGCCGAGGTCGAGAGCAACACCATCGAGGTCTATATTGGCCGCATCCGCCGCAAACTCGGCCATGACATCATCGAGACCGTGCGCGGCATGGGGTATCGTCTGGGCCGGAAGCTGCGCGAGGGCAGGGCAGCCGATCAGCCGCGGAACGCGAATCCGCCATGAGGACCGGCCGCGCGCGGCGACACAGCCTGCAGCGTCGCCTGGGGCTGGGCCTGGCCGCCGGGGTGACCGCGCTCTGGGTTGCGGGCGCCGTGGCAGCGGGGCTGATCCTGCGCGGCGAGATCGATGCGTTGTTCGACAGCGCATTGCAGGAGGTCGCCCAGCGCATCCTGCCGCTCGCCTATAGCGAGGTGCTGAGCAGCGATCCCGTGGTTGACGGCGAAAGCCTCGGCGATCGGCTGCCGGCGGTGCTGCCGCATGCGGAGTCCATCACCTATATCGTGCGCGATGGCAGCGCGCGCGTGCTGCTGCGGTCGCACGACGCCGATCCATCCGCCTTCCCGGCGACGCTGCAGCCGGGCTTCCATGATACGCCGAGCCTTCGCCTGTACACCGAAGGCGCCGTGCAGGGCACGCTGTTCGTCACCGCGGCCGAGCCGAAACAGCACCGGCGCACGGTCACGCTGGAGGCGGCTGGCATGCTGCTCTGGCCGCTGGCGCTGATGCTGCCGCTCAGCCAGCTGGGGGTATGGGCGCTGGCCCGCTACACCCTGCGGCCGGTGCGCGCTTTGCAGGGCGAGATCGAGGCGCGCGGTCACGGCAATCTTTCGCCGGTCGGCACGGTGGGGTTGCCCGCCGAGTTCAATCCGGTTGCCGACGCGGTCAACAGGCTGATCGCGCGGCTGCACCGCGCCCTGGCGGCCGAGCGGGGTTTCACCGCGAGCAGCGCGCACGAATTGCGCACACCGGTTGCCGCGGCCCTGGCCCAGACCCAGCGCCTGGTGGCCGAACTGCCCGACGGGCCGTTGCGGGCACGCGCGCGCTCGGTCGAGACGGCCTTGCGCCAGCTGTCGCGGCTGTCGGAGAAACTGCTCCAACTCGCCAAGGCCGAGGGCGGATCGTTGCTGGCCGAAACGCCCCAGGATCTCGCGCAGGTGCTGCGGCTGGTGGTCGACGACCTGCGCCATGACCGAGCCGGTGCCGTCGATCTGGAAATCGCGCTTCCGTCGCGCGGGCAGTTCCTCTCGTCGATGGATGCGGATGCCTTTGCGATCCTGGCACGCAATTTGATCGAGAATGCCCTGAAGCACGGCGCCCCGGACCGGCCGGTGGCGGTCACGCTGACCGATGGCGGGCTGCTGGGGGTGACGAATGACGGCCCGGTCGTCGCGCCGGAGACACTGGCCCGCCTCAGGCGGCCATTCGAGCGTGGCGTGACGGCGGCCACCGGCTCGGGCCTGGGCCTGGCCATCGCCGAGGCGATCGCCGCCGGCACGGGCACGGAGCTGGAACTGCGCTCGCCGGCCCCGGGCCGGAGCTGCGGGTTCGAGGCGCGGGTGCAATTGCCCGCCGGCAACTGAGTGGACTCGCCCGGCGGTTCAGCGCAGTGTCAGCCTGGGCGTGCATCTCTGCGGCATCACCACGCGATGCAGGAGAGACACCATGAACAAGATCGCCGCCACGCTCGGCCTGGCCACCACCCTGGCGGTTCCGGCACTGGCGCTCGCCCCCAAGGCGGAGGCGCGGACCGTCACGCTGACCACGCAGCTTCGGCCGTATGACGGCGATGGGGCCTATCTGGCCATCTACCTGACCGACGCACGGGGGAAATTCCATTCCACCCTGCGCGTTGCCGGGTCGAAGGCCAAGTACTACAAGCACCTGCGCGACTGGGCGCGCGGCCGCACCGCGGAGGCGGGGCGGATCGACGGCATCACCGGCGCCAGCGTGGGAAGCGGCCAGTCGCTGCGCGCCAGCGTCGAGATTGCCGATGCGCTGATCGATGCCGGCTACCAGATCCGGATCGACACCGCCGTCGAGGACGGGCGCGACAATCCGTCCGAGGTGGTCGTGCCGCTCACCGCCGCCGCTTCGGGCAAGCCTGTCGCCGGGCGCGGCTATGTCGCCGCGTTCCGGTTCGACATGTGATCGTGCGGCAGGACAGATCCGATGATACGCCGCCTGCATTCGCTGCCGGGCCTGTTCGCCGCGGTGCTGATCGCAACCCTGGCCTTGACCGGCGCCTTCCTGGCGTTCGACTCGGTGCAGGAGCGCGCCGGCGCCACGGTGCCGCCATCCGGACAGGTCAGCGTCGCCGCCATCGCGGCGGCGGTCCAGGCCCGCTATCCCGAGGTGGAACGGCTCGTCAGGACCGCGTCGGGGTCGGTCATCGCCTATTACTTCGAGGCCGACCGGCCGGGCGCCGTTCTGGTCGATCCGCTGACCGGCGGGCCGATTGCCCCGCATGAGCCGTCGAACCTGGCGCGGACCATCACCAACCTGCACCGGTCGTTCCTGGCCGGCGATGCCGGGCGGGCGGCGGCCGGGTTGGGGGCATTGGCCATGCTCGCGCTATGCGTTTCCGGGGCCGTTCTGCTTGCCGGGCACCTTGGCGGCTGGAAGGCGCTGCTGCGCCCGAGCCGGGGGACGATGGCGCAGCGGCTGCACTGCGAACTGGGGCGGGCGGCATTTGCCGGGTTGACGCTCTCCGCGCTGACCGGGGTCTACATGTCACTGGCCACATTCGGCATCGTGCCGGATGGCGACTCCGATCGACCTGCGCCAGCCCTGGAATCCAGCGCGGGGGTTCGGGTGCCGGTTGCCGAACTGGCGGCACTGCGGGCGGTTGACCTGAACGATCTGCGCGAACTCGCCTTTCCCGCCATCACCGACCCGGGCGACACCTATGCGCTGACCACCGCGCAGGGCGCCGGCGAGATCGATGCCGCCACCGGGCAGCTGCTCGGCTTCACACCGCATGGCCTGGCGCGCCGGTTCTACGAGACGATCTATCTTCTGCACACGGGCCAGGGCGCCTGGCCGCTTGCGCTGCTGCTGGGCGCGTCCGCGCTGGCCGCGCCGGTGCTGGCCGGCGCCGGGGCGCTGCTGTGGTGGCGCCGCCGGGGTGCCCAGCCGAGGATCGCCGGCAACGTGGCGCCGCAGACGGCCGACACGATCATCCTGGTCGGCAGCGAGGGCAACAGCACCTGGAGCTTTGCCGCCACGCTGCACGCGGCACTGACAGCGGCGGGCCATCGGGTCCATGCCGCGCCGATGAATGCCCTGGCGGCGGAGTACGGCGGGGCGGAACGCGTGCTGATCCTCGCGGCAACATATGGCGATGGCGATGCGCCGGCTTCGGCAAAGCTGTTCGCCCGGCGTCTGGCGGCGTCGAAGATGCGCCTTCCCGTCGCGGTGCTCGGCTTCGGGGACCGCGGTTTTCCGCGGTTCTGCCAGTTCGCCGAAGAGGTCTCCGCCATGCTGTCTGCCAGGGGCTGGCCGATGCTGATCGCGCCCGTGCTGATCGACCGGCAATCCGTGCAGGATTTCGCGCAGTGGGGCCAGGCGCTCGGCGCCGCGATCGGCACGAAGCTGGACCTGGTCCATGTCGCCGCGCGCCCGAAGACGGTCCGCTTGGTCCTGGCCGACCGCGTGGACTATGGCGCCGAGACGCAGGCGCCGACGGCGATACTGCGCTTCGTGCCGCCCCCGGTGGATCCGCTATCGGGGGTCTGGCGCCGCTGGCGCACGCCGCGGTTGCCGCGCTTCGTGGCCGGCGATCTCGTTGGCATCCTGGCGCCCGGCGCCGAAATGCCGCGGTTCTACTCGCTCGCCTCCGCCACGATGGATGGGGTGCTGGAGATCTGCGTCCGCAAGCAGCCCGGCGGCGTGTGCTCGGGCTTCCTGCATGCGTTGCAACCGGGGGATGCGATCGCGGCGTTCATCCGGCCCAACCCGCGCTTTCGCCCCGCCGCCGGCAAGGCACCCTTGATCCTGATCGGCGCGGGTGCGGGGATTGCGCCCCTGGCCGGCTTCATCCGCCACAACCGGGCGCGGCGCCCGGTGCATCTCTATTGGGGCGGCCGCCATCCGGCGTCCGACTTTCTCTACGAGGCGGAGCTCAACGGGTTCATGGCCGACAAGCGCCTGGCCCATCTGGCCACGGCATTCTCCCGCGCCCCCGGCGGCAGCCATGTGCAGGGTCGGCTGGCCTTGGATGCGGCGGAACTGCGCAGCCTCATCCAACGCGGCGCGCAGGTGATGGTGTGCGGCGGGCGCGACATGGCGGCCGGCGTGGCGCGGACGATCGACTCCCTGATCCGGCCATTGGGCTTCGATCTCCGCACCTTGAGGATGGAGGGCCGCTATCTTGAAGATGTCTACTGACCCTGTGATCGACGCCCGCCGACCGGACCGGCTTGTGCGGCGCAGCTTGAACGGCACGACGATGGGCACCCGCTATGCGGCGGTGTTCTATGCGCCGGCAACGTTGTGCACCGAAACGCTGGCAGCCGCGCTGTTTGCGGCCGTGGACCGCGTCGACCGGCAGATGTCGGGCTGGAAACCCTCCTCGGACCTCAACCGCCTGAATGCGGCGCCGGTCGGCGCCTGGCTGGAATTGCCGCCGGAACTGCTGGCGGTGCTGGCGGAAGCGTTGCGGATCGGCGGGGCCAGTGGCGGTGCCTTCGACATCGGCGTCGGTTCGCTGGTCTCGGCCTGGGGGTTCGGTCCGGCTGCCCGGGCGCCTGACCCGCAGCTGATCCGTGCCGCCGCCGGGCCGCGCGCGCCCACGATGGCGGCGCTGCAAGTCGATGTGGCGGGGTGGCGCGCCCGCAAGGCGGCGCCGCTGGCGCTCGATCTGTCGGGTATTGCCAAGGGCTTCGGCGTGGACGAGATGGCGCGGGTCATGGACGGATACGGCATCGCCTCCTGGCTGGTCGGAATCGATGGCGAAATGCGCGCGCGCGGCGCGAAGCCGGATGGCGAAGCCTGGGCGGTGGCGCACGAACGCCCGGACCGCCATGCCCGCGGCGCGATGGGCGTGATCGAGCTGTCGGACATGGCCATCGCGACCTCGGGCAACTACCGGCACTGGGTCGAGATGGACGGCCGCACCGTCTCCCACACGATGCAGCCCGGCACCAACGCCCCGCTCGAAAACGACATCGCCTCGGTGTCGGTGATTGCGCCGACCTGCATGGCGGCGGATGCCTGGGCGACCGCGCTGCTGGTGCGCGGCGTGGACGCGGGCCTGACACTGGCCAAGATGCACGGGCTGGACGCGGTTTTCGTGCGCAACGACGGAACGGTCAGGTCCACGCTCTGACCGCTGCGATTGCAAGACGGCGGCCGGTCATCGCAACCGGACGGCTGGTCATGCCTGCGCCCGATCCACGGCTGCACCGTGGCGTTCGGGCAGGGCACCCAAGACGGAAATGACGAGCGTCACTCACCGCCGCGCCTGTCCGACCAGGCGGGCAGGGCCAGGGGGAACGTCCCTGGCCCGCCTTTGCTCGCCCACCCTTCTTGGCCCGCCTTTCTTGGCCCGCCTTTCCTAGGCGGCCTCATATCCCAGCACCGCCTTCACTTCGAGGAACTCGTCCAGCGCCCACTTGCCGTATTCGCGGCCATTGCCGGACTGCTTGTAGCCGCCGAACGGTGCCGCGGTGTCGCCGACGGGGTAGTTGATGTGGACACCGCCGGCGCGCATTTCGGACGCCACTCGGCGCGCATGCGCGAGGTCGCCCGACTGCACATAGGCGGCCAGGCCGTACACCGTGTCGTTGGCCAGCTTGATCGCCTCGGCCTCGTCCTTGTACGGCAGGATGGCGAGCACCGGCCCGAAGATCTCCTCGCGGGCGATGGTCATGTCGTTGCGCACGCCGGCGAAGACCGTCGGGCGGACATAGTAGCCGCGGTTGAGGTGTTCGGGCCGGCCGGTGCCGCCGGTGACCAGCTCCGCGCCCTCGTCGATCCCGGCCTGGATCAGGCGTTGGATCTTGTTGAACTGCGCCTCGCTGACCACCGGGCCCAGGTTGGTCTTGGGGTCGGAAACGCTGCCGACCACGAGGTTTTCGGCCGTCGTCTTGGCGATCGCCTTGGCCTCGTCATGCCGGTCCGCCGGCACGAACATGCGGGTCGGCGCGTTGCAGGACTGGCCGGAATTGCCCATCATGCCCAGCACGCCCTTGGCGACGGCCGTCGGGAAATCGGCGTCCGGCAGCAGGATGTTGGCGGATTTGCCGCCCAGCTCCTGCGCCACGCGCTTGACCGTCACGGCGGCGGCCTGGGCCACCAGGATGCCGGCGCGGGTGGAGCCGGTGAAGGACATCATGTCGATATCCGGGTGCGACGACATGGCGGCACCGACAACGCCGCCCTCGCCCTGGATCATGTTGTAGACGCCCTTGGGCACGCCGGCGGCATGCATCACCTCGGAAAAGATGATGGCGTTCAGCGGCGCGATCTCGGACGGCTTCAGCACCATGGTGCAGCCGGCGGCGATGGCGGGCGCCACCTTGCAGACGATCTGGTTGATCGGCCAGTTCCACGGCGTGATCAGGCCGACGACGCCGATCGCCTCCTTGGCGATCATCGTGGTGCCCTGCACTTCCTCGAACCTGTAGCTCTCCAGCACCTGGATCATGCGGGTCAGGTGGGCGATGCCGGTGGCGGACTGGCGCTCGTAGGACAGGGTCTTGGGCGCGCCCATCTCGCGCGACAGGATGTCGGCGATGTCCTGGCGGCGCTTGGTGTACTCGGCCAGGATGGCGCGCAGCAGGTCCAGCCGCTCGGCGCGGGTGGTGCGCGAGAAGGCGGGGAAGGCCGCCTTGGCGGCAGCCACCGCGCGATCCACGTCGGCAGCGCCACCGAGGGCAATCCTGGTGAAGGCTTCCTCCGTCGACGGATCGATCACATCGAACAGGGCAGGTTGCAGCGGGGCGACCCACGCCCCGTTCACGTAGTGCTGCTGTTCATGCGGCATGTCGAGATCCTCCTGTGGGTGACGGGTCCGGTCGGGCGCGGCGTTCGATCGCCAGCCGCTCCCTCGTCCCGGCGGTGTGAACGTTATATACATATGGACACAGCGCAACGCAAAGCCACCCCCAAGGAAGCCGTTCCTCCCGGTTGAGGCGAATTCCCATCATGCCCTTGTGCGGCGCCCGGCCGTTGCCGCCAGCTGTTCCGCATTGAGCGAGTTGGGTTGTGCGCTGGTCCCGGCCGCGCAACGGTGTGTGGCGGACCCCGACCGCGTCGCGGCGTGGGTCGCGGGCGGCTGCGGTTCGGTTACCGCTCGGCGGCTTGGTCGAGCTTGGCTTTGGCGGCATTCCGCTTTGGCATGTTCGCCCTTTTCAGGTCGACGCGGCGGGCATCGCGCGCCAATCGACGGGGCACAGCCTCCGCGCTGGCGGCGGTGCCATGATCCGCATCGTGTTCCGACGGCAGGCTGGCCGTTCGGCGGTGCCGAACTTCCCGGATGGGCGCTTACGGCAGGTAGGGCAGGCCGGGCACCCCGACCTGGCTCTGCAACAGCCGCTGCGCATCGTGCACGAACTCCACCATCTTCTGCCGCGTGGTGCGCGGGTCGATGATGTCCTGCCCGGTCGACTCGGCGGTCAGGAACGGCGAGGCCAGGGCCTGCAACCGCGCCTCGATCTCGGCCTTCTTCGCCGCGGGGTCGGGCGCATTGGCGATCTCGCGCCGATACGCCGCCGCCACGCCGCCGGTGATGTGCATGCTGCCCCAGTTGGCGGACGGCCAGGCGTAGCGGCGGAACATGCCGGAGGGGCGGTGGTGGCACTGCCCGGCCACCCCGTAGAGCTTGCCCAGCACGATGGTCAGCCACGGCATCCGCGTGGAGCATACGGTCGCCACCATCCGCGCCCCGGCGCGCTCGATGCCCTGGCGCTCCGCCTCCGGCCCCACCATGAATCCGGGCTCGTCGGCCAGCGAGATCAGCGGCAGGTGGAACAGGTCGCACAACCCCATCAGCCGCATCGCCTTCGACCCGGCCGCGACGTCGGTGGAGCCGCCATTGTAGCGCGGGTTGTTGATCATGATGCCGACCGGGAAGCCGTCCACCCGTGCGAGGCCAAGGATGCGCGCACGGCCATAGAGCGGGGAGATCTCGAAGAAGCTGCCCTTGTCCACCACGGCGTTCAGCACCTTGCGCGCGTCGTAGGTGGCGCGCTTGTTCTTCGGCATGGCGCTGAGCAGGGATTCCTCGACACGCTCGGGGTCGTCGGTGATCGGCCCGCGCGGCGCCATTTCGCCGACACTGGAGGGCAGGTAGGACAGGAAGCGGCGGATCTGGTCGAAGGCGTCCTGTTCGGTTTCGGCGACGTTGTCGATGCAGCCCGAGATCCTGGTGTGGATGTGGTCGCCGCCGAGCTCCTCCTTGGTGATATCCAGGTCGAGCGCCGCCTTCACCACCGGCGGGCCGCCCGGGAAGATCTGGGAGATGCCTTTGACCATGACATTGAAATGGGCGAGGCAGGCCTGGATCGCCGGCAGCCCGGCGACCGAGCCGAGCACGGCGGAGACCGAGGGCACCAGGTTCAGCAGCTTGACCTCCAGATGGGTCCACTGGTTGCCGTCGGGCAGGTAGGTGCGGCCGTAATCCTCGAAGGTGCGCACCGAGCCGCCGGCGGCGTCGAGCAGGCGGATGAAGGGCAGCCGCCACTCGATGGCGCGCTCGGCGGCCGACAGCTCCTGGCCCATGCCGCCATGGTTGCCGCCGGAGCCGCCGCGCACGGTGAAGTCGCCGGCGGTGGCCACCACCTTGCGGCCGTCGAGCTTCATCGTGCCGGTGACGAAGGCCTTCGGCAGGAAATGCTTGAGCTTGCCACCCTCATAGGTGCCGTGGCCGGTCAGGCCCATGAACTCGTTGAAGCTGCCGGGATCGGCCAGGGCTGCGATGCGCTCGCGCACCAGCAGCTTGCCGTTCTGGCGCTGGCGGGCGATGCCCTCGGCCCCGCCCATCGCTTCGGCCATCGTCTGGCGCTGCTTGAGCTCGTCGATTTCTGCCTGCCAGGACATGGTGTTTTCCTTCCTCATCGCCCGCGCGGAATTGTCGACAATAATTTGACGCCTGCCGGCGCCGCACCGCAAGGGGCCGCGTGACCGGCAGCCGCCATTCACGCCGCCCGCCTTCCGTGCGACGATCCCGGCCGGGACAGGAAACCAAGGAGCAAGACATGCCTCGCATGACCGGTGGCGACGCCATCGTCGATTCCCTGCTGCGCCACGGCGTTGACACCATCTTCGGCCTGCCGGGCGTGCAGATGTACGGGTTGTTCGACGCCTTCGCCCGCAACGCCAACCAGCTGCGCGTGCTCAATGCCCGCCACGAGCAGACCACCGCCTACATGGCGCTGGGCTATGCGCAATCCACCGGCAAGCCCGCGGCCTTCACCGTGGTCCCAGGCCCGGGCCTGATGAACACCATGGGTGCCATGCTCACCGCCTGGGGAGTGAACGCGCCGATCATGTGCATCACCGGCCAGGTGCCCAGCGCGCTGATCGGCCATGGCCGCGGCCAGCTGCACGAAATGCCGGACCAATTGGCAACGCTGAAGAGCATGCTGAAATTCGCCGAACGCATCGAGCACCCCACCGATGCGCCACAGGTGATGGCCCGCGCGTTCCAGGCGATGACCTCCGGCCGCCCCGGCCCCGTCGCCGTCGAGATGCCGTGGGACATGTTCCCGGCCGCCGCGGACGTGACCCCGATGGACCCGCTGGGCCGGCGGACAAACCCGGTGCCTGACCCGGAAAGGATTTCGGCGCTCGCCAAGCTGGTGGACGCGGCGAAGTTCCCGATCATCTGGGTCGGCGGCGGCGCCAACGAGGCCGGCGCCGAGGTGCTGGCGCTCGCGGAGAAGATCGGCGCGCCGGTGGTCTCGTTCCGCACCGGCAAGGGCGTGGTGGACAGCCGCCATCCCCTCTCGCTGGGCACCGTCGCCGGCTTCGAGCTTTGGGACAAATGCGACCTGCTGATCGGCATCGGCACGCGCCTGGACGTGCCGCTGACCCGCTGGGCGCCGGCGCCCGCCGGCCTGAAGATCGCCCGCATCGACATCGACGCCGCCGAGCATCGCCGCCTGACCGTGGATGTGCCGATCGTGGCGGATGCAGCCGACGGGGCCCGCGCCCTGGCCGCGGCGGTGGCCAGGAACCCCGGCACCGACCGCCGCGCCGCCATTGCCGCCGCCAAGGCCTCCGCCCTGGCACAGATCGCCAAGGCGCAGCCGCAATTCGGCCTGGTCGAAGCCATCCGCGACGCGGTCGGCGAAGACGGGCTGATCGTCGACGAGGTGACCCAGGTCGCCTACATCGCCTGGTACGGCCTGCCGGTCTACAAGCCCCGCACCATGATCACCTCCGGCTTCAACGGCACGCTGGGCTACGGCTTCCCGACGGCATTGGGCGTGAAGGTCGCCCACCCCGACCGGCCCGTGGTCTCGATCTGCGGCGATGGCGGCTTCCTGTTCGGTGGCTCCGACCTCGCCACCGCCATGCAGTTCGGCATCAACCTGGTGACCGTGGTGGTCAACAACGCCAGCTACGGCAACGTGCTGCGCGACCAGAAGCGCCTGTTCGACGGCCGGCATTCCGGCTCGGTGCTGACCAACCCGGACTTCGTCGCCTACGCCCGCGCCTTCGGTGCCGGCGCCTGGCGGGTGGAAGACGCCGCCGGACTGAAGCGCGCCCTGGCCGAAGCGCTGGCCTCGAACGCTCCGGCATTGATCGAAGTGGTGTCGGATATCACCAAGGATTACCCGCCCTCGGAGTTCCATCAGCCGAAGCGGAGGCAGTAAGGAGAAGGGCAGGGAGGGTGTTCTTTTTTGAAAAAAAGAACCAAAAAACTTTCATTCCTTGTTCGTGGGGTGGCACCGCTGTCGGCGAATGCTCCAATGATGAAGGTCTTTTTGCTTCTTTTTCTTCAGAATAAGAAGACCTTCCTGCCTTTTTTGGCCCGCCTCCCGGTGTCCGTCAGGCGCCACACTGTCATTTGTTGACAATGTTCGCTTGACGGGGCGGGCGGCAGGCTCGCAGTCTGGCCGCCCGACTGCCGGCGTCCGCGACGAATGCGGCTGGGCCGGCCCAGACAACGGAGGAGCCGGTCATGGCCAACACGCTGCGGCGTCGTACCCTGCTGAAGGCATCACTCGCGGGCGCGGGCGCCACCGTGCTCCTGGCCCGCCACGGCCGGGCGGCGGCGGAGAAGCCGCAATACGGCGGCAAGCTTCGGGTTGCCTACCAGCTGGCGCCGGGCGCGCTGGACCCGGTGGTGGGCCGCTCGGGCGGCGATGCCTATTACTGGCGCCAGTTCGTCGATCAACTGGTGGACGCCGACCCCGCGCTGAAGCCGCGGCCGGAAACCTCGCTGGCCGAATCCTGGGACGTGTCGGACCCGAAGAAGGTCATGCTCAAGCTGCGCCGCGGCGTGCTGTTCCACGACGACACGCCGTTCAACGCCGAGGCGGTGAAGTTCAACATCGAGCGCCTGCTGGACCCCGCCACCAAGGCCACGCCGCGCGCCGCCTTCAGCGCGGTCGAGACGGTCGATGCGGTGGACGAGCACCTGGTGCGCATCAACCTCAAGAAGCCCTGGGGTTCCGTGCTCAGCACCCTGGCCGATCGCGGCGGCGCGATGAACTCGCCCACGGCGGTGAAGGCGCTGGGCGCGGACTACGCCTTCAAGCCGGTCTCCACCGGCCCGTTCAAGATTGCCGAATTCGTCAGCGGCAGCCATGTCCGCTTCGTACGCAACGAGAAATACTGGGGCCGCGACGCCGCCGGCAATCCGCTGCCGTACTTGGACGAAATCGTGGTCAACACGGTGAAGGACCCGACCGTGCAGGTCTCGGCGCTCAAGGCCGGCGAGATGGACCTGATCTACCTGCCGTACCGCGAGGTCGGCAACTTCCTCGCCGACAAGACCTACAACGTGCGCAAATTCGACGGCGGCGGCATTGCGCTGACCCTGCAGTACAACCGCGCCAAGCCGCCGATGGACAACATGAACCTGCGCCTGGCGGTGGCGTACGCGATCAACCCGGAACTGATCAACCGGGCGGTGTTCTTCAACCGCGCCATCATCGCCAAGGGCGGCATGTGGCCCACCGGTGCCTGGGCCTACGATCCCACCGTCAAGCGCCCGCACTACGACGTGGCCAAGGCGCGCGAATACCTCAAGCTCGGCGGCAAGCCGAACGGCTTCGAGATGGACGCGATCATCTGGCCCAGCGAGGTCAACACCCCGATGGCCGAGATCATCCGCGCCCAGCTCGGCGCCATCGGCATCAAGCTGAACCTCAAGGTCTATGAGGTCACCGTCGCCACCGAGAAGTTCAACTACGGCGGCGAGGCGCCGATCTTCCTCACCTCCTGGAGCCGCTATCCCGAGCCGGACTGGAACGCCTCGCTGATCTACCGCTCCAACGGCTACTACAACGCCGGCAAGATCAAGGACGACCGGCTGGACGCGCTGATCGACGCCGGCGCCGCGGTGGCCGATATCGAGAAGCGCAAGCCGATCTACCGCCAGATCGACGAGATCGTGCTGGGCGAGGCGCACATGGTGCCGATGCTGTACGGCGTCACCTATGCCGCCGCGCGCAAGAACCTGATCGGCATCGACGACGTGTTCGGCTGGGATGCCAAGATGTATCTCCACCGCATGTGGCTGAAGAAGACCTAGCCGCCGTCGCACGTGCAGGCCTATATCCTGCGCCGCACGGCGCAACTGCTGCCGTCGCTGCTGCTGATCAGCTTCATGGTCTTCGCCCTGATGCAGGCGATCCCCGGCGACCCCGCGCGCATGATGGTCGGCGCCGGGGAGTCGCTGGACGAGGCGCAGCTGGAGCTGGTGCGAAAGGAATACAACCTCGACCGCCCGATCCCGGTGCAGTTCGTGCTGTGGCTCGGCCGCGCCGCCACCGGCGACCTCGGCCGATCGACGGTGACCCAGCGCCGGGTGGGCGAGGAGCTGGCGATGCGTGCCGTCGTCACCTTCCAGCTCGGCCTGTTCGCCTGGCTGATCGGCGCTGCCATCGCCCTGCCGGCCGGGGTGATATCGGCGGTGTATCGTGGCCGCGCGCCGGACGTTGCGGCCACCATGGTCGCGGTCGGCGCGGTTGCCCTGCCGGGGTTCTGGCTGGGGATCATGATGATCCTGCTGTTCGGCGTGGTGCTCGGCTGGCTGCCGACGCGCGGCTTCGTGTCGGTGTTCCAGGACCCATACGAAGGGCTGCGTCATATGGTGCTGCCGGCCATCGCGCTGGGCATCACGTCGTCGGCGGTGGTGATGCGCCAGATGCGCTCGGCGCTGCTGGAGGTGCTGACCCAGGACTACATCCGCACCGCGCGGGCCAAGGGGCTGGCGCAATGGTCCACCGTGATCGGCCACGCGCTGCGCAACGCCATGCTGCCGGTGGTCACCGTGATGGGGCTGGAGATCGGCCGCATCTTCGCCGGCGCGGTGGTGATCGAAACGCTGTTCGGCGTGCCCGGCATGGGCCAGTACATGGTGGAGGCGGTGTTCAAGCGCGACTTCCCAGTGGTCCAGGGCTGCGTGCTGGTGATGGCCACCGCGGTGCTGCTGGTGAACTTCCTCACCGACCTGTTCTACGCCGTGCTCGACCCGCGCATCCGCTATGATTCCTAGGGCCGATACCGTCGCCGGCCGTCTGCTCCGCACGCCGCGTGCGGTGTTCGGCATGGCCGTGATCCTGCTGGTGCTGCTGGGCGCGGTGTTCGCCGATGCGGTGATGCCCCATCTCAGCGAGGACATGGATTTCGACAACCTGCTGTCCGGCCCTACCTGGCTGCACCTTCTCGGCACCGACCAGCTGGGGCGGGACACGTTGTCCCGCCTGATCCTGGGCAGCCAGGTGGCGTTGCAGGTCAGCGTCGGCGCGGTCGGCCTCGGGGTTGTCATCGGCGTGCCGCTGGGCCTGGTCTCGGTCACCATCGGCGGATGGGTGGACGACGCCATCATGCGCGTGATGGACGCGATCGTGGTGTTTCCCTCGCTGCTGGTGGCGGTCGCGCTGGCCGCCGCCATCGGCAACTCGCTCGGCACGGTGATCGTCGCCATCGGCATCGCCAACGTGCCCTGGCTGGCCCGCATCACCCGCAGCCAGGCGCTGGGGGTGCGCTCGCTGGATTTCGTGGCCGCCGCCGAAGCCGCCGGCTCGTCGCGCATCAAGATCATGCTGCGCCACATCCTGCCCAACGCGATCGCCCCAGTAATCGTCCAGGCCACGCTCGGCATGGGCTACGCCGTGCTGGCCGAGGCCGCGCTGGGCTTCATCGGCGTCGGCGTGACGCCGCCCACGCCCACCTGGGGCAACATGCTGCAAGCCGCCTTCCCGTTCCTGGAATTGCAGCCGGCCCTGTCCATCGCGCCGGGGGTGGCGATCTTCCTGCTGGTGCTCGCCTTCAACCTGCTGGGCGACGCCCTGCGCGACATCCTCGACCCGCGGCTGCGCGGCGTGGTGCGGTAGGGCACGGGCAGGAGCGCCTCAGCTGCGGGATGAAGAAGGAGTTCTTTTTTGAAAAAAAGAACCAAAAAACTTTCAATCATTGGAGTGTGGGGACAAGATGGCTCCGAAAACCCCAATGAGTGAAGTCTTTTTGCTTCTTTTTCTTCAGAAAAAGAAGTCCTTTCTTCTCTTTTTTCACACTGCCATCGTACGCTTCTGATAGGCGCGGCCGATCACCGCCGAATCCTCCCGCCCACCAGCCAACACCCGTACCCCGTCATCGATGCGCTGCTTGACGTTCTCCGGCCAGCACGATTCCAGGAACGCCAGCCCGTTGCGCGTGCAGGCGCGCAGAATGCGGTCGCGGGCGGATTGCAGTTCCGGCGGATAGGGGTTGTTGCGCATGGTCAGGTAGCCCAGCGAAAAGCCGAGGTCACCCGGCCCGATCTCGGCATAGGCCAGGCCTGGCACCGCCAGGATCTCCTCGCAGCGCGCGACACCCTCGGGGCTTTCCAGCTTCACGCCCAGCATCAACTCGCCCTTCGGGTTCAGTGGCCAGGGATCGCAGCGCTGCTTGTACTCGCCCTGCTCCAGTCCCCAGACATGCCCCGCCTCCGGCTCCGAGCCCTGGCCGCGCGTGCCGATGCCGAGAAAACCGGTTCGCGGCACCACCTTCGCCTTTCCCGCCATACGCTCCAGTGGCGACGGCATCGCCGGGTCCACGCCCTGCGCCCCGATCGGATAACGGCAGGCTTCCACGAACGCGCGCACCGCTTCCGGCGTCTCGGCCTGGCACAGGATGATGCCGTGGGCCCCGCGCCCCAGGATCTGGCGAAACTGCCAGGCGTTGTGCAGCACGTTGGCCTCGGACGTGCCGTTCACCGGCGCCTCCACCACCACCGTCGGCGTGCGATGCCCGCTGCGCGTCGGCCCGCCATCCACCAGCCCGCGCATGTATTGCATCAGCCCCCCCATGTCGAAGGCGCCATGCTCCATGCCGATATTGATGTAGTCGGCCCAGGTCCCGGCATCGATCCTGCCCTGCTCATAGGTCAGCACGTGCCCGGTGTGGTGGCCGGTGTAGTAGACGCCGATATCCTGTTGCAGCAGCTCGATGCAGCGGTTGATGCGCGCAGCCATGGCCGGTCCCCTTCGTTTCGTGGCCGCAGGCTAGCATGCGGCCTGGGCGGTTCGAACCGCTGGTTGGACGGATGGAGAAGAATGTTCTTTTTTGAAAAAAAGAACCAAAAAACTTCTATTCATTGGTGCGGTGGCAGTAAGTCGCCGCAAGTGGGAAATTCAATGAAGTCTTTTTGCTTCTTTTTCTTCAGAAAAAGAAGACCTTCTCTACCTGCCCTTGATCCAACTGTACCATCCGCAGCCATCCTCACCCCTCCCGCGCCGCCCGCAACAGCGCCTCGGCCGCGTCGAACGCCATCCCCATCGCCCGCTCCGCCACATCCCGCGAGAACCCCGCCCGCGCGAACGCCGCCAGCTCCTTCAGCCGCCGCGCCGGCTCATCCGCCACATTGCGAAACGGCCCCAGCCGCCGCCGCCGCGCCAGCGCCACCGCTGCCGCCAGTTCGGCCTCGGGGTCATCCGGCAGCACCGCCCGCGCCGCCTCCGCATCGATCCCGCGCGCCGCCAGATGCGCCGCCACCGCCCGGCGCGACCGCCCGGCCCGCGCCAGGCTGCGCGCCCGGCTGGCGGCAAAGGCGGCATCGTCCACCACCCCCAGCGCCACCATCTTGTCCGCCACCACCCGCGCCGCCGCCCGTGCCGCTACCGCCGCCTCGCCCGCCGTCTCATCCCCCTCGGCCGCCCGCAGCCAGCGCGCGATGCGCCGGTCCAGCACCGCGAGCAGCCCGGCCCGCGTGGTGGCATAGCGGGCGAGATGCGCCAGCGCCGCCTCGCGCAGCGTGGCTTCGGTGGGCGGCGGGCCAGCAGGGGCGGGGGCGCGGGGCATCGCCGCCACCATGCCACGCGGCGCCCAGCGAGAGAATTCCGCCGCGCAACGCCGCCATGCGCGGCCATTCGCCCATTTGACTCGGCCCCTTCGCGCAGATCATTGTTTCCGCTTCCCCGGAACCGGCCGCACAGGGGTGCGCCCGGCCGCAAGCCCGGTGGAACAGACGTCCCCGGCCAGAGGGACCAATGAGGGTTACCCGGATATGATTTCCGCCCTGCTGCCGAACTACAACCGCGCCGACCTCGCTTTCGAGCGGGGCGAGGGCGCCTGGCTGTGGACGACCGACGGGCGACGATTCCTCGATTTCGGCTCGGGCATTGCCACCGCCTCTCTGGGGCACGGCAACAAGCACCTGGCCGACGCCATCGCGGCGCAGGCGCACAAGGTGATGCACGTCTCCAATCTGTACCGCATCCCGCAGGCCGAGCAGCTTGCCGCCCGCCTGGTCGCCGCCACCTTTGCCGACACCGTCTTCTTCTGCAATTCGGGCGCCGAGGCGAACGAGGGCATGATCAAGATGGTCCGCAAGGCCATGGCCTCCACCGGTAAGCCGGAACGCTACGGCATCATCTGCTTCGAAGGCGCGTTCCACGGCCGCACCCTGGCCACCCTGGCCGCCACCGGCAACGACCACTACCTGGAAGGCTTCGGCCCCCGGGTGGAGGGTTTCAAACACGTGCCGCTCAACAACATGAACGCGGTGCGCGACGCCATCGACGGCACCACCGCGGCCGTGATGCTGGAACCGATCCAGGGCGAGGGCGGCATGCGCTCGGCCGACATCCAGTTCCTGCGCGACCTGCGCGCCATGTGTGACGAGTTCGGTTTGTTCCTGGCGCTGGACGAGATCCAGTCCGGCATGGGTCGCACCGGCAAGCTGTTCGCCCATGAATGGGCGGGCATCGAGCCGGATGTGATCTCGGCGGCCAAGGGCATCGGCGGCGGCTTCCCGCTTGGCGCAGTGCTGGCCAAGGAAGCGGTGGGCCGCCACCTCGTCCCCGGCACCCACGGCACCACCTTCGGCGGCAACCCGCTGGCCTGCACGGCGGGGAACGCGGTACTGGATGTCATGCTCGCTCCCGGTTTCCTCGACGAGGTGGTGCGCAAGGGCGAGGTGATGAAGGCCGGCGTGAACAAGCTGTGCGCCGAGTTCCCTGCCATCTTCGCCGAATCGCGCGGCCGCGGCCTGATGCAGGGCATCAAGTGCGTCATCCCCGCCGGCCAGGTCCAGGGTGCCTTCACCGCCGAGGGCCTGATGACCGTCACCGCCGGCGAGAATGTCGTGCGCCTGGTGCCGCCGCTGGTGGCCACCGACGCCGATATCGCCGAGGCACTGACCATGATGCGCCGTGCCGCCTCCGGCCTGGCCGCAGCACCCAAGGCCGCGGCACAGTGACCGGCACCGCAAGGCCCGGCATCGCAAGGCCTGTGCGGTGAGCGGAGCCGCATTGCGCCGAACCCGAATTTCCCGGGGGGCGCAGGCGGAAATGACGAAAGGCGGGGCGCCGCAAACGCCCCGCCACTTCATCGACATCCGCGACCATGACGGCGCCACCCTGCGCCACATGCTGGAGACTGCCGCCGGCTACAAGCACGCCCTGAAATCCGGTGCCGCCGCCGCCAGGCCGCTCGCCGGAAAAGTCCTGGCGCTGATCTTCGAAAAACCCTCCACCCGCACCCGCGTCAGCTTCGAGGTCGGCATGCGCCAGCTCGGCGGCGACGTGATCAACCTCACCTCGGCGGACATGCAGCTCGGCCGGGGCGAGACCATCGCCGACACCGCCAAGGTCCTCAGCCGCTACGTCGATGCCATCATGATGCGCACCCACGCCCATGAACGGCTGCTGGAAATGGCCCAGCACGCCACCGTCCCGGTGATCAACGGCCTGACCAATGCCAGCCACTCGGTCCAGCTGATGGCCGACGTCATGACGTTCGAGGAGCATCGCGGCCCGATCGCCGGCCAAGTCGTCGCCTGGTGCGGCGACGGCAACAACGTCGCCCAGACCTGGATCGAAAGCGCGGCCCGCTTCGGCTTCACCCTGCGCCTGGCCACCCCCCCCGAGCTGCGCCCGCCCGCCGAAGTGCTGGAATGGGCCCGCGTCCAGGGTGCGAAGATCGAACTGGTCGACGACCCCGCAGCCGCCGTCGCCGGCGCCCGCTGCGTGGTCACCGACACCTGGGTCAGCATGGGCGACGACCCCAACTCCAGCCGCCACAACCTGCTCGCCCCCTACCGCGTCACCCCCAAGCTGATGGCCCGCGCTGCGCCGGATGCCATCTTCATGCATTGCCTGCCCGCCCATCGCGGCGAGGAAGTCGATGCCGAGGTGATCGACGGCCCGCAAAGCGTGGTGTTCGACGAGGCCGAGAACCGGCTGCACGCGCAGAAAGGCGTGCTGGCCTGGGCAATGGGCGTCTCCGGCTGACGCCTGCCGGCGAGCGACGATCCCCGATCCAGAGAACGAAAGGCCTTCTTTTTCTGAAGAAAAAGAAGCAAAAAGACATCATTCATTATCCATCGCTTGGCACGCCGCGTGCCCACACTCCAGTGATGGAAGTTTTTTGGTTCTTTTTTCAAAAAAGAACATCCTTCCTTATTGCCCTGACTCGCCACCGGCCCGCAGGATCCCCTCAACCACCCGCTGCACCTCGAACGCCTCCTGCACCGTGGCCAGGTGATGCGCCTCGCCCCGCGCCATTTTCGCCACCCCTTCCAGTTGCCGGCGCAGCACCAGCGGCCGCATGCGGTCGTTCGGCATCGCCGCGGGATCGGGCACCCAGGCGCCGTCCACCAGTTGCTCGGCCACCGACCAGTCGCGCAGCCGCACCGCCCCCTTGTCCCCCCACAATGTCCAGGTGTTGTGGTCGTCCTTCAGCGTGGTGCCCACCCCGCCCACCAGGCTCACCGGCAATCCGCCCGCGCTGAGCCGCGCGGCAATCGCCCGCTCGCTGGCCCCCGCGGTGTGGAAACTGGCATGCGCCTGCTCCAGCACCATCGCCCCGCACAGCCGGCGGGTCAGGAACAGGAAGTGCGACACCACCTCGCGGGTGAACCCGCCCTGCGCCGGCCGGTCCAGCCAGCCCGCCGCATCGCGCTGCCAGCCGCGCGGCCAGGCGGCGAAACTGGTCTCGATCTCCAGGCGCAGCCGTGTCCCGACCGCGCCACCGTCGAGCCATCCCCGCAAGGTCGCCACCGCCAGCGAGGAGGCCATCGGAAAATTCACCGCCGCCCGCCCGTCCCCCAGTTCCGCCACGAACGCCTGCCCCGCCGCCACATCGACGGCCAGGGGCTTCTCGCAGAACACCGCGCGGCCCGCCGCCAGCGCCGCGCGGGCATGCTCCAGATGGCTGGCCGGCGGCGAGGCGACATAGACGCACTCCGCCCCGTCGATCAGCGCCGCCGCCGACCCCACGTGCGGCGCCAACCCGCCGATCCGCGCCAGCGCCCCGCCCGACGGATCCCAGATGCCGCTCACCTCCACCACATCCGGCGCCTGGTCCACCGCTGCGCGCAGCATGCGCTCGCCCATGATCCCCGCCCCGATGATGCCCAGCCTGATCCGCGCCGCCTGTGCCATAATCCGCTCCCTGCTCAAGCCCCACTCTTGCGCGGGCCGCCGCGCGCCGCCATAGCCAGCGCCGACACCATGAACGGAATTGCCCCATGCGCCCATCCGGCCGCGCCCTCGACGCCCTGCGCCACGTCACCATCACCCCCGGCTTCTCCCACCACGCCGAGGGCTCGGTGCTGATCCGCATGGGCGGTACCGAGGTGCTGTGCGCCGCCAGCGTGGAATCCCGCGTGCCGCCGTTCATGCGCAACCAGGGCCTGGGCTGGGTCACCGCCGAATACGGCATGCTGCCCCGCGCCACCCACACCCGCGGCGACCGTGAGGCCGCCCGCGGCAAGCAGTCCGGCCGCACCCAGGAGATTCAGCGCCTGATCGGCCGCTCGCTGCGCGCCGTGGTGGACCGCAAGGCGCTGGGCGAGATGACCATCACGCTGGATTGCGACGTGCTGAACGCCGATGGCGGCACCCGCTGCGCCGCCATCACCGGCGCCTGGGTGGCCCTGAACCTCGCCCTGCGCCACCTGGTGCGGATGAACGTGCTGAAATCCGTACCCCTGGTCGGCCAGGTCGCCGCCGTCTCCTGCGGCCTCTACCAGGGCAAGCCGGTGCTGGACCTCGACTATGCCGAGGACAGCGACGCCGACGCCGACGCCAATTTCGTCCTGACCGATGGCGGCGGCATCGTCGAAATCCAGGGCACCGCCGAAAAGGCGCCGTTCAGCGAGGCCGAGTTCGCCGAGCTGATGCGCCTCGCCCGCGAGGGTACCAGCCGCCTGTTCGCCCTCCAGCGCCAGACCATCGAGGCGGCATGACGCGAACAATCCCCCCCGGCACCAAGCTCGTCCTGGCCAGCCACAACCCCGGCAAGCTGCGCGAAATTCTCGACATGCTGGCGCCGTTCGGGGTGACGGTGGTCTCCGCGGCCGCCCTCGGCCTGCCGGAGCCGGAGGAGACCGAGGACAGCTTCGCGGGCAACGCGAAGCTCAAGGCCCTGGCCGCCGCAAGGGCATCCGGCCTGCCGGCGCTCTCCGACGACTCCGGCTTCTGCGTCGCCGCACTCGATGGCGCGCCGGGCGTGGTCTCCGCGCTGTGGGCCGGCCTGGGCAAGGATTTCGCCCCCGCCATGGCCCGCGTCCACCGCGAAATGGCCGACAGCACCGACGACCGCGCCTGGTTCATCTCCGTGCTCTGCCTTGCCTGGCCCGACGGCCATACCGAATGCTTCGAGGGTCGGGTGGACGGCACCGCCGTCTGGCCGCCCCGCGGCGCGCACGGCTTCGGCTACGACCCGATGTTTCTGCCGGACGGCGCGGCGCTGACCTACGGCGAGATGGACCAGCGGGAAAAACACGCCACCAGCCACCGCGCCCGCGCCTTCGCATTGCTGGTCAAGGCATGCTTCGCGCGCTGATCCTCGCCACCCTTCTGCTTGCCGCCACCGGCCGGATCGCCCCCGCCGGCGCCGGATTGCCGGAGGACGCGGCCCCCCTCACCCCCGCCTCCCCGGTCGCCCCAGCCACCGCCCGCGGCGCCCTGGTCTGGCTGCACGGCTCCTACGACGCCGCCACCGATCCCCGCCCGGCCGACCCCGACTGGCTCGCCCCATTGCTCGCCCGTGGCTACGACCTCTGGCATTTCGACCGGCCAACCCGCCCGGACCCGCTGGCCGAGGGCGGCGCCCGGCTGCTGCACGGCCTGGCCGCCCTGCGCCACGGCGGCTACCGCCGTATCGTCGTGGCCGGCTTCTCCCGCGGCGCCTTCATCGCGCTGCCCGCGCTGGCCCGCCCCGACCTCGCCGACGCCGTCGCCGCCATCTCGCCCGCCGCCCATGGCCGCCGCGAAGACCGCAAGCCCGCGGCCCTTGCCGCCTTCGCCGAGCCCCTGCGCGCCGCCCAGGCCATGCGCTTCGCCTTCGTCATGCTGCGCGACGACCCCTGGGACCCCGGCCCGGACGCCCGCGCCGCCATGGCACGCCAGTCCGCACCCGGCCGCGCCGGCCTTCTTCTGCTGCTCGACCGCCCGGCTGGGATCGACGGCCACATGGGCAGCTTCGAACCTGCATTCACGCGCCGCTTCGCTGCCTGCCTCGCCGCCTTCCTGGACGCGACCGCCGGCCCCGATGCCTGCGCGGGCCGCTGATGGAACCGCTCGCCCTTTACATCCACTGGCCGTTCTGCCTGGCCAAGTGCCCATATTGCGACTTCAACTCCCACGTCCGCGACCGCATCGACCAGCGCCGCTTCGCCACCGCCCTGCGCACCGAGCTGGCGTGGGAGGCCGCCCGCCTCGGCCGCCGCCCCTTGGCCTCGATCTTCTTCGGCGGCGGCACCCCCAGCCTGATGGCACCGGACACCGTCGCCGCCCTGATCGCCGACGCCACCACCCTGTTCGCCGCCGCGCCCGACCTGGAAATCACCCTGGAGGCCAACCCCACCAGCGTGGAGGCCGCCCGCCTCGCCGCCTTCCGCCAGGCCGGTGTCAACCGCATCTCGCTCGGCGTGCAATCGCTGCGCGCCGACGCGCTGCACGCCCTCGGCCGCCAGCACTCCGCCCCCCAGGCCATCGCCGCCCTGGAACTCGCCCGCCGCCTGTTCGACCGCATCTCCTTCGACCTGATCTACGCCCGCCCCGGCCAAACCTTGGCCGACTGGCGCGCCGAACTGCGCGAGGCCCTGGCACTCGCCCACGACCACCTGTCGCTCTACCAGCTCACCATCGAACCGGGCACCACCTACCATGCGCTGCACCGCCGCGGCGAACTTGTCCTGCCCGACGACGACCTCGCCGCCGCCCTGTACGACGCCACCGCCGAGGAGGCGGCGCGCTTCGGCCTGCGCCCCTACGAAATCTCCAACTACGCCAGGCCGGGCAGCGAAAGCCGCCATAATCTCGCCTACTGGCGCTACAACGACTACGCCGGCATCGGCCCCGGCGCCCACGGCCGGGTCAGCCTCGGCCCCGCCCTGCTCGCCACCCGCCGCCACCGCGCGCCGGAGCCCTGGGCCGAGCGCGTCGAAGCCCACGGCCACGGCACCACCCATGAAGACCCCGTCCCCCCCGCCGACCGGGCGCGCGAGGCACTTCTCATGGGCCTGCGTCTGGACGAAGGCATCGCAGCGGCCCGATTCCTCGCCCGCACCGGCATCGCCCTGACCGACGCAATCGATGCCGCGGTGCTGCAACAGGCGATCGCCGAAGACTATGTCGCATGGCAAGATGGCGTGCTGCGCGCCCTGCCCGAGGGGCGCAAGCGACTCGATGCCCTGCTGGGGGCGCTGGTGCTCTGATCCGACATATTGGAGAAAGGAAGAAAGGCCTTCTTTTTCTGAAGAAAAAGAAGCAAAAAGACTTTTATCAATAATAAATAATATACGTTCCTTATTATCGAAAGTTTTTTGGTTCTTTTTTTCAAAAAAGAACATCTTTCTTATTCTCTTCTCCCGCCAGCGCCAACGCCCGCGCATAGACCTGCTTGCGCGGCAGCCCGG
Organism: Acetobacteraceae bacterium; assembly: GCA_020848935.1. GTDB lineage: Bacteria > Pseudomonadota > Alphaproteobacteria > Acetobacterales > Acetobacteraceae > CAMDGX01. Next base: position 26,871 of record JADLHF010000253.1, read on the forward strand.
TGGCCGCGGTCACCTGCGCCACCGCCTCCTTCAGTCGATGACCAGCCAGCGCCGCGCGCAACAGCGCATCGACATCCGCCTCGGCCGCCGCCTCGGCCGGCGCGGGGCCGAGCAGCACGCAGACTTCGCCACGCGCCGCATGCGTGGCGTAGTGCGCGGCCAGGGCGGCCAGGCCGTCGCGGTGCACCTCCTCGAAGCGCTTGGTCAGTTCGCGGGCCACCGCGGCAGGCCGGTCGCCGAAGGCCTGCAGCAGGTCGGCCAGCATCTCCGCCAGCCGGTGCGGTGCCTCGTACCAGATCAGCGTGGCGGCCAGCCCCGCCCGCTCGGCGGCGCGCACCGGGGCATAGGCCGCCAGCCGCGCGGCCCGTCGCGGCGGGGAGAAGCCGAGGAACAGGAACGGCTGCGGCGGCAGGCCCGACAGGGTCAGCGCCAGCAGGGCGGCATTGGCGCCGGGCACGCCGGTAACCGGCAGCCCCGCGGCGATCGCCGCGCGCACCAGCCGGTAGCCGGGGTCGCTGACCAGCGGCGTGCCGGCATCCGACACCAGCGCCACAACGCGGCCGGCGCGCAGCATGGCCAGCACCTCGGCAATGCGGGCATCCTCGTTGTGCTCGTGCAGGGCTGCGGTGCGCGCGCTGATCGCATGCGCGGACAGCAGGCGCGCGGTGGTGCGGGTATCCTCGCACAGCACCAGGTCGGCGGCGCGCAGGCTGGCCACGGCGCGGCCGCTGATATCGCCGAGGTTGCCGATCGGCGTCGAAACCAGCACAAGACCGCTGGATGCCGGCGCGGCCCGGTCCGGTGGCGCGTCATCAGTCGGCAGGGAGGACATGGGGCATGTTTCGTCGTGCATTCGCGCTGGCGTTTGTCACACTAGCATTGGCCGGTTGCGGTGTATCCTCCGGACCCACGCCGCGTGGCGGCCTGTCGGCACGGTCGCTGCCCGCAACCCCCTCCACGGTGGCGCCGCCGGGCCGCACCGTGGCGCTGCTGGCGCCGCTCAGCGGGTCGAATGCCGAGCGTGGCCGCGCGCTGGCCAATGCCGCGCAATTGGCGCTGTCGCCGCCGGGCTCGCCGGCGCTGGACGTGCGCGATACCGGCGGCACCCCACAGGGGGCGGCCCAGGCCGCGCGCGCCGCGCTTGCCGCCGGGGCGGGCATGATCATCGGCCCACTCACCGGCCCGGAGACCGCCGCGGTGGCGCCGCTGGCCCGCGCCGCCGGGGTGGCGGTGCTGGCCTTCACCTCCGACCCCGCCCAGGCCCAGCCCGGCGTCTGGACCCTGGGCATCATGCCGGCCCAGCAGGTGCGCCGCCTGGTCGCCGCCACCGCCGCCCAGGGCAAGTCCCGCTTCACCGCCGTGCTGCCCGATGATGATTTCGGCCGCGCCATGGCCGCAGCACTCGCCGATGCCATAAGGGAAGCGTCGCTGCCGCCGCCGGACATCCACTTCCATGCCGGCTCCACCGCCGCGATCAACGCCACCATGCGCGCGGTCTCGGCCTATGACAGCCGCCGCGGCCCGGTCGATGCCCAGATGCGCGCCGCCCGCGCCGCCCACACCGCCGAGGGCCGCCGCCGCGCGGCCGAGATCGCCCGCACGCCGATCCCGCCGCCGCCGATGGACGCGCTGCTGCTGGCCGATACCGGCGAGCGCCTCGGCACCATCGCCAGCCTGCTGCCCTATTACGACCTCGACCCCCCGGCGGTGCGCGTGCTTGGCCCGGCGCTGTGGGCCGCCCCGGTGGCGCGCGCCGATGCCGCCCTGCGCGGCGCCTGGTTCGCCGCGCCGGACCCGCAGGCCCGCGCCGGTTTCGACGCGCAGTACCAGGCCCAGTTCGGCGCCCCCGCGCCGGGGCTGGCCGATTTCGCCTTCGACGCCGCCTCCATCGCGCGCGTGCTGGCCGGCGAGGGCGGCTATTCCGCCGCCGCGCTGACCCGCCCGGAAGGGTTCGCCGGGGTCAACGGCGTGCTCGCCTTGCAGCCCGACGGCACGGTGCGCCGCGGCCTGGCACTGTTCGAGATACGGCGCGGCAGCATCGAGATGATCGAACCGGCGCCGGACGCCATCGGCACGCCGGGCATCTGATCTCCGCCGGGAGGGCGTGCAATGCCGTTCACCGCCTGGCTGGCGGCCAGCACGGCAATGGCCGGCGTGCCCCTGCTGGCCCTGACGGCACTGGCCACGATTGGCGCGCTGGCCCCGCTGCCCGCCCTGGCCGCGGCCACGGCCACCCTGGCCGCGGCGATGGTCGCGGCCGCCATCGCCCAGCGCGACCTGGCGCGGCTGGATGCCGCCCTGGACCGCGCCGAGGCGGGCAGCACCGAGGCGGGCAGCACCGGCGCCCCGCCGCGCCCGTGGCTGTGGCCGCTGGCCCGCCCCGCGGCGCGCATCGACCGTATCGCCCGCTCCCTGGCCCGCCGTGCCGACGAAGTCGGCGCCGCCCTGCGCGCCAGCGAGGCGATCATCGAACGCCTGCCGGACCCGCTGATTGCGCTGGACGGCGCGCGTGCCGCCCGGCGCAGCAACGCCGCCGCCCGCGCGGCCTTCGGGCCCGACATCGCCGCCGTGCTGCGCCACCCCCTGCTGCGCGAGGCGATCGACCGCGCCTGGCACCACGGCGGCCCGGAAACCGCCGACCTGCTGCTGCCGGTGCCGGTGGCGCGCGAGGTCCAGGCCACCGTGATCCCCTTCGCCGCCGTGCTGCCGGACGGCACGCGCGCCCTGCTGGTGCTGTCCGACCGCACGCGCGAGCGGGCGCTGGAGCGCACGCGCGCCGATTTCGTCGCCAATGCCAGCCACGAGCTGCGCACTCCGCTGGCCAGCCTGACGGGTTTCGTCGAGACCCTGCGCGGCCCGGCCGCCGACGATCCGCCGGCGCAGCAGCGCTTCCTGGCAATCATGGCCGAACAGGCCGCCCGGATGAGCCGGCTGATCGACGACCTGCTCAGCCTGTCCCGCATCGAACTGTCCGAGCACACCCCGCCCTCCGACAGCATCGACCTCGCCGCCCTGGCCGCGCGCGTGCTGGCGGGCTTCGAGGTGCGGCTGGCCGAACGCCGCCAGACCCTGGCCGTGGACATCGCCCCCAACCTGCCCCGCGTGGTGGCCGATGCCGACCAGATCGCCCAGGTGCTCAGCAACCTGGTGGACAACGCGATGAAATACGGCCGCGAGGGTGGCCGCGTGGCCGTGTCGGTGCAGCCGGTGCCCGCCACCAACCGCTTCGGCCCCGCCGCCGGCGTGGTGCTGGCCGTGCGCAACGATGGACCGGGCATCGCGCGGGTCCACCTGCCACGCCTGACCGAGCGCTTCTACCGCATCGACAAGGGCCGCGCCCGTGCCGCCGGCGGCACCGGCCTGGGCCTGGCCATCGTCAAGCACATCACCAACCGCCATCGCGGCCGGCTGGCGATCGACAGCGACGAGGGCCACGACACCACCTTCTCGGTATGGTTGCCCCTCACGCCCGAATCCTGACCCTCCAATCCCGATCGCCGGAGCACCCATGACCCTGCCCGAAGCCGTCCAGCGCGCCGCCTATCGCCCGCCCGCCTTCCTGGTCGATGACGTCGATCTGCGCTTCGAGCTCGACCCCACGGCCACCCTGGTCCGCTCCCGCCTCACCCTGCGCCGCAACCCCGCCCACGGCGACCCCACCTCCCCGCTGCACCTGGACGGCGAGGCCCTGTCCCTGCTCTCGGTGACGCTGAACGGCGAACCCCTCGGCGCCAACCGCTATCGCCTGCTGCCCTCCGGCGCCATGCAGATCGACGACATGCCCGATGCCGCCGTGCTGGAGATCGAAACCCGCATCAACCCCGCCGCCAACACCGAGCTGTCCGGCCTCTACACCTCCAACGGCGCCTTCTTCACCCAGTGCGAGGCCGAAGGCTTCCGCCGCATCACCTACTTCCCCGACCGCCCGGACGTGATGGCCCGCTACACCACCACCATAGTCGCCGACCGCGCCGCGGTGCCGGTGCTGCTCGCCAACGGCAACCCCACCGCCACCGGCATCCTCGGCACAAGCCACTGGGCCACCTGGACCGACCCCCACCCCAAGCCCGCCTACCTCTTCGCCCTCGTCGCCGGCACCCTCGTCGCCGTGCGCGACCGCTTCACCACCCGCTCCGGCCGCCACGTCGATCTCGCCATCTGGGTGCGCGACGGCCACCAGGATGCCTGTGGCCACGCCATGGATTCCCTCAAGCGCGCGATGAAGTGGGACGAGGACATCTACGGCCTGGAATACGACCTCGACGTCTTCAACATCGCCGCCGTCAGCGACTTCAACATGGGCGCGATGGAGAACAAGGGCCTCAACGTCTTCAACACCAAATACGTCCTCGCCCGCCCCGCCACCGCCACCGACACCGACTACCAGGGCATCGAGGCGGTGATCGCCCACGAGTATTTCCACAACTGGACCGGCAACCGCGTCACCTGCCGCGACTGGTTCCAGCTCTCGCTGAAGGAAGGCCTCACCGTCTTCCGCGACCAGCAATTCTCCGCCGACATGGGCAGCCCCGCCGTCAAGCGCCTGGCCGACGTCCGCGCCCTGCGCGCCGGCCAGTTCCGCGAGGATGCCGGCCCGCTCGCCCACCCCGTCCGCCCCGACAGCTACATCGCCATCGACAACTTCTACACCGCCACCATCTACAACAAGGGTGCCGAGGTGGTCCGCATGATCCACCGCATCATCGGCGCCGCCGCCTTCCGCCGCGGCATGGATCTCTACATCGCCCGCCACGACAACCAGGCCGTCACCATCGAGGATTTCGTCGCCGCGATGCAGGACGCCTCGGGCGCTGACCTCGCACCCTTCCTCGCCTGGTACGCCCAGGCCGGCACCCCGGAACTGACCCCGACCGAAGAATACGACCCCACCACCCGGCGCTACACCCTCACCCTGCGCCAGCACACCAGGCCCACCCCCGGCCATCCCGACAAGCAACCGCTGCCCATCCCCGTCGCCATGGGCCTGCTGGCCCCCGACGGCCAGGAGATCGCCGCCCGCCTGCTCCTGCTGACCGAGCCGGAACAGAGCTTCACCTTCGACAACATCCCCGCTCCCCCAACCCCCTCCCTGCTGCGCGGCTTCTCCGCCCCGGTGAAACTCCTCGGCATCGACCGCGCCCGGCTGCGTTTCCTCGCCGCCCACGACACCGACCCCTTCGTGCGCTGGGACTCCCTGCAATCCACCGCCACCACCTTGATGCTGGAACGCATCGCCAATGGCAGCACCGGCGCCGATGACAGCCTGCTCGAAGCCTTCGCCGCCACCCTGGCCACCGCCGACGCCGACCCCGCCTTCGCCGCCGCCTGCCTGGCCCTGCCCGCCGAAGCCACCGTCGCCGACCACATGGCCATCGTCGATGTCGATGCCATCCACCGCGTCCGCCAGGACCTGCGCCGCGCCCTCGGACAGGCCCTCGCCGCCCCCCTGCGCGAAACCTACCACCGCCTGGCCGACCCCGGCCCCTACCGCATCGACGGCGCCTCCATCGGCTGCCGCGCCCTGCGCAACGCCTGCCTCGCCTGGCTCGCCGCCGCCGGCGAAGACGGCGTGGCCCTGGCTGCCGCCCAATTCGACACCGCCGCCAACATGACCGACTCACTGGCCGCGCTCGACATCCTCGCCGCCACCGACAGCCCCGCCCGCGCCACCGCCCTGCAAACCTTCCACGCACGCTGGCGCCACGAGGAACTCGTGCTCGACAAATGGTTCGCCATCCAGGCCCTCTCCCCCCGCCCCGACACCCTGGCCCAGGTCCAGGCCCTCTCCCGCCACCCCGATTTCGACCTGCGCAACCCCAACCGCGCCCGCGCCCTGCTCGCCAGCTTCCCCGCCAATCCCGTCCGCTTCCACCACGCAACCGGCGACGGCTACCGCTTCCTCGCCGATGCCATCATCCATCTCGACCCCGCCAACGGCCAGTTGGCCGCCCGCCTCGTCGCCCCCCTCGGCCAGTGGCAACGCTTCGACACCGGCCGCCAGGCCCATATGCGCGCCGCCCTGGAGTCCATCCTGGCGCTGCCCGGCCTCAGCCGCGGCACCTTCGAACAAGCGTCGCGCGCGCTGGGGCAGTAGAAAAAGCAAGTCCTGAGGGCAGCTTCCCCCAGACCCCATTCCTCAAGTGAAAGGGGGTTCCAGGGGGCTCGGCCCCCTGGCCTTTCGCTTTTTCCTAGCGCCGCCTCTCGGCGGGCCGCTCCACCGGCAGCGCGCCCGGCCGCCGGGAATCCAGGCTCCAGGCCCCAGCGCCAGCAAACACGAAATAAAGAAAGACAAAGCAGTACAGCATGACCAACTCACCGCGATTCACCAGCGGGTAGAAGCTGCTCGCCGCGTGCACCATGAAATAGGCCGCCGCCGCGAATCCCGACATGATGAAGGCCGCCTCGCGGGTGAACAGCCCAACCAGCAGCAACAGGCTCCCGATCACCTCGATCACCGCGGCAAGGCCAAGCAGCGAGAACCAGGCGAAACCCGCCGGCCCCGGCGCCGGAAATCCGAATACCTTCTGCAGCCCGTGCTGCAGGAACAACAGGGCGACCACAATGCGCAGCACCGCCAGGATGCGCGGCTGCCACCGCGCCGCCTCGAACTGCATGCCGAAGAACATCGTTATCCTCCATCGCCGAACCGACGCGGGCCGGGCCCGTGCCACTCGGCGCGAATCCTAGCACGTCCGGCGCCGGATGGTGCACTGGCATAGATCAGGCAAGGGGAAGAAAGTCTTCTTTTTCTGAAGAAAAAGAAGCAAAAAGACTTTTGTCAATTTCTTGGAGTGGCACCGTCCTGCGCAACCACTCCAATGAACAGGAGTTTTTTGGTTCTTTTTTTCAAAAAAGAACTCCTTCCTACCCTACTTCCATCGGCAACCCCTCATCCGTCACCCATTCGATCAACGAGGCGTCGTAGATCTTCACGTCCCGATGCCCCAGCAGCGTCAGCACCAGCGCATCCGCACTCGCCGCGATGCCGCCGCCGCAATAGGTGATCACCCGCCGGTCCATCGCCCCCACCTCGGCGAACAGCGCCCGCAGCACCGCCGGCGACCGCAACGTCCCGGTGGCGGGATCAACCAGATGGGCGGCGGCAACATTCACGCTGCCGGCAATCCGGCCGGGCCGGCCGTACTGCACCCCGCCGGCACCGGTATGCTGCTCCGGCCGCA
>JADLHF010000254.1 GCA_020848935.1 Acetobacteraceae bacterium
CAGCGATATCGCCGATATCTGCCTGTTCGATTCGAGCCCGATGAGCAGTTTTCGTGTGCTGGCGGAGAAGATCGACAGCCGCGTCGCCGGCGCCTGGTGGCTCGGCTACCGCAACGCCGACGTCGAGACCCTGCTGGACCAGGCACGAACCATCACCGACACGCCGCAGCGCGAGGCGCTGTACCGGCGCTGCTACCGGCTGTTGCAGGAGGATCCACCGTGGCTGTTCCTCTACACCCACCGCAAGTCCGCCGCCGGGCGGGGGGCGCTGGCGTTTCGCGACGACGGCGTGCTGGATATCCGTGCGATCGCAGAGAGGAAGGGAAGGGTTCTTTTTTGAAAAAAAGAACCAAAAAACTTCTATTCATTGGAGCATGGTGGCACAGCGGTGCCACGCGATGAACAATGAATGAAGTTTTTTTGCTTCTTTTTGTTCACAAAAAGAAGACCTTCCTTCCTTGACTCGCGCTACCCCTTGAGAAAGCCCACCAGCCGCTCCGCCTCCTCGACGATCGGTATGGCCAGGGCCTCGGCGCGGCGGGCGCCGGCGCGCAGGGTGGCATCGACGGTGCCGGGGTCGGCGAGCAGGCGGCGGGTTTCGGTGGCGATCGGCGCGAGCTTGTCCACCAGCAGGGCGGTGAGGTCCTGCTTGAACGCCGAGAAGCCGCGGCCGCCGTGGTCGCGCAGCACGCCGTCATGGTCGGTATCGGTCAGCGCCGCGTAGATGCCGACGAGGTTGCGGGCTTCGGGCCGGCCGTCCAGCCCCGCCGCGTCGGTGGGCAGGGGCTGGGGGTCGGTCTTGGCGCGGCGGATCTTGTCGGCGATCATGTCGGCATCGTCGGTCAGGTTGATGCGGCTCATGTCCGAGGCGTCGGACTTGCTCATCTTCTTCGAACCGTCGCGCAGGCTCATCACGCGGGCGGCGGGGCCCATGATCATCGGCTCGATCGCCGGGAAGAAATCGACGCCGTAGTCGTGGTTGAACTTCTGGGCGATGTCGTTGGCGAGCTCGAGGTGCTGGCGCTGGTCGTCGCCGACCGGCACGCGGGTGGCGTGGTAGACGAGGATATCGGCGGCCATCAGGTTCGGGTAGGTGAACAGGCCGGTGGAGACGCGCTCGCGGTCCTTGCCGGCCTTCTCCTTGAACTGGGTCATGCGGTTCAGCCAGCCCATGCGGGCGACGCAGTTGAAGATCCAGGCCAGGCGCAGATGGGCGTGCACGGCGGACTGGTGGAACAGGATCGAGCGGGCGGGGTCGATGCCGCAGGCCAGCAGGCTGGCGGCCATCTCGCGGGTCTGGTTGGCCAGCTCCCTGGGGTCCTGCCATTGGGTGATGGCGTGCAGATCGACCACGCAATACAGGCAGTCGAAATCGTCCTGCAGCTTCACCCAGTTCCGCATGGCGCCGAGATAGTTGCCCAAAGTGGGGATGCCGGAGGGCTGGATGCCCGAGAAGATGCGCTGCATGAGGCTCGTTTCCGTTGGAAGGTGCGGGTTTTCCGGCGGAACCGCCGTCCGCGTCAATCCCGCCGGCGCAACACCCGCCGCAGGCCGAGTGCCGCCGCCGCCAGGCCATAGGCCAGCATCCCGCCGCCGACCAGCATCGCCAGCCCCGCCCAGCGCCACAGCGCGTCGCCGGCCAGGGGGGCATAGGCCAGGCGTTGCAGCATCCACAGGGCGGCCAGCATCGCGGCACCTGCCAGCGCCATCTTGGCAATCCCCAGCCGCAGCGTCCGGTCGGCCGCCATGTGCCCGCGCCGGTGCAGCACCACCGCCATCGCCACCACATTGGCCCAGTTCGACAGCGAGGAGGCCAGCGGCGGGCCCATGTGCTGCAACGGGCCCATCAGCGCCACGTTCAGCGCCAGGTTCAGCGCGATGGACCACAGGCCGATCCGCAACGGCGTCTTCGTGTCGCCGCGCGCGAAGAAGGCCGGCGCCAGCACCTTGATCAGCACGAAGGCGGGCAGCCCCACGGCATAGGCGGCCAGCGCCTGTTCCGTCAGGGTGACGCTGGCGGCATCGAAGGCGCCGCGGCGGAACAGCACCTCCACCACCGGCCGGCCGACGGCGACCAGGGCGAGCGCGGCCGGCAGGGTCAGCACCAGGGCATAGGAGATCGCCTGGTTCAGCGTGGCCTGCGGCGCGCGCGCGTCCCCGCCTGCCTCGGCTGCCGCCACCGCGCGGGCCAGCTGCGGCAGCAGGGCGGTGCCCACCGCCACCCCGATCACCGCCAGCGGCAGCTGGTTCAGCCGGTCGGCGTAATACAGCACCGAGGCGGTGCCGGCCGGCAGCAGGGTGGCGATGATGACATCGACCGACATGTTGATCTGGCTCACCCCGGCGCCGAGCACGCCGGGACCCATCCGGCGCAGCAGGTCGCGGATGCGCGGCGTCAGCCGGGGCCGCGGCAGGGTGATGCGCATGCCGGCGCGCCGCACCGCGCCCATCAGCAGGATCAGCTGGAACACGCCGGAGATGCTGACGCCCCATGCCAGCGCGTGGCCCACGGTGGGCACGAAGGGCACCAGCCAGAGCATGCAGGCGATCGAGACAAGGTTGTACAGCACCGGGGCGGCGGCGGCGGCGGCGAAGCGGTCCATGCCGTTCAGCACGCCGGACAGCAGCGCGGTCAGGCAGATCAGCGGCATGTAGGGAAATGCGATGCGCGCCAGCGTCACGGTCAGCGCGAATTTCTCCGGCTGGTCGGTGAAGCCCGGTGCGAAGCCGAGCATGATCACCGGCATCGCGACCATGCACAGCAGGGTCAGCGCGAGCAGCCAGAAGGTCATCACCGCCAGCGTCTCTTCGGCGAAATGCCGCGCGCTCTCGTGCCCCTCGCGGGTCAGCAGCGATGCGAATGCCGGCACGAAGGCGGCGTTGAAGGCGCCCTCGCCGAACAGGCGGCGGAACAGGTTGGGCAGGCGGTTGGCGACGAAGAACGCATCCGCCACCGGCCCGGCACCGACCAGGGCGGCAATCAGGATGTCCCGGACGAAGCCCAGGATGCGGCTGCCCATGGTCCAGCCGCCGACGGTCAGGATGCCGCGCAGCATCCCGGGGGCTTAGCCGATGCGCTGCCGCGCCGCCATGCCACTGTGGGAGGCGTCAGGCGCGCCGGCGCAGCGCGCGGCTCAGGCGCGGCGACGCAATGCGGTCAGCCCGGCCAGGCCCATGCCCAGCAGCAGCAGGCTCGCCGGCTCCGGGGTGGCCTGGGGTTGTCCGGACACCTCGTACATCTTCAGCGAGGTCAGGTTGAACTCGCCCGCGGCATTGAACAGCAGCGTGCCGCCCTGGGCCGGCGGCAGTTCCTCGCGCAGGAGGTAGAAGTTGGTCTGCCCGCCGCCGGGGGCGCCGACGATGGCGCCGATCCCGGCCTGGTCCAGGTTGATCGCCTGGGCCATGGCATCGCTGCCCAGCCAGTCGATGATGCCGAACAGCTTGAGCTGGAGCTGCGCAGTGCCGAGGGCGCCGCCGGTGCAGGTTTGCGGGTCGTTGTTGCTGCTGCACAGCAGCATCTGGCTGGCGTCCTGGATCTGGTAGATGTCCTGCTGGACGAAGTTCACCGGCGGGATGTTCTGGACATTGACGAATTCCAGCGAATGCTGCGTCGGTGGGCCCATATAGGTGCTGCCGGAGAAGGTCTGGGCGGCAATGCTGAAGGTGGAGCCGATCAGGTCGGCCGGCTGCGGGAACACGGTCACCGGGGCGTAGGTGCCGTTGTAGATCGATGGGGTGCTGTCGGGGTAGGCCGCGCTGTCGAAGGTGTAGCGCCCCGAAATCGCCAGCCCGTTCTGACCGCCGCTGGACCCGTTACCGAACAGCGCGCTGCCGGTGTCCGTGCTGTTGGAGATGATGCCGGTGAAGTCGAGGTTGAACAGCGCCGCCATGGCCCTGTCCGGGGTGGCCAGCACCGCGGCCGCAGTCGCGCACACCAGGCCGAGTGTCGAGAATTTCATTCCTGCTCTCCCTGTGCGGCATCGTCGGGAGGGCCCGGACGTTCGAATGCACCGCTAATAATGTTACACAGCATTGCTTCAATAACGCTTCTTCGTCGAAAATTAGCGATTTTCGATCGCCAGAGGCAATGTTCAATTTATCACGATTGCGTGATGCGCCGCTACTCGTCGCGCAACGGCCGGGCCAGCAGTTGGTGGATCGCCGCCGCCACCGATATCCGCCCCTCGACCACGCCGGCCACCGCGGCGGCGATCGGCAGTTCGACGCCGACGGCGTGTGCCCGCGCCACCAGGGCCGGGGCGGTGGCCACGCCCTCGGTCACCGACTCGCGCCCGGCCAGGATCTCGGCCACGCCGCGTCCCTGCCCCAGGGCCAGGCCGAAGGAGAAATTGCGGCTGCCCGCCCCGGTGCAGGTCAGCAGCAGGTCGCCCACCCCGGACAGGCCGGCCACGGTTTCGGCCTGGCCGCCCAGTGCCACCGCCAGGCGGGCCAGTTCGGCCACGCCGCGGGTGACCAGGGCGGCGCGGGCGTTCTCGCCCAGCCCGGCGCCGATCACCGCGCCCGCGGCGATCGCCACCACGTTCTTGGCGGCACCGCCGACCTGGGCGCCGATCGGGTCGGCATTGCCGTAGAGGCGGAAATCCGGCGTGGCCAGCGCGGTCATCACGGCTTCGCGCAGCGCCGGGTCGGTGGCGGCCACCACGGCGGCGGCGGGCAGGCCGCGGGCGATCTCGGCGGCGAAGTTCGGGCCGGTGAGCACGGCGGCGGCGCGGCCGGGGTGGATCTGCGCCAGCACCTCCAGCGGCAACAGGTGGCTGCCGGCCTCCACCCCCTTGCAGCAGGCGACCAGGATGCCGGGCGGCAGGGTGGGGGCGAGGCGGCGCAGGGCCTGGGCGGGCATCGCCAGCAGCACGATATCGGCCGGCGCCCACACGGAAGAGACCGCCAGCGCCGGCGGCAGGGCCACGCCGGGCAGATGCGGGTTGGCGCGCGACTGCGCCATCGCCGCCGCACGGGTGGGATCGCGCGCCCACAGCCGCACCTGCGCGCCGGCCTTCAGCGCCTGCAACGCCAGCGCGGTGCCCCAGGCGCCGGCGCCGATAACTTGGACGGTTGGGGCTTGGACGGTCGGGACTTGGACGGCTGGGACTTGCGCGCTACTCATCGGCGATCCTCACCATGTCCCAGCCCGCGCCGGGTTCGCCCGCGCCGAGGCGATCCAGCAGCGCGGCCAGGATCAGGGGGGCGGCCTCCGCGAAGCCGTAGGGCGGGTTGACCACCAGCAGCCCGCTGCCGTTCAGGCGGGTGGGATCGAGGGGCGCGCGCAGGAACAGCTCCGCCGCCACCACGTCGCGCAGGCCGCCGTCGCGGATCGCGGTGTGGAAGGCGCGGGGCGGGGCGCGGTGCTTGATGGGATACCAGGCCGCCAGCACCGCGCCGTTCATCCGGCGCTGGGCGGTGGCGAGGCCAGCCGCGAGGCGGGCGAATTCGTCCTCGGCTTCGTACGGGGGATCGACCAGCACCAGGGCGCGCTTCTCGCCGGTGGCCGGCGGCAGCAGGGCGCCGAGGGCTTCCCAGGCGTCGCGGTGGTGGGTGGCCACCTGGGCGTCGCGGGCGAACAGGCGGCGCAGCGGGGGAAAATCCTCGGGATGCAGCTCGCAGCAGGCCATGCGGTCCTGCGGGCGCAGCAGGGCGCGCAGCAGCCAGGGCGAGCCGGGATACAGGCCGCGTTGGCGCACCAGCGCGACATATGCGGCCAGGGGCGGCGGCGGGTCGTCGAGCAGGCGCAGGATGCCGGCGGCGGCCTCGCCGGTGCGGGCGGCCGGGGTGGCGGACAGGTCGTAGCGCCCGGTGCCGGCGTGGCTGTCGAGCACGAAGATGCCGCCGGGCTTGCGCTGCATCGCGCCCAGCAGCCACACCAGCAGGGCGTGCTTGAGGCAGTCGCCGTGGTTGCCGGCGTGGAAGGCGTGGCGGTAATTCATCGCTGGAAGATGTGGTGGTAGGTCATGGCCGCATGTCCGCGGCATCGAGCGGCCAGCGTGGGCGCGGGGCGTGGGACAGGTCGTCGGCCCAGCCTTCGCGCAGGCGCTCGATCGCCGCCCAGGCCACCATCACCGCGTTGTCGGTGCACAGGCGCAGCGGCGGGGCGACGAAGCCGAAGCCGGCACGGTGGGCGGCCGTGGTGAGCGCGGCGCGCAGGGTGGCATTGGCGGCGACACCGCCGGCAACCACCAGCGTGCGGGGACCGTGCGTGGCGGCGAACATCGCCATGGCGTGGCCGGCGCGGTCGGCCAGGGTGTCGGCGACGGCCGCCTGGAAGCTGGCGGCGATGTCGGCGGCGTCGGCGTGCGGCAGGGGGCCGGCGGGGTAGCTTGCCACCAGATGGGCGACGGCGGTCTTCAGGCCCGAGAACGAAAAATCGCAGCCCGGCCGGCCGCGCAACGGGCGCGGCAGGGCGAAACGGGTGGAGTCGCCCTGGGCGGCCAGGCGCTCCACCGCGGGGCCGCCGGGCCAGCCGAGGCCGAGCAGTTTTCCGACCTTGTCGAAGGCCTCGCCGATGGCGTCGTCGATGGTGCCGCCGAGGCGTCGGTAGCGGCCGAGACCTTCCACCGACACGCACTGGCAATGCCCGCCGGAGACCAGCAGCAGCAGGTAGGGGAACTCCAGCCCACCGAGGTTGGGCAGGCGGGGGGTCAGCGCATGCGCCTCCAGGTGGTTCACGGCAACGAAGGGCAGGCGGTGGGCCAGGGCCATGCCCTTGGCGAAGCTGCTGCCGACGATCAGCCCGCCGATCAGGCCGGGGCCGCTGCTGGCCGCCACCGCCGCCAGCCCGGCCGGCGCGATGCCGGCGCGCGCCAGAACCTCGGCCACCATGGCCGGCAGATGGGCAAGATGGGCGCGGGCGGCGATTTCCGGCACCACGCCGCCGAACGCGGCATGGCCGGGCTGGCTCAGCACCGCCTCGGCCAGCACGGTGCCGTCCGGCGCCAGCACGGCGGCGGCGGTTTCGTCGCACGAGGTTTCGATCCCGAGCACTGGCGCATCCGGCTGCATCCGTCGGCTTCCCTTTCCCGCCCGGTGGTAATAGGACAGAGCCATGGCACCCGCCCATCCCTCAAGTGGCCCCGCGGCCGCGCGCATCGCCGCCCATGCCCGCATGCTGAAGCTGCGCGTGGGCACCCGCGGCTCGCCGCTGGCGCTGTGGCAGGCGCGTTTCTTTCTGGAGCGGCTGTCCCGGCTGTGCCCGGTGCTGCGCGACATGGAGGCGTTCGAGGAGCTTGCCATCCGCACCACCGGCGACGCCACCCAAGCGGCCGGCACGCGGCTGGCCGATCTCGGCGGCAAGGGGCTGTTCGCCAAGGAGATCCATGAGGCGCTGCTGGATCGGCGGGTGGATTTCGCGGTGCATTCGCTGAAGGATCTGGAGACCGAATTGCCGCCGGGGATCGTGCTGGCATGCACCCTGGCGCGCGAGGATGCCCGTGACGCGCTGGTGCTGCCGGGGCTGCCGGGGGTGTCCGCACCGCCATCGCCGGGTGGCGATCCGCTCGACTGCCTGCCGCAAGGGGCGCTGGTCGGCACGTCGTCGCTGCGGCGCCAGGCGCAGTTGGCGCATGCCCGGCCGGACCTGCGCTTCGCCATCATCCGCGGCAATGTCGCCGCGCGCATCGCGCGCGTGCGGCAGGGTGATTTCGCGGCCACGGTGCTGGCGTTGGCCGGCCTGAAGCGGGTGGGGCTGGCGGGCGAGGCGGGGCGGGTGCTGGACCCCGAGATCATGCTGCCGGCGGCCTGCCAGGGCATCGTCGGCATCACCGTGCGGGCCGACGATTTCGAGCTGCGCACCATGCTGGCGGCGATCGAGGATGCCGACTCCCATGTCGTGTCCCAGGCCGAGCGCGCCCTGCTGGCGGCGCTGGACGGTTCCTGTCGCACGCCGATCGGTGGATACGCGCGGTTGCTGGACGATGGATCGCTGCTGCTGACCGGGCTGGTGGCGCGGGCCGATGGCAGTTTCCTGCTGCGTCGCAGCCTGGCTGGCGCGCGGAGCGATGCGGCGCGGCTGGGGGCCGAGCTTGGCGCCAGCCTGCGCGCCGATGCGCCGCGGGATATCTTTTCCTGAGCGTGGCAGATGGAGTGCTGGTAACCCGCGCGGTGCCCGGCGCGCAGGCAACGGCCCGGCGGGTGGCGGCGCTGGGGCGCGCGCCGATCGCCTGCCCGATGCTGGCCATCACCGGCCTGACGGTTCGCCTGCCGCCGGCCGGGCGGGTTCAGGCGGTGCTGCTGACCAGCGGCAATGCGGTGCCGGCGCTGGATGCCGCCCTGCACGACGTGCCGGTATTCGCCGTGGGCGATGCCACCGCAGACCGGGCGCGCGCGGCGGGATTCGCCGAGGTGCACAGTGCCGCGGGCGACGCGGCGGCGCTGGCCGCGCTGGTGGCGCGGGCCTGCCGCCCCGGCGCCGGGGCGCTGTTGCTGCCGACGGCGCGCGGCGAGGGGCTGGCGCTGGCGGCGGCGCTGCGCAAGGCCGGGTTTGCCGTGCTGCGCCGCACGGTCTATGCTGCGGTGCCGCAAGATTGTTTCCCCACGGCGGCCCGCGACGCGCTGTTGCGGGGCGAGGTGGGGGCGGCGCTGTTCTTCTCGCCGGCCACGGCGCGGAATTTTGTCCGGCTGCTGCCGGCCAGCCTTCCGGCCGGATCCCTCGCGGCGGTGGATGCCCTGGCGCTCTCGCCGGCAGTGGCGGCACCGCTGGCCTCCCTGCCCTGGCGCCGCATTCGTGTTGCCGCGCGGCCGGACCAGGACGCGCTGCTGACACTGCTCGCGGATGCCGATTGATGAGTGACCCCGCCAAGCCCGAAACGCCACCCAACGGCCCCGCCGTGCCGGCGCCGCCCGATGCCGGGCCGGCGGCGGCGAGGCCGGGCGTGCCGGTCACGCCGCCCGCGACACCGAAGCCGGGCGTCTCCGGTGCGGCCGCGACCC
>JADLHF010000255.1 GCA_020848935.1 Acetobacteraceae bacterium
CACCGCGCGGCCATATTCGGGCTTCTGGGTGCCCAGCATGATGCCGGGCATTTCCTTGAACTGCCGGCGAACCTCGACCACGACGGCCCCGGCCGCGCGGCCGACGGCGGTCATGCCCATGGCGCCGAACCGGTACGGCAGCAGCCCGCCGATGAACAGGCCGACCACCACCCAGGGGCTCTGCAGGGTGAAGTCCACCTTCACATCGGGGAAGTAGTGCTTGAGGTCCTCGGTATAGGCGGCGAACAGCACCAGCGAGGCGAGGCCCGCGGAGCCGATGGCATAGCCCTTGGTCACCGCCTTGGTGGTGTTGCCGACCGCGTCGAGCGCGTCGGTCACCTTGCGCACTTCGGGCGGCAGCTCGGCCATCTCGGCGATGCCGCCGGCGTTGTCGGTGACCGGGCCATAGGCGTCCAGCGCCACGACCATGCCGGCCAGCGCCAGCATGGTGGTCGCGGCCACCGCAATGCCGAACAGGCCGGCGACGAGGTAGGACAGGATGATGCCCAGGCAGATCACCAGCACCGGCAGGGCGGTGGCCTCCATCGACACCGCCAGGCCCTGGATCACGTTGGTGCCATGGCCGGTGGTGGATGCCTGCGCGATGCTGCGCACCGGGCGGTATTCGGTGGAGGTGTAGTATTCGGTGATCCAGACCAGCAGGCCGGTCACGCCCAGCCCGACCAGCGCGCACTCGAACAGGCCCAGGCCGGTGACGGTGGCGCCGGTGGACATGGTCAGCGTGGTGGAGAACCCGGTGGTCAGCGCGATCACCGCGGCGATGGCGACGGCCGACAGCACGCCGGTGACGGCCAGGCCCTTGTATAGCGCGCCCATGATGTTGCCGGAGGTGCCGAGCTTGACGAAATAGGTGCCGATCACCGAGGTGACGATGCACACGGCGCCGATCAGCAGCGGCAGCAGCATCATCGCGTCGGCATCCGGGCCGGCGGTGAAGAAGATGGCGCCCAGCAGCATGGTCGCCACGATGGTCACCGCGTAGGTCTCGAACAGGTCGGCGGCCATGCCGGCGCAGTCGCCGACATTGTCGCCCACGTTGTCGGCGATGGTGGCGGGGTTGCGGGGGTCGTCCTCGGGGATGCCGGCCTCGACCTTGCCCACCAGGTCGGCACCGACGTCGGCGCCCTTGGTGAAGATGCCGCCGCCGAGCCGCGCGAAGATCGAGATCAGCGAGGCGCCGAACGACAGCGCCACCAGGGCTTCGAGCACCGGGCGCATGTCCGCCCCCGGCGCCAGGCCGGCGCGCAGCACGAAGTAGTAGATGCCAACGCCCAGCAGGCCGAGGCCGACCACCAGCATGCCGGTGATCGCACCTGCCTTGAACGCGATGTCCAGCCCGGCCGCGAGGCCTTGGCGCGACGCCTGGGCGGTGCGCACGTTGGCGCGGACCGACACGTTCATGCCGACATAGCCGGCCACGCCCGACAGGATGGCGCCGATGGCGAAGCCGATCGCCACCGTCTTGCCCAGGGTCAGGCCCAGCAGGATCAGGATGACCACGCCGACGCCGCCGATGGTCATGTACTGGCGGTTCAGGTAGGCGCGCGCGCCCTCCTGGATGGCATTGCCGATTTCCTGCATGCGGGCATTGCCGGCATCGGCCGCCAGCACCTGGCGCGATGCCACCAGCCCGTAGAGCAGGGCGACCACCCCACAGGCGATGACGATGATTGTGGCCCAGGCCATGTCGATTGGTCCCCCTTGATGGCAGCGGCTGACAGGCATGTCCCGCCGTTCCCGGCCGCGGGGCCGGGTGAATGTTCCGCAATACGGGCGCGGCATATGACAGAGAAGACAGCAGCAGGCAACCGGACCGGGGCGAAAGAAGCGGTTGCCAAGCATGGCGCGCTGGGGAATCCTGCCGCATGGAGCGCTCGTAGCTCAGTTGGTTAGAGCGGGCCGCTCATAACGGCTTGGTCGCGGGTTCAAGTCCTGCCGGGCGCACCACACCCATCCCGCCCGGCGATTGCGCCGCGGCCGGCGGGACCCTAGAACAGCGCCTCCGACAACACGCCCCCTGCCCCGCCCGCGAGGAGCCGCCCATGGCCGCCTACCAGTACGTCTATGTCATGAAGGACCTGACCAAGGCCTTCCCGGGCGGGCGCGAGGTGTTCAAGGGCATCACCCTGTCCTTCCTGCCCGGCGTGAAGATCGGCGTGCTCGGCGTGAACGGCGCCGGCAAATCGACGCTGCTGAAGATCATGGCGGGGATCGAGACCGATTACGGCGGCGAGGCCTGGGCGGCGGAGGGCGTGCGCATCGGCTACCTGGAGCAGGAGCCGAAGCTGGACGAGACCAAGACCGTCTCGGAAAATGTCCAACTCGCCTTCGGCCCGCTGCGCGCGGCCCTGGACCGCTTCAACGAGATCTCCAACCTGTTCGCCGAGCCGATGGACGACGAGCAGATGAACGCGCTGCTGATGGAGCAGGGCGAGCTCCAGGAGAAGATCGACCACGAGGACGGCTGGGAACTCGACCGGCGCATCGAGATCGCGCTCGACGCGCTGCGCTGCCCGCCGCCGGACAGCCCGATCACCAACTTGTCGGGCGGCGAGCGGCGGCGCGTGGCGCTGTGCCGGCTGCTGCTGGAAAAGCCCGACATGCTGCTGCTGGACGAGCCGACCAACCACCTGGACGCCGAGTCGGTCGCCTGGCTGGAGAAGACCCTGCGCGACTACGCCGGCACGGTGCTGGTGATCACCCATGACCGCTACTTCCTGGAGAACGTGACCAACTGGATCCTGGAGATCGAGCGCGGCCGCGGCTATCCGTTCGAGGGCAACTACTCCTCCTGGCTCGAGCAGAAGCGCAAGCGGCTGCAGGTCGAGGAGAAGGAGGAGAGCGCCCGCCAGCGGGCGCTGGCCGCCGAGCAGGAATGGATCAACTCCTCGGCCCGCGCGCGCCAGACCAAGAGCCGCGCGCGCATCCAGAAATACGAGGAGATGCTGCAGAAGAGCCAGGAGCTGGCCTCCGGCGTGGCCGAGATCGTCATCCCGCCCGGCCCGCGCCTGGGCGGCATCGTCATCGAGGCGGAGAACCTGCGCAAGGCCTATGGCAACCGGCTGCTGATCGACGATCTGACCTTCAAGCTGCCTCCGGGCGGGATCGTCGGCGTGATCGGGCCGAACGGGGCCGGCAAGACCACGCTGTTCCGCATGATCACCGGCCAGGAGACGCCGGACTCCGGCACCCTCAAGGTCGGCGAGACCGTGAAGCTCGGCTATGTCGACCAGTCGCGCGACAGCCTGGATGCGAGCAAGAGCGTGTGGGAGGAGATCAGCGGCGGCACCGATGTGCTGTATATCGGCAAGCGCGCCGTGCCCTCGCGCGCCTATGTCGGCGCCTTCAACTTCAAGGGCAGCGACCAGCAGAAGAAGGTCGGCATCCTGTCCGGCGGCGAGCGCAACCGCGTCCACCTGGCCAAGATGCTGAAGCAGGAGAGCAACGTCATCCTGCTCGACGAGCCCACCAACGACCTCGACGTCGACACCCTGCGTGCGCTGGAGGAGGCGCTGGAGGAATTCGCCGGCTGCGTGGTGGTGATCAGCCATGACCGCTGGTTCCTCGACCGGCTGGCCACCCACATCCTGGCGTTCGAGGGCGACAGCCACGTGGAATGGTTCGAAGGCAACTTCCAGGACTACGAGGCGGACAAGCGCCGCCGCCTGGGCGCCGATGCCACCGAGCCGCACCGCATCAAGTACCGGCCGCTGCAACGGTAGGATGGCGGGTGGCTTCGCCCCCCCGACCATCCCCCGCAATGGGGTCAAGGGGTCCCTGACCCCTTGCGGGTCCAGGGCGGCGCCGTGGCCTTGCCGTGCTTGCCATGGCTGACCCCCACGCCCTGCGCACCGGCCGCCTGTGGCTGCGCCCGGTGCAGTATGGCGACCTCGCGGATCTGGTCCGCCTGAAGGCCGACCCGCGCGTGTTCGCCATCATGCTGGGCGGCGTGCGCACGCCCGAGCAGACCGCGCGCGAACTGGCCGAGGACATCGCGTTCTGGGGCCAGCACGGCGCCGGCATGTGGAGCGTGCGCGCGGCCGGGGATTCGGCGTTCCTGGGTCTGGTCGGCCTGCACGGGCGGCCCGACGGGCGCGGGATCGCGCTGCGCTTCGCCCTGCACGCCGCCGCGCGGGGCCGCGGCTACGCCAGCGAGGCGGCGGGGGCGGCGCTACGGTTCGCCCATGCGCGGGCGGGGCTGGCGCGGGTGATCGCGGTGGCGCGGGCCAGCAATATCGGCTCGCGCCAGGTGCTCGGCGCGATCGGCATGGTGCTGTTCGAAACCTACTGGCGCGACGGCGAGGAGGTGCTGGTGTACGAGAGCGTGTCGCCGCGGTGATACGAACTGCCGAAAAGTGCCGGCTCCCCGGGCATTTCCCGCGAGTGGGATCAGTCCACCGCCTCGGCCGGCGCGCGCGCCGCCTTGCCCTGGGGCTTGTCGTGGCGCAGCCGCTCCATGGCCTGCTGGACGTGCTGCGAGAACACGAACTCGGCCGGGCGCTGGCCCTCCAGCGGGATATCCGGCGCCATCGGCCCGCTGGTGCGCACGCCGCGAAGCTCGACCTTCAGCGCCTGGATCGGATGGCGGATGGAATGCGCCACGGCGGTGGCCTCGTAGCCCGAATGCACCATGCAGTCGGCGCATTTCTCGTAGTTGCCGGTGCCGTAGGCGTCCCAGTCGGTGGTTTCCATCAGTTCCCTGAACGTCTTGGCATAGCCCTCGCCGAGCAGGTAGCACGGCCGCTGCCAGCCGAAATAGGTGCGCGTGGGGTTGCCCCAGGGCGTGCAGTGGAAGGTCTGGTTGCCCGCCAGGAAATCCAGGAACAGGGATGACTGGTTGAACGCCCACTTCCTGCGGCCCGGCCGCGCGCGCGAGAAGATCGAGCGGAACAGGGTCTTGGTGGCGGTGCGGTTGAGGAAATGCTGCTGGTCCGGCGCGCGCTCATAGGCGTAGCCGGGCGAGACCGAGATGCCGTCGATGCCCATTTCCATCACGTCGTCGAAGAAGCGCGCCATGCGCTCGGGGTCGGCGTTGTTGAACAGGGTGGCGTTGATGATGGTGCGGAAGCCGGCCGCCTTCGCCTTGGCGATGGCCGACACGCAGCGGTCGTACACGCCGTCCTGGCAGACCGACCTGTCGTGGTCCTCGCGGTTGCCGTCCAGGTGGACCGACCAGGAGAAGAACTTGTTCGGCTTGAACAGCTCCATCTTCTTCTCGAGCAGCAGCGCATTGGTGCAGACGATGACGTATTTGCCCCGCGCGATGATGCCGCGCACCACCTCGTCGATCTCCTTGTGCAGCAGCGGCTCGCCGCCGGCGATCACCACCACCGGGGCGCCGCATTCGTCCACCGCCTCCAGGCATTCCGCCACCGACAGGCGCTGGTTCAGGATCTCGGCGGGGTAGTCGATCTTGCCGCAGCCGGCGCAGGCCAGGTTGCAGCGGAACAAGGGCTCCAGCATCAGCACCAGCGGATAACGCTTGCGGCCGAGCAGATGCTGCTTGACCACATAGGCACCGACGCGCAGCGCCTGATGGAGGGGGATTGCCATGGAGCCGGACCTCGGGCAGTGAAGGAGCATGAACACGAATGCGACGTCGCGTTCGTGTATTTCGTTTAGGGTCCGGGAATGGGCGTGTCAACGGCGGCAGCAGGCCAGGCGGGACGGCGGCGCGATCCGGTCCAGGAACGCAGCCAGGAGACGGTCGGCCGGGTGGTCGCCGCCGCCGGCCGGCTGCTGGCGCGCGGGGTGCCGCCCCCCGCCCTGACCACGGCACAGATCGCCCGCGAGGCCGGGCTGTCGGTCGGCGCGCTGTACCGCTTCTTTCCCGACAAGCAGGCCGTCATCGATGCCATCGCCAAGGAGCATCTGGCGGCGTTCCAGGCGGCGTTGGCGAACGCCCTGATGGCCGACCTGCCCGAAAGCCCCGCGGGATTCCTGGCCATGGCGATCGATGCCTTCGCTGCCTACCTTGCCGCGCATGCCGATTTTCGCACCCTGGCCTATGGCGCGCCACCCGGCGCCGGGCGGGCGATCAGCACGGCGCTGTTCGAAGCCCAGCTCGGCGGGCACCCCGACGGGGCCGGAGAAATGGCCGCGATGGTGCGCAACTTCCTGTCCACCATGTTCGCCGTCGCACCCGACGCGGCATTCGATTTCCGCCTGCGCATCGCCGCCGAGATCGGCGACCGCCTGATCGCCCATGCCTTCGCGCAGGCCGACCCGCGGCACCGCGCCCGGGTGCTGGAGGAAGCCAAGCGGCTGATTTCATCGTATCTGTTCTCGCCGCTTGGCGCAGATGGCGAGGATCAATCAAGTAACCGCAACATTGCGTGACAATATCGCCAACCGATCGGCATCAGCAGATATTAATCAATCAAGGGCTAGACCAGCGGTCGCCTGCGGCCTTAACAAGGGGCGTGCGTGGAATAGGGTGGTGCCGCCGCCCCGAATGGAGTTGGTTGGTGACGTCTGCATCCTATCTGCCCCATATCGATTTGATTTTGCAATCCCTGCGCATCGCCCGCGACCGGCTCGACGGCCGTGGCAAGGTTGCCGTCAATCCGCAGTTTCTGGTGCACGCCATCAGGCAGATCGTGAAATCGCTGCCGTTCGACGAGGCATTCTACCTCACCACCTATGACGACATTGCCCGCGCCCATGGCATCGGCGAGATCGGCGACCTTCATTCGCACTTCGTCGAGGTCGGGTTCTTCGAGGGGCGGCTGGGGGCCGAGCCCGCGGTGGACAGCGAATATTATCTCAATACATACCCTGATGTCGGCCGCGCCATCGCCGGCGGGCTGGTCGGATCTGCCCTCGAACACTACATCTATCGCGGCATCATCGAGGGCCGTGCGCCAACCGCGGCGGTGGTTCCCGAGATCATTCGCTGGGTGACCGTGTTGCGCCCCGACGGCTGACGGGACCAGCCCCGCGACGCCAGCGAAGACTCAACTCCGCGACGCCAGCGAAGACTCAACTCCGCGACGCCAGCGCCGACACCGCCAGTTCCACTGCCAACCGCGCACCCCTGCCCTGCGGGTCGCCTTCCGGGTTGTAGGCGGCAATGCCCAGGCAGCGCAGCGGCACCGCCCCGGCAGCCGCGGCAACCGACGCGGCCAGCGCCGTCGCCGAGGGCCAGTGCGGCGCATTGGTCAACTGCCCCGGCACCGCCACCGGCCCGGCGACATCAAGGTCGATATGCAGGTACCACCCGGGCGCGGCCGCCGCGCGCGGCGCGAGCAATGCCGCGGTGCGCGGCCCGGCATCCTCACCCATCTGCGCCGCATCCAGCCGCGCGATCGGGTGCGCCGCCAGCGCCTCCTCCTCCTCCGGGTCCAGGTCGGAGGCACCGATCAGCGCCGCCGCCGCGGCCGCCACCGGCCGCGCCAGGCCCGCCGCCTCGCGCCAATCGTCGAATTCCCAGCCCAGCGCCACGGCAAACGGCATGCCGCCGATCAACCCGGTGGAGGTGGTGCGCAGCGTATGCATGTCGCCATGGGCATCGAACCAGGCGATCCCGGCCCCGCCGCAGGCCCGGGCAACCCCGCCGGCGGGGCCGACCGCCTGGGTGCAGTTGCCCTGCAAGACCAGCGGCATCGCGCCCTGCCCGATGGCCGCGGCCACCGCGTCGGACACCGTGGCGGAGATGATGCCCAGGTTGGTGATGGAATCGCGGGTGCGCCGCTCGCGCGGGAAGACGATCTCCAGCGGCTCGGCCGGCATGTGCCCGGCAGCGCGCAGGGCATCGGCCATGCCGGCCGCCATCATCGCCGCCGGCCCGCGCGCGGCACCCCATCGCGCCACGTCGCCGGCATAGGGAACAAGGATGGGTCGGACCTGCATGGCGGCTCCTCGGGAACGGTCGAATTGCGGTGCGCCGGTTGGATGCCGCCATCGCCTGTCTGCTTTGCGGACAGCGTGGGCCAGGGATCCGTGATACCACGCGCCAGCGCGCCTATATCAAGGGGAACAAGTCGTGACATCAAGGAGGATCGTGTGATGCAATTCGCCAATGCGTGCGAAACCGCCCGGATGATGATCCAGTTGCACGGCCTGCAGGCACAGGCAATCGCGCAACGCCATGTCGAGGAAATGCGCCGCCAGAACGACACCGCCGGCCTGGATCGCTGGAGCCAGGTGCATGTCGCCATCTGCGAACTGCGCCGCACCGCACCTCCCCTCCAGCCTGCCTGACAATGACCGCCTGACACATCTGGCGTGGCCGCGTACCGGTCACGCCGATCACCACGCCGCATCCAGCAACTGGCGCACCACCGCCGGCCCGTCGATGCGGCGCGGATTGGTGTGCACCATGCGGTCGTGCATCGATCCCGCGGCGATCGTATCCAGTTGGTCCGCCCGCACCCCGACATCGCGCAGCGTCGCCGGCAGGCCGAGTGCGGCGATCAGCGCCGCCACCGCATCCGCCGCCTCGCCCCCCGGCATGCCCAGCGCCTCGGCCACCCAGGCCTGGCGGGCGGCATTCACCGCGCGATTGAAGCGCAGCACATGCGGCAGCATCACGCAGGAAGTGTAGCCATGCGGTACCCCGGCGGTGCCGCCCAGCACATGGCCGATGCCGTGGCTCGCCCCCTTGGTCACGCCGGTCTGCGAGCCGACCATCGACAGCCAGGCGCCGACTTGGCAGTCCAGCCGGGCGGCGAGATCGCCGGGATCGGCCCGGCAGGCCCGCAGCCCGGTCCCCAGCAGGCGCAGCGCGTGCAGCGAGGCGCCGTCGCTCATCGGCTGCGAATTGGCCGAGCACAGATCCTCCACCGCATGGTCCACGGCACGGATGCCGGTGGACAGCCACAGCCATTCCGGCGTGGCGACGGTCACCGCGGGGTCGAGGATCACGCTGATCGGGATCATCGTCGCCGAGGCATAGGATTCCTTGCGCGGCGCGCCGCCGTCTTGCGGCTGCGTATCGGTGCAGCCGGCGAAGGAGGAGAATTCGCCGGCCGACAGCGTGGTGGGAATCGACACGGTGCGGATCCCCCGCCGCGTCGGCGGCCGCCGCGTGGTGCCGTCGGGCGCGGTGATGGCCCGCAGCCGGTCCAGATCGCGCGGCGCGGCGATGTCGTTGGCCAGGCACATGCCCACCATCTTTGCCGCATCGGTGACCGAACCGCCGCCCAGCGTCACCAGAAGATCCGCCCCGGCGGCGCGCGCGGCATTGGCGGCGGCCACCACGTCGGCGCGTGGCGTATGGGCGCCGATGCGCGTCCAGGTGCCGGCCAGATGCGCGCCCAGCGCGGCACCGGCCTGCGCCACCAGCGCGGTCTCGCGCGCCAGCGTGCCGCTGGCGATCAGGAACACGCGCCCTGCGCCGAGCCTCGCCCGCTCCTCGGCCAGTGCCGGGCCGAACGGCTGGCCGAACAGCACGCGGTCGGTATTCGGGTAGCGATAGGTTCCGGCAGCCATGATGCGTTGTCCTGATGGCGGCGCGGTCACGGGACCACGGCGTTGGTGAAGTAGAACGATGACGGGCGGGTGCCCTGAAGCTCGCCCGCCGCGCGCATCGCCTCGATCATGCGCTGCCAGGCTTCGTCGGATTGCCGCCCCCAGTCCGGCGAAGCCGGCGGCGTGACATGGGCGAGAAAGATCGTCAGCGCCGCGGTGCAGGCCGCGTCGCTATCGGCCAGACCATAGCCCGCGCGGGTCGCCCGGCAGGCCGCCGGCGGATCGGCGGCCGCCTCGGCAAAGCCGGCGCGGATCGCCGCCAGCGCGCGGCGCGCCAGATCGGGGTTGCTCGTCAACAGCGCCTGGCTGGCCACGAAGCCCAGCCCCAGCAGCGGCACCCCGTACTGGGCCAGTTCCAGCACCTCGGGCTCCTGCCCCCGCGCCAGCAGGCGCGCGCGCAGCGCCGCCCCGTCGCCGACCACCACATCCACCCGCCCCTCGACCAGTTCGCTCAGCCGGTTGCTGCGCCCGATCGGGGTGATGGTCAGCGCACTGATGCCGATCGACTGCGCCCGGCGGAACATGCCCAGCGCCATCGCGTCCTGGCTGCCCGGCGTGATGCCCACCCGCAGCCCCTCGACCGAACTCGCGCCGTCCAGGCGCACCCGCCCCTTGATCCCGACCAGGGCGAGGGTGGAGCGCGGCTGGTACAGCGCCACCATGCGGATCCGCATGCCGCGCGCGATCGCCGCCGCCGCCGCGTTGGCCGGCAGATGGCCGAGGTCGAAGGCGCGCTGGCCCACCAGCACCGCCACCATGTTGGCCCCCAGCCCCGGCTCGACCGTGGCCTGGATGCCGGCGCGGTCGAAATGCCCCTGCGTCGCCGCCAGCAGCAGCGGCACGTGGTGCGGCACGAACGCGCCTTCCACCACCACCCGCAATACCTCGGCCGCTGCCGGGGGAGCAGAAGGCAAAAGCAACAGCGCCAGTGCGGCACAGCCAGACAGAAGCCCGGCGCGGCACCGGCGGGGCCACGATGGCGAGGTCTCATGCATAGGCGGTGGAATAGGCGCCCCGCGGCGTGGATGCCAGCCGCGCCGATGGCCGCCGCGCTCGACCCTGGCGGCATTCATCGCCATCATCGCCGCATCCCCGCCCCGGAGTTCGCCGTGATCGATGCCCCCGACCTCGTGCTTGCCCGCTATCGCGACCCCGCCTTGATGGCGGAGGCACCGATGAACCCGGTGTTGCAGAGCATCCTCTCCCACCGCTCCTGCCGCGCCTTCCTGCCCACGCCGATCCCGCCCGCCACGCTGGCCGCGATCATCGCCGCGGCGTCCTCGGCCGCCACCTCGTCCAACCTTCAGGCATGGAGCCTGATGGTGGTGGAAGATCCTGCCCGCAAGGCGCGGCTGGCCGCGTTGGCCGGCGGGCAGAAGCATATCGTGCAGTCGCCCACCTTCCTGGTCTGGCTGGCCGACCTCGCCCGGCTGGACACCATCGCCGGGCAGAACCAGGAAAGCGTCACCGGCATCGACTACCTGGAGCTGTTCATGGTGGCGCTGATCGATGCGGCGCTGGCGGCGCAGAACGCGGTGGTGGCGCTGGAATCGCTCGGGCTTGGCGCGGTCTATATCGGCGCGCTGCGCAACCGGCCGGAACAGGTGGCCGCCGAGCTGGGCCTGCCCAAGCGGGTCTTCGCGGCCTTCGGCCTGGCCATCGGCGTGCCCGACCCCGCGGCCGCCAGCGGCATCAAGCCCCGCCTGCCGCCGGGCGTGGTGGTGCATCGCGAGCAGTACGACCCCACCATCGACCCGGCCACCCTGGCCGCCTATGACGCCCGCATGTCCGCCTTCCAGCAGGAGCAGGCGATGCCCGACGAACGCTGGTCCCAGCGGGCGATCAACCGCGTGCGCGGTCCGGCGTCGCTGTCCGGCCGCCACCGGATGCGCGAGGCGCTGGGCGCGCTCGGCTTCGAACTGAAATAGCGCCGGGATCAACGCGGCACGGCCGCCAGCAGCGCCCTGGTGCAGTCGTGCCGCGGCCAGCCGAACACCGTCGCGGTCGGCCCCTCCTCGACAATCGCACCCCGGTGCATCACCAGCACGCGGTCGCACAGATGGCGCACCACGGGCAGGTCGCGGCTGATGAACAGCAGCGCGAAATCATGGTCCTGGCGCAGCCGGTGCAACAGCAGCAGCAATTGCGCCTGCACCGAGATGTCCAGCCCCGCCATGATGTCGTCGGCCACCAGCAGCGGCGGCGCCGAACACAGCGCGCGGGCGATGCTCACCCGCTGGCGCTGCCCGCCGGACAGCTGCGCCGGGCTGCGCACGCCGAGTTCCAGCGGCATGCCCATCTCGGCCAGCAGGGCGCGCACCCGCCGCTCGCGCACCGCGAATTTCGCGCCCTGCGCCTCCAGCGCCTGGGCGATGATCGCAGCCACGCGGCGGCGCGGGTTCAGCGCCGCTTGCGGGTCCTGGAACACCATCTGGACATGGTCCACGCGATACCGCCGCGCCGCCGCGTCGCCGGCGCCGACATCGTGGCCGGCCAGCACGATGCGTCCGGCATCGGGCCGTTCCAGCCCCACCACCAGCCGGCCCAGGGTGGACTTGCCGCTGCCGCTCTCGCCCACCACGGCCACGAACTCGCCCGGCGCCACCCGCAGCGAGACGTCGCGCACCGCATCCACCCGCCCGCGGCGGGGCCAGGCGCCGGTGGTGAAGCTTTTGCAGAGTCCCTCCAGCACCAGCACCGGCGCCTGTCCGGCCGGGCGCCAGGGCGGCGGCGAAAGCGCGTCCGCCGCCGCGATGGCGGGCACCAGGCCAGGACGCAGGCAGGCGCTGCGATGCGCGCCGCCGGCCAGCGGCGGCTCGCTGCGCAGGCAGTAATCGGCCTTGACCGGGCAGCGCGGGGCGAACCGGCATCCCGGCAACCGGGCCAGCGCGCGCAGCCCCGGCATCGGCTCCGGCAGGGCGTACAGCGCCCGCCGCGGACCGTCCATCGGCGGGATCGCCAGTTGCAGGCAGCGCGTGTAGGGGTGCCGCGGCGCGCCCAGCACCTGCGCCGCCGGTCCGGTCTCGACGATGTCGCCGGCATGCATCACCGCCAGCTCGTCGCACAGCCCGGCGGCCAGGCGCAGGTCCCGGGTGATGAACAGCATCGCCGCGCCGCTGGCGCGCTGCAACGCGCGCATCAGGGCGATGACATCGGCCTGGGCGATGACATCCAGCGCCGCGGTCGCCTCGTCGGCCACCACCAGCCGCGGGCGGCCGGCGAACGCCATGGCGACCAGCAGGCGCTGGCACTGATCGGCGGCAAGCTGGTGCGGGTACCGCGCCAGCATCGCCGCGGGGTCCGGCAGCTGCACCGCGGCCAGCGCGGCGCGCGCGTATTCGCGCAATAGGCGCCGCCCCCGCACGCCAAGCCTGCGGTGGTGTTCATCGAGCAGGGCGGCGACGGTCTGCAGCGGGTTCAGCGCCGCCAGTGGCTGCTGCGGGATGAAGGCGATGTCGCGGCCCAGCAGGGCGCGGCGCGCGGCGGGCGGCATCGTCACCAGGTCGGCGCCGCCGAACTCCATGCTGCCATGGCTGATGCGAAACCCCGGTGGCAGGAGCTGGGCAACCGCGCGCCCGACCATCGATTTGCCGGCGCCGGATTCGCCCACCAGACCCAGCACCCGGCCGGGTGCCAGGGCGAAGTTCAGGCCGCGGAACACCGGCACCGCCTCGCCCTCGACCCGCGCCGCCACGGTCAGGCCGCGTGCGACCAGCAGGCTCATTGCCGCCCCCCGACCGGCCGCGGCTCCAGCGTGCGGCGCAGCCCTTCGCCCAGCAGGTTGAAGCCGGCGACGGTGATGACGATCGCGGCCGCCGGCGCCAGCAGGTTGGCCGGCGCCTGGTGGATCACCGCGCGCCCGTCCGCGATCATCTGCCCCCAGGCGGCCTGGTCCGGCGTCACCCCCAGCCCGATAACGCCCAGGATCGCCGCCATCACCACCGCGCTGCCCATCTCCAGCGCCAGCAGCGTCAGCAGCCGCGGAACCGTCGCCGGCACCACCTCCAGCAGCAGCGTGCGCCAGTGCGGGAAACCCAGCAGCCGGGCGGCGGCGACATGGTCGCGCCGCATCCCCTTGCGCACCTCGCAGCACAGCACGCGGCAGACCCGGGGCCATTCCGCCAGGATGATGGCAAGGACCAGGTGGGTGCTGCCGGCGCCCAGCCCGACCAGCAGGATCAGCGCGAGGACCACCGGCGGGAACAGCGTCCAGGCATCCACCGTCCGCCCGATCAGCCAGTCCGTCCGGCCGCCCAGATAGCCGCCGGCATAGGCCAGCGCGCTGCCCAGCAGCATCGCCCCGAACGCCGCAGCCACCGCCACCCACAGCGCCAGCCGCGCGCCATGCAGCAGCCGCGACAGCACGCAGCGGCCCAGCCCGTCGGTGCCCAGCGGAAACGCCGAGCCCAACCGTACCGGCTGCAGGGTCAGCGTCAGGTCCTGCGCCGCCGGATCGTGCGGCGCCAGGGCCGGGGCCAGCAGCGCCAGCGCCAGCATCGCCACCACCACCAGCAACCCCAGCGCCACGCGGCCGGAGCGCAGCCAGCGTGGATACAGCAGGCGCCGCAGCAGCCGGCCGGTGCCCATGCCGCTCATCGCGCCCGCAGCCGCGGGTCGAGCGCCAGGCGGAGCCCGGCCACCAGCGCGCGGATGCCCAGCACGACCGCGCAATAGGCCAGCGCCACCGCCTGGATGACCGGCAGGTCGGCATTGCGCAGCGCATCGACCAGCAGGGCGCCCATGCCGGGATAGGCGAAGATCTCCTCCACCAGCAGCGCGCCGCCGAGGAGAAGGCCGAACTGCACCGCCATCAGCTTCAGCACCGGCCGTGCGGTGTTGGGCAGTGCATGGCACAGCAGCACCCTGGTCGGCGACAGGCCGCGCAGCCGGGCCTGGCGGATATGGTCCGCGCAGTAGACGTCGATCAGCGATGCGTGCAGCACCCGCATGATCGGCGGCGCGAAGGCGATCCCCAGCGCCGCCGCCGGCAGCACCATGTGCCGGGCGGCGCTGCGGAACGCGGCGATATCCCCCGCCAGCAGCGAATCCAGTAGCAGGAAGCCGGTGCCCCCCGGCTGCAACAGGGCCGGCCCCAGCCGCCCGGTGAAGGGCATCGCCTCCAGCAGCACGCCGAACACCAGGATGAACAGCAGCGCCCACAGGAAATCCGGCACCGACATCAGCAGCGTGGTGCCGGCATCAGCCAGCATCTCGGCCGCCTCGCCCCTCAGCGCGAACAGCAGCAGGCCGCCGGCCAGGCCCAGGCCGGCGGCCAGCGCCATCGCCAGCCCGGCAAGCTCGATGGTCGCCGGCACCGCCGCGGCCAGCAGCGCCGTCACCGGCCGGCGCAGATGGACCGAGCGGCCGAGATCGCCGGCCACCAACCGGCCCAGCCAGATCGCGTATTGCGCCGCCAGCGGCCGGTCGAGGCCCATCTGCCGGCGGGCGGCCGCGATCGCATCCGCGCTTGCCGTCGGCGGCAGCGACATTCCCGCCGGGTCGGCCGGCAGCACCCGCACGGAAATGAACAGCAACAGCGAGGCCATCAGCAGGATCGGCGGCACCACCAGCAGGCGGCGCGCCAGGGCGGCGAGCAGGGTCATGGCGGCAGCAGGACCCCGGGCTTGCGGCCCCTGCCCGTGTCCCCGTCCCGCCGCACGCCGGCTAGACCCATTCCATGGTCTGCGGCAGCACCCAGCCATTGCCATAGGGCCGGTAGGCCAGCGCCTTGCGGCGCACCAGCGTCTGCACGCTTTGCAGCAGGGGGATGCAGGCGCCGATCTCCACCGCCTCGCGGTTCAGCGCCTGCCAGCCGGCGAGGCGTTCGGCCGCGTCGGCCATGTCGAACAGGCCGGTCGCCTTCCGCCCCAGCGCGACGTCCTTCCACGGCGAGAACGGCAGGTTGGGGTTCAGCAGGTAGCCGCCATAGGCCTCGGGGTCGCCGGTGGCGTTGTCGAACGCGTAGAGCGTCGCCTCGGGCAGCCTGTTGGCGCGGTTCAGCTCGAAATACCTGGCGTAGTCGATCACCTCCAGCTCCGCCGCGATGCCCACCTGGCGCCACATCGCGACGATGGCGCGCGCGATGTCGTAGTCGGCGGGGAACTGGCCCTTGGTGGTGGCCATGCGGATCCTGGCCGGGTTCGCGGCGGAATGGCCCGAGCGCGCCAGCAGCTGGATCGCCAGGTTGGGGTCGCTGGCGAAGGTGAAGTCGTCCGGATGCGCCTGCGGGTCCGGCGGCGCCGGCAGCGACAGCGGCACCGCCGCCGCGCCGTAGAAGGCCTGGCTCAGCGCCTTCTTGTCGATGGCGTGATGGGCGGCGAGGCGGATGTCGCGGTCGGCAAACCCGCCGTCGTCGCGCACCTGCAAGAGGATCACCCGCGCGATCGGATTCAGCTCGGCCGCCAGCGCCGGCATCCGGGCCAGCCGCTCCACCTCGCGCACCGGCACGGAAATGGTCAGGTCCACCTGCCCGGACTGCACCGCGGCCGCCCGCGTCGCGGTGTCGCGCATGATCTCGACGGTCACCCGGCGCAGCGCCGGCTTCGGCCCCCAGTAGCTGTCGTTGCGCTCCAGCACGATACGGGCGCGGGGCTGGTACTCCGCCAGGCGATACGGCCCGCTGCCCACCGGCCGGGCGCCGAACGCCGCCAGCCCGACCTTGCGCATGTAGTCCCTGGGCACCACGAAGCTGCCCAGGAAGGCCAGCCATGCCGGCGCCGTGGGGGCCGGGCTGTTGAAGCGCATGATCGCGCGCGTGGCGCTGGGCGTCTCGATATCGCTCACCATGCGCCAGGCGTGGGCGGTGTCCACCCTGTGCCCGGCCGCGATGCGCCCGAAGAAGGTCCAGCGGAGATCCGCCGAGCGCATGGGCGTGCCGTCATGGAACACCACGTCGTCGCGCAGCTCCAGCTCCAGGCTGCGGGCATCGGGCGCCAACTGCCACCTGGCGATCAGGCTCGGAACCAGGTTGAGCCGCGGGTCCTGGTCCAGCGGCTGGTCATAGACCATCTTGAAGATCGGCTGGGCATCCGGCACGAAGCGCCGGTTGGGGTCCCAGGACGGCACGTCGCTGGGCCAGCCGATGGTCACGCCATCGTCGCCACCGGCCCACGCCCTGGCGGCGTCAGCCGGCAGCCCGGCGGCGAGCGGCACGCCCAGCAGCACGCGGCGCGAAATCCCTGCCATGATGCCCCCTGGTGGCGTGGGTTTCCTTGCCCTGCGTTCTAGCCGCGAAAGCGCGCCGCGGGAACCGCCCCTGCCCGCGGCTGGCGGTCCGTCGGGTTTTATACCGATATCGAAACGTTTTAGGCGTGCAAAGGCGCGACATCCCGGAGCACGAAACGCGTCGGGGGGCGGGGTGGGCGGCGGCCGCGATAGCGGATCGGGGAGTGGTTGCGGGCGCGCGGGGGTGCCGGGGGTGGGGGTGCCGGGGGTGGGGGTGCCGGGCGGGGGGGTGCCGGGGTGTGCGCGCTCGCGGGCGCGGGGCGTGCCGGCATTGTGGCGCGTTCGGTGGGACGATGGGCGCGCGGCGCGGCGCGCTGGTGCATGCGGCGCGGGATGCGGGACGGCGATGCGGCATGGCAGCGGGGTGTGGCGCCGTGCGGGCGGGCGGGCTGCGCGGGGACGAGGCCGGGGAGTTGGCCGGATTTCCAGAGCTGGAGGAGGTGTTCCAGCCGATCGAGCAGCCTGGTGAGGCAGGCGATGATCATGGCCTGGAGCGTTGCGGGCAGCCAGACGGGCGCCGCGTCCGCCGCGGCGGTACGCAGGCTGGCGAAGCTGCCGGTCAACTGGGGTGCCTGAACTAACATTCGAGGTAATATATCTCGCAGCGTCGGGTGGTGCAAGGAATTTTTTCACTCTCGCGATGCGGCACCACCCCCACCCCGGCCCTCCCCCGCTTCGCGGGAGAGGGGGCAGGAGGTGGGTAAAGTTTTTTTGCTTCTTTTTGTTCACAAAAAGAAGAGTCTTCCTGTCCTGACCGGCACTTTCCCCAGCCGCGTCAGAACCGCGTGGCGGGGATGATCGGCTGGCCGGTGGTGGCGTGGTGGTAGCTCAGGGCGATGAGTTCGAGGACGTGGGCCTGGATGTCGAGGCTGCGGGTGCTGGTGTCGCCGGCTTCGATGCGGTCGGTGAAGGCGGCGACGAAGGAGGGTGGGGTGCCGGCGCCGGGGGGGCGCAGCGTGCGGACGTCGTAGCCGTCGAAGCTGGCGGTTTCGGCATCGGCGACAAGGCGGTAATTGCCGTCGGGGCGCCAGAGATGGACGGCGCCGTCGGGGCCGCCGAAGTAGAGGCTTCCCTCGCGGCCGATCAGGGTGACGCGGGCGCGGGTGGCCTGATGCGGTTGGCTGCCGTTCCAGTGGGCGTGCAGGGAGACGGCGATGCCGGATCGGGTCAGCAGGCTGAGCAGGGCGCTGTCTTCGACGTCGGGGGTGACGGTGCTGCCGTTGTCCAGGGTGCGGGTGGCGAAGCGGGTGGAGAGGCTGGCGGTGAAGCGGGCGGCGGGGCCGAACAGGGTGGCCGCCGAGGTCAGGTGATAGATGCCGAGATCGGCCAGCACGCCGCCGCCGGCCTGGGCCTTGGAGTAGAACCAGGCGGCGTGGGTGGGGCCGCGGTGGCCGCGGTGGAATTCGGCCGC
>JADLHF010000256.1 GCA_020848935.1 Acetobacteraceae bacterium
CCCGCATCCGAATTCGGGATCGAATTGCCGCCCCCTGGCGGCTATCCTTGGGCAATCGAGGACGGTGTTGAGGTGCATTGGGTGCCGCTGCGAGGCGGACCAAATCCAGGGTTTGAGATGGAAACTAATTCGTCCATTCAGATATCGTTTGAGCAAGTCGGTCTCGTAAAGCGACCACCTCTGATTGAGACTTCAACCGCATTCTGCGGGTACACTGAGTACGAGATTCAAAAAATATCGGCAGCTCTGGCTTGACTTACCATAAAGCGGATTCCGCATCGGCATCGCACACCAGTCGTTCCGCGCCTCTATATGCGATAATGTCGTACCATGGTGACTCCCTTGATGTGGTCGATCTGTGGTGTAAATGAGCCCCCAATCAGAACCCTATCCCAGACCGCCAGCAGTGCTCTGATATCGCGCGTGAAATTTCATTCTGACTGGTGTCCCGAACGACCCGAATTCGCAAAAAAAATCAATGTGCTCGCCCGGAGTTGGAGAAGCTCGGCGCGGCAAGGAAAGCAAGGCAGCGTGGGTCCTTCACTTCGTTCAGGATGACGGGAGGAAGGGGGGTCTGGGGTCGATGGCCCCAGCGGGTCGAGGGCGGTGCCCTCGTCTTGCTTCAGCCGCGTTGGAGCGCATCGCGAATGACCTGGGGCTTGCGTGAGATCGCCTGGAGGTAGGCGGCGGCCGGGGCGTCGGGCGTTCGCCTGCCCTGTTCCCAGTTATTCAGGGTCGCGAGCGGAATGCGGTAGGCGTCGGCGAATTCGTGCTGCGACATGTGGAGTTGGCGGCGGATGGCTCGCACGTCTGGGACTTCGACCACGTGCGCCGTGGCGCCCGCCTTGTTGCCGTCGGCATAGGCCGCGGCTTCGGTCATTCCTTCGATCAAGTCCTTGGCGAACTTGCCCATCGGATTATTCCTTTCTGCCGTAACTTTGTTTGATGGCCGTGCTCAGCGCCGTCACCTGCTTCTTTTCATCGGGTGTCATGTTCTCCCGCTGCGCCTTGGCATAGACCAGCAGCAGGAAGATCGGCATCTGGGGGTCGTGGTAGAAGTAGACCGCCCGTGCGCCGCCACGCTTGCCCATTCCCTGGCGTTGCCACCGCACTTTTCGGACGCCACCGGTCTGCGGGATCAAGTCACCGGATTCCGGATTGCGGGCGATGAGATGGCAGGGGGGCACGTGGGCGTTGGATTTGGTGGGGCGACGGCCCCCCTCCGGCTCCCCCCGTTTCACGGGTGGAGGGAAGAAAAATAGTGATGGGGTCTGGGGCCGATGGCCCCAGCGGGTCGAGGGCAGCGCCCTCGCCTTGCCTTAGCTTCGGCTGCCGCCCTCGAAGAACTCCTTGACCTTGGCGAAGAAGCCTTCGGATTCCGGCGAGCCGTTGCCGTGGCCCTTGGCTTCGCCTTCGAATTCCTCCAGCAGTTCGCGTTGGCGCTTGGTGAGGTGCTGGGGGGTTTCGACGGCGACCTGGATGTACATGTCGCCCCTCGCCGCGCTGCGCAATACGGAAAAACCTTTGCCGCGCAGGCGGAATTGTTCGCCGGATTGGGTGCCGGGGGGGATTTTGACGCGGGCCTTGGTGCCGTCGATGGCGGGGACTTCGACTTCGCCGCCGAGGGCGGCCTGGCTCATGCGCAGGGGGACGCGGCAGAAGATGTTGGCGCCGTCGCGCTGGAAGATTTCGTGGGGGCGGATGCCGATATGGACGTAGAGGTCGCCGGCGGGGGCGCCGGGGCCGCCGGCTTCGCCTTCGCCGGACAGGCGGATGCGGGTGCCGTCTTCGACGCCGGCGGGGACGGCGACCGAGAGGGTGCGTTCGCGCTGCACGGTGGCGGCACCGTGGCAGATGCGGCAGGGGTTCTTGATGGTCTGGCCGCGCCCGCCGCAGGAGATGCAGGGGCGTTCGACCAGGAAGAAGCCCTGCTGCATGCGCACCTTTCCGGCGCCCTTGCAGGTGGGGCAGGTTTCGACCGCGGCGCGGTCCTTGGTTTCCGATCCGGTGCCGGCGCAGGCTTCGCAGGCCACGCGGGTGGGCACGCGGAGCTGGACCTTGGTGCCGGCGAAGGCCTGGGCGAGGTCGATCTCGACCTGGGCGCGGATGTCGTTGCCGCCGCGCGGGCCGCGGTTCCGGGCGCCGGCGAACTGGCCGAACATCTGGTCGAAGATATCGCCCAGGCCGCCCTCGGCGAAATCGAAGCCGCCGGCTTGCTGGCCGCCGCCGCCGTTTTCGAAGGCGGCGTGGCCGAAGCGGTCATAGGCGGCGCGCTTCTGCTCGTCCTTGAGGACGTCGTAGGCCTCGCTGATTTCCTTGAACCTGGCTTCCGCCTTGGCGTCGCCGGGGTTGCGGTCCGGGTGGAACTTCATGGCGAGCTTGCGGTACGCCTTCTTCAGGTCGTCCGCGCTGGCGTCGCGCGCTGTTCCCAATGTGGTGTAGTAGTCGGCCTTGGCCATGCGTTGCCCTCATCCCGGCACTGTGATCCAGGGCCGCTGTTTCCCATACGGGCTTTGGGCCCCATTCGACAACGGCCGCCCGGCTTCGGGTGAAGCTTGGGCGGCCGTTTGGGGATGGGGCGTTCAGGAAGGAAGGAAGGTCTTCTTTTTCTGAAGAAAAAGAAGCAAAAAGACTTTATTCATTAAGACTGCGGCGCAGGCTCTTTCTTAGTGAATGAAAGTTTTTTGGTTCTTTTTTTCAAAAAAGAACTTCTTCCCCCTTCCTTGCTACCCCATCACCCTCGCTACGCTCCGCGGCGCTACGCGGACTTGTTCTTCTTCTTGTCGTCCACCTCTTCGTACTCGGCGTCCACCACCTTGTCGCCGTCGGCGGTGGGGCCGGCATCGGCGGGCGGCGGTTCGGCGGCCTGCTGGGCCTTGTACATCGCCTCGCCGATGCGCATGGCGACCTGGCTGAGGCGTTCGGTGGCGGACTTCACCGCTTCGGGGTCGGTGCCTTCGAGCGCCGACTTGGCGGCGGCGACGGCGGCTTCGGCCTCGCCCTTGTCCTGGGCGGAGATTTGGGCCTCGTGCTCCTTGAGGTTCTTTTCGACCTGGTGGACCATGGCTTCGGCGGCGTTGCGGGCCTCGACGAATGCGCGGCGCTTCTTGTCGGATTCGGCGTTGGCTTCGGCGTCCTTGACCATGCGCTCGATGTCGGCTTCGGACAGGCCGCCGCCGGCGGTGATGCGGATCTGCTGTTCCTTGCCGGTGGCCTTGTCGCGGGCCTGGACGGAGACGATGCCGTTGGCGTCGATGTCGAAGGTGACCTCGATCTGGGGGACGCCGCGCGGGGCGGGCGGGATGCCCTGGAGGTCGAAGTTGCCGAGCTGCTTGTTGTCGGCGGCCATTTCGCGCTCGCCCTGGAACACCTTGATGGTGACCGCGGTCTGGCCGTCATCGGCGGTGGAGAACACCTGGCTCTTCTTGGTGGGGATGGTGGTGTTGCGGTCGATCAGGCGGGTGAAGACGCCGCCGAGGGTTTCGATGCCGAGCGAGAGGGGGGTGACGTCGAGCAGAAGGACGTCCTTGACGTCGCCCTTCAGCACGGCGCCCTGGACGGCGGCGCCGATGGCGACGACCTCGTCGGGGTTGACGTTGCGGGCGGGCTCGCGGCCGAAGAACTGCTTCACCGCCTCGATCACCTTGGGCATGCGGGTCATGCCGCCGACCAGGATGACCTCGTTGATCTCGCCGGCGGTGACGCCGGCATCCTTCAGCGCGGCCTTGCAAGGCTCGAGCGTGCGGGAGACCAGGTCATCGACCAGGCTCTCCAGCTTGGCGCGGGAGAGCTTCATGACCAGGTGCTTCGGCCCGGTGGCGTCGGCGGTGATGAAGGGCAGGTTGATCTCGGTCTCCTTGGAGGAGGACAGCTCGATCTTGGCCTTCTCGGCGGCTTCCTTGAGGCGCTGGAGGGCGAGGCGGTCGCGGCGCAGGTCGATGCCCTGTTCCTTCTTGAACTCGTCGGCCAGGTAGTCGATGACGCGCAGGTCGAAATCCTCGCCGCCGAGGAAGGTGTCGCCGTTGGTGGACTTCACCTCGAAGACGCCGTCGCCGATTTCGAGGACGGAGATGTCGAAGGTGCCGCCGCCGAGGTCGTAGACGGCGATGGTGCCGGTCTTCTTCTTGTCCAGGCCATAGGCCAGCGCGGCGGCGGTGGGCTCGTTGATGATGCGCAGCACTTCGAGGCCGGCGATGCGCCCGGCGTCCTTGGTGGCCTGGCGCTGGCTGTCGTTGAAGTAGGCGGGGACCGTGATGACGGCCTGGGTGACGGGCTCGCCGAGATAGGCCTCGGCGGTTTCCTTCATCTTGCCCAGGGTGAAGGCGCTGATCTGGCTGGGGGAATACTTCTCGCCGCGGGCGGAGACCCAGGCGTCGCCGTTGTCGCCACGGACGATCTCGTAGGGGACCATGCCCTTGTCCTTGGCCACCAGCGGGTCGTCGTAGCGGCGGCCGATCAGGCGCTTGACGGCGTAGAGCGTGTTGGTGGGGTTGGTGACGGCCTGGCGCTTGGCGGACTGGCCGACGAGGCGCTCGCCGCTGTCGGAAATGGCGACGATGGAGGGGGTGGTGCGGGCGCCCTCGCTGTTCTCGATGACGCGGACCTCGCCCTTGCCGGACGGGCCTTCCATGATTGCGACGCAGGAATTGGTGGTACCGAGGTCGATGCCGATGACCTTGCTCATGTCAGTCTCCTGTTAGCGGACCCTGCCAGCCCGAAGCACCGGCAGCGTCCCCGTTGTGACGATAGTGGATGTATTCAGCGTTCGGGCTGGCGGCAAGGGGAGGTGCGCCGCCTGGGTGATTATTTTCTAGGCAGTTTTGCGGTCAGGCGGTGGTGTCCAGCTTTGGCGCGCCGAGTTCGGCGGTGGGGTGCTTGGCGACGACGACCATGGCGGGGCGGAGCAGGCGGCCGTTCAGGGTCCAGGCCAGGCTCCAGGTCTGGATGACGGTGCCGGGCGGGTGTTCGGTGGTTTCCTGTTCGGCCATCGCCTGGTGCAGGTTGGGGTCGAAGGCGGCGCCGGTGGGGTCGGTGGCGACGATGCCGTTGCGTTCCAGCAGGGCGAGGAAGCTGCGCTCGATGCCCTCGAAGCCCTCGCGCAGCTTGGCGACGAGCGCCGGCTCGCCGGGGCCGGGGGGAGGGACGGATTGCAGGCCGCGGCGCAGGTTCTCGGCGGCTTCGGCGACGTCGCGGGCGAATTTCTGCATCGCGAACTGGCGGGTTTCATCGACGTCGCGCTTGGCGCGGGCGCGCACGTTGGCCATCTCGGCCTCGGCGCGCATCCAGCGGTCCTTCATGTCGTCGCGTTCGGCCTCCAGGGCGGCGATGCGCTGGGTGGCGGCCTGCATCAGCCCTTCGGGCGTCTGGGGCGTGTCGGCATGGAGATCGGCGGTCGGCTCGGCCGGGGGGGCGGCGGGGTTCGGTTCGGTGCTCATGGTTCCATCAGTTAGTGGCGCCTCGCGGCGCAGACAAGACGGCGCACGGGATGGTAGGGCTGCATATCATGCCAGCCCGCATAAAGGTTGACCCATGAAGCATGGGTCAACGCGGGCTGGCATGAGTCCTTGCTTTGCACGGGGTTGCGCGCGGGTTAACGCGGCGGGCGGTTCAGCCGAGGAGGCGGCCGATGACGCGCGCGGTGTAGTCCACCACCGGGATGATGCGGCCGTAGTTGATTCGTGTCGGGCCGATCACGCCGATGGCGCCGACGATGCGGTTGGCGGCGTTGCGGGCCGGCGCCACGACCATCGAGACGCCGGAGGTGCCGAACAGGCCGCTTTCGGCACCGATGAAGATGCGCACGCCGTCGCTGCGTTCGGCCAGTTCCAGCAGGCGGAGCATGGTTTCCTGGGTTTCGAGCCGGTCGAACAGGATCTGGATGGCGCCGAGGCGTTCGATCTGGGTGACGTCCTGGAGCAGCTTGCCCTGGCCGCGCACGATCAGGCTGGCGCCGCGGCCGTCGCCGGTCCAGGTGGCCAGGCCGGCTTCGACCACCTGGGTGGACAGGGCGTCGAGCTGGGTGCGGTTGGCGGCCATCTCCTCGGCGACGACGAGGCGGAGCTCGGCGAGCGGGCGGCCGGAGAGGCGGGCGTTGAGGTAGTTGCCGGCCTGTTGCAGGGCGCTGGGGGGCAGGCCGGGGGGGATTTCGATGACCCGGTTCTCGACATGGCCGTCGCCGCCGACCAGCACCACCAGGGCGCGGCCGGAGCCGAGGGGGACGAATTCGATGTGGCGCAGCGGACCGTCGCTCTTGGGCGCGAGGACCAGGCCGGCGGCGGCGGACAGGCCGGAGAGCATGGTGGAGGCCTCGGCCATGGTGTCCTCCAGGCTGCGGCCGGAGGCGGCGAGCGAGGCGCTGATGGCGGCGCGGTCGTCTTCGGACAGCTCGCCGAATTGCAGCAGGCCATCGACGAACAGGCGCAGGCCGAGCTCGGTGGGCAGCCGGCCGGCCGAGGTGTGGGGGGCGAACAGCAGGCCGGCGTCGGTCAGGTCGGCCATGACGTTGCGGATGGTGGCGGGCGAGAGGTTCATCGGCAGGCGGCGCGACAGGGTGCGGCTGCCGACGGGCTCGCCGGTTTCGACGTATTGCTCGACGATCTCGCGCAGCACGGCGGACGAGCGCGCGTCGAGCGTGGGGGGGAGCGGGGCCGCGCGGCCGCCAAGCAGGGGGCGACCGCCGGGAGGGTTCACCGGATGGTCCATCGGCGCATGGTGCCAGAACCCCGCGCGAATGGGAAACCGCAAAGCGTCGCGGCGCCCAGCAAATGCTCGCCATTTGCGCCCTGGTCAAAACCCTGGGCAGGCTTTCGCCAGCTTCGGTTTTCGGAACCGAGGCGTGATCGTGCCCGCGAAAGCCGGCTCAGGCGGCCAGGCGCAGCACGGCGTCGAGCAGCACCTGGGCGCCGTTGGCCACGTGCTGGGGGGTGGAATACTCGCCGGGGTTGTGGCTGATGCCGCCGACGCTTGGGATGAACAGCATCGCGGCCGGGCAGACCAGGGCGGCCATCACCGCGTCGTGCCCGGCGACCGCCAGCATGTCGCGCGTGGTCATCTGGCGGGCGGCGGCGGCGTCGCGCAGGGCGGCGGCGGCGGCGGTGTCGAAGCGGACCGGGCCGAAGGTGGTGTAGGGGTCGATGTCGATCGCGAGTTGGCGGCGGGTGGCGATTTCGGCCGCGGCGGCGATGAGTTCGGCCTGCATCGCCGCGGCCCGGGCCGGATCCTCGTGGCGGACGTCGCTGTGCAGGCGGGTGATGTTGGCCACTGCCCCGCGGGCGTTGGGGCTGTTGGTGATCCAGGTGGTGGAGCTGCGCCCGCCCGGCTCGCCGGCAATGCCGATGCGCTCGACGGCCAGCACCAGCTCGGCGGCGGCGGCCAGGCTGTCGCGGCGGCGCTCCATGGTCATCGGGCCGGCATGGCTGGGGGCACCGGTGACGACGATCTGGAAATAGCGCGCCTGGACGGTGCCGGTGACGATGCCGATATCCCGCCCGGTGGTTTCCAGCACGGGGCCCTGTTCGATGTGCAGTTCCAGGAACGCCGCCCAGTCGCGCGGGCCGGGGGGATTGGGGCCGGCGAGGCGGTGTTCGGCCAGGGCCTCGGCGACGCTGGTGCCCGCGTCGTCGCGCACCGCCAGGGCCTGTTGCAGGGTCATGTCGCCGGCGTGGACGCGGCTGCCCATCATGGCGGGGCGGAAGCGGGTGCCTTCCTCGTTGGTCCAGTTGACCAGTTCCAGCGGGGCGGAGGTGGTGATGCGGGCCTGGTGCAGGACGCGCATGACCTCAAGCCCGGCCAGCACGCCGGAGACACCGTCGAAGCGGCCGCCGGTGGGCACGGTGTCGAGATGGCTGCCGAAGGCGATGGCGGGCCGGGCGTCGCGGCCGGCGCGGCGGTAGAAGGTGTTCCCCAGCGCGTCGCGCTCCTCGGCCAGGGCGAGGGGCTCGCACCATGCGGCGAGCATGGCGCGGGCCTCGGCATCCAGCGCGCTCAGCGCCGGGCGGTTGCTGCCGCCTTCGGGCGAGGGGCCGATTTCGGCCATGCGCATGTGGTCGGACCAGAGGCGTTGGGGATTTACGGAGAGTTCGGGCATGGGCGCAGGCTAATGCGCGCCGCGCGTGCATGGAAGGGCCGCTATGGTGCCGCTTGCCAAGCGGGGGCAATTCGGCTGCCGTGGCGCGTTGGACAGGGGATGCCGCACGCATGAGCGCCGGATGGAAGCGCGCCGAACTCGCCACGCTGGGCCAGATCTCCGGCGCCCATATGGTGAGCCATATCCATATCCTGGTGCTGCCGCCGCTGTTTCCGCTGCTGGCGGAACAGTTCGGCGTCGGGTATGTGGAGCTGGGCTTCGCGCTGACGCTGTTCAACATCGTCTCGGCGCTGATGCAGACGCCGACCGGGTTTGCGGTGGACCGGTTCGGGCCGCGGCGGATGCTGGTGGGCGGGCTGGTGCTGGGCGGCACGTCATTCATCGTGGCCGGGATGAACCCGGTCTATCCCGTGCTGCTGGCGGCCTCGGTGATGGCGGGGCTGGCGAACTGCGTCTATCACCCGAGCGACTACGCGCTGCTGTCCTCCGGCGTGATCGCCGAGAGCCGGGTGGGGCGGGCGTTCTCGATCCACACCTTCGCCGGCTACCTGGGCACCGCGCTGGCGCCGGCGGCGATGCTGCTGGCGGCGGCAATGTGGGGCGTGTCTGGTGCGCTGATCGCCGCCGGGCTGATCGGGCCGCTGGCGGCGATTCCGCTGCTGTTCGGGGCGCCGGCCGGGGCCGCCCGCCCGACGGCGGTGCGGTCGCGCCCGGTCTCGCTGCGGTCGCTGGTCACGCCATCGGTGCTGTCGCTGATGGCATTCTTCACGGTGATCGGCATGTCGGGCGGCGGGATTTCCGGGTTCTCCGTCGTCGCGATGCATGCCCATCACGGCACGCCGCTGGGGGTCGCCAATATCGCGCTGTCGCTCTACCTCGGCGCCAGCGCGCTGGGCGTGCTGGCCGGAGGGGTCATCGCCGACCGCACCCGCCGGTACAGCGAGGTGGCCGCCGGCGGGTTCGCGGTGACCGCGGCGGCGATCGCGCTGGTGGGGCTGGTCAACCTGCCGGTGGCGCTGCTGCTGCCGGTGATGGCGCTGGGCGGGTTCTGCACCGGGATGATCATGCCGTCGCGCGACATGCTGGTGCGGGCGGCGGCGCCGAAAGGGGCCGAAGGGCGGGTGTTCGGCATCGTGTCCACCGGGTTCAATATCGGCGGGATCGTCGGGCCGCTGCTGTACGGGTCGATCATGGATTACGGGCGGCCGGGGTGGATCTTTGCCGTCTCGGTGGGGTTCATGCTGGCGACGTGCGTGATTGCGCTGGCCAGCGATCGGCGGGGGCGGCTGGCGGCGGCGGAGTGAAGGAAGGAAGCGGTTCTTTTTTGGAAAAAAGAACCAAAAAACTTTTATCATTGTATTGCGTCGCGATATTGGCGCTATGGGGCAATGTCTGGAAGTATAGCGCCCCCCTCCGGCTCCCCCCGTAAGCACGGGGGGAGAGAAGGAAGTCAGTGAATGAAGTTTTTTTGCTTCTTTTTGTTCACAAAAAGAAGATTCTTCCTTTCGTCAGATGGCATCCCAGGGATAGACGTCGCGGGTGCGCTCCAGCGGGGTGAGGCTGGATTTCCAGGCCGGGAGGAGGGTTTCGGCCAGAGCTTCGGCGGTCCAGCCGCTGCCGCGGTGCATGGTGCGGATGGGGCGGGGCTGGCTGTAGAGGTAGATCTCGTTGCCGCGGGCACCCATGATCTGGCCGGTGACGTCCTTGGCGGCGTCGCTGCCGAGGAAGGCGGCGAGTTGGGCGACCTGGTCGGGGCGGGTTTTGGCGGCGCGGGCCTGCATCTGCTCCTCGGTCTGGCCGGGGACGGTTTCGATCATGCGGCTGAAGGCGTGCGGGCCGATGCAGTTGCTGCGCACGTGGTAGCGCGCGGCGTCGCCGGCGATGCCGCGCGACATGCCGGCGATGCCGAGCTTGGCGGCGGCGTAGTTGACCTGTCCGACCGAGCCGATCAGGCCGGAGGTGGAGGTCATGTGGACGAAGGCGCCGCTTTCCTGCTTGCGCATGAAGGGGATGGCGGCGCGGGAGACGTAGAACGCGCCGTAGAGGTGGACCTTCACCACCGCGTCGAATTCCTCCGGGGTCATGCGGTGGAAGATGGTATCGCGCAGGATGCCGGCATTGTTGACGACGATGTCGATCTTGCCGAAGCGGTCGATGGCGGTCTGGACCATGCGCTGGGCGGCGTCCCAGTCGGCGACGCTGTCGTAGTTGGCGACGGCCTGGCCCTGGCCGTGCAGGGCCTCGATCTCGGTGACGACCTGTTGGGCGGGGGTGGCGTCCGCCCCGGAGCCGTCGACGGCGGCGCCGATGTCGT
Organism: Acetobacteraceae bacterium; assembly: GCA_020848935.1. Lineage (GTDB taxonomy): Bacteria > Pseudomonadota > Alphaproteobacteria > Acetobacterales > Acetobacteraceae > CAMDGX01. Next base: position 10,401 of record JADLHF010000256.1, read on the forward strand.
TGACCACCACCTGGGCGCCGTTTTCGGCCATGACCAGCGCGATGGCGCGGCCGATGCCACGCCCGGCGCCGGTTACCAGTGCGACTTTACCCTCTAGCATTTTCTTCGACATGCCCGTCCCCTCCTTGGAACTGATTGCGGGGCGCATATTGCGTCGTGATTTTGCGGGTGTCACCCCATCGGGGCGGCTTGCCAGGGTTAAGCAGGGCGGCGAGCATTGGGGGGTGCGAAGGGGAATCGGGATGGAATTGGGTCTCAGGGGTCGGCGGGTGGTGGTGGCGGGAGGCAGTCGGGGGATCGGGCGGTCGATCGCGCTGGGGTTTGCCGCGGCGGGGGCTTCGGTGTCGATCTGTGCGCGCGGGGCCGGGGCGCTGGAGGCGACGCGGGCGGAGCTGGCGGCGTTCGGTGGGGTGGTGCATGCGCAGGTCTGCGACCTGGCCGACGAGGCGGCGATCGCGGGGTTTGTTCCGGCGGCGGCCGCGGCGCTGGGCGGGATCGATATCCTGGTGAACAACGCGTCGGGCTTCGGGCGGGGGGATGACGAGGAGAGCTGGGCGGCTTCGCTGTCGGTGGATCTGATGGCGGCGGTGCGGGCGTCGCGCGCGGCGATGCCGTGGCTGATGAAGGGGGTGGAGCCGTCGATCATCCATATTTCGTCGGGTTCGGGGCTGAGCCCTTCGGTGCGGACGCCGGCCTATGGCGCGGCGAAGGCGGCGGTGAACCACTACACGCGGACCCAGGCGGCGGCGCTGGCCAGGCATGGCATTCGGGTGAACTGCGTGGCGCCGGGTTCGATCGAGTTCCCCGGGGGATCGTGGGAGAAGCGCA
>JADLHF010000257.1 GCA_020848935.1 Acetobacteraceae bacterium
GCCTTCGTTGGCCGGATCGCGCGCCAGTTCCAGGGCGGCATGCAGCGCCGCCCCCGAGGAAATGCCGATCGGCAGCCCTTCCACCCGGGCGCAGCGGCGGGCCGTGGCGATCGCGTCGCGCTCCGACACGCACATGATCGCGTCCATCAGCGCCAGGTCCAGCACGGCGGGCTGGAAGCCCGGCCCGATGCCTTGCAGGCCGTGCGGCCCGGCCTCGTCGCCGGACAGCACCGCGGATTCGGTGGGCTCGATTGCCACCATACGCAGGCCGGGCCGGCGCGGTTTCAGCGCCCGCGCGATGCCGGTCAGCGTGCCGCCGGTGCCGGCGCCGCCGACCACGATGTCCACCTGGCCCGCGGTATCCTGCCAGATCTCCTCGGCCGTGGTTGCCGCATGGGCCGTGGGGTTGGCGGGGTTGTCGAACTGGCGCGGCATCCAGGCGCCGGGTGTCGCCGCCAGGATCGCCTCGGCGCGCGCGATCGCGCCGGCCATTCCCGCCTTTGCCGGCGTCAACTCCACCTGCGCACCCAGCAGCCGCAGCATCTTGCGCCGCTCCACCGAGGCACCCTCGGGCATGCAGACGATCAACCGATAGCCGCGCGCCGCCGCCACGAAGGCCAGCGCGATGCCGGTATTGCCGGACGTCGGCTCCACCAGCACCGAGCGGTCCGGCGCGATCAACCCTTCCGCCTCGGCCGCATCCACCATGGCCAGGCCGATGCGGTCCTTCACCGAGCCGAGCGGGTTGAAGAATTCCAGCTTCAGCGCAACATCCGCGCCCGGCCCGTTGGCGGCGGACAGCCGGGGAACGCGCACCAGCGGGGTCGCACCGATCGTCTCCAGCACACTGCTATAGATACGTCCTCGGAATGATTTTCCGGCAGGCGGGCGGGCTTCGGCGGGGTCGGGCAACGGTGCGACGCGGGTCATGCCAAGGCTATAGCACGGCAAAGATGGCTTTACACTTCGCGCAGCCGTGGTTTAGTGCCGTCAACAGAAGGGCAGCCCGCGGCCCTACCAGCGCCACGGGCCGGCAAGAACACCCGGCAATCCGGGACAACGGGGACGGAACACAGGGAGACCACCATGCTGATCCGCAAGGACCGGGCGATGCTCGCGGTCACCATCCTGCTCGACGTGGCGTTTCATGGCGGGCGCACGGCCACCGTCAGCGCCGCCGACCTGGCCGAGCGCCTGGGCCTGGCGCGGCGCGGGATGGAGCCATTGCTCCAGACCCTGTCGCGTGCCGGCCTGCTGGAGAGCGTGCGCGGCCCGCGCGGCGGCTACCGCCTCGGCCGCCCGCGCCGCGACATCCGCCTGGCCGATATCGTCGCGGTGGTCAGTGGCGACGACACCGAGGTCGCCGACGGCCCGCTGGGCGCATTGCAGGCCGCGGTTGTCGATCCGCTCTGGGCGCGGCTGGAAACCTCCGCCCAGGGCGTGCTCGCCGACCTCACGCTCGACGACCTGCTGCGCCAGGCAAGCGCGGCGGGGCTGCGGCGGCCCAATGCCGAGCCGATCAGCTTTGCCATTTGATACCAGCCCGCGAAATGGCCGATGGCCGCGCGCAAAGCAAGGACTCATGCCAGCCCGCGTTGACCCATGCTTCATGGGTCAACCTTTATGCGGGCTGGTATGACCGCCCCGCGGCCGCCATCGGCCACCGATGAACCCCCGGGCCATCCGCATGGCCCCTGGGGCACGGCTGTCATATTTCTTTCATCGAACTGCAATGCCAGTGTCGCAGACCCTGCGTAGGGTCCGCGCCAGCCGGGGCAGGCCCAGCACCGGCGCGCCGCGAACGACCGCAGGAGCCACCATGACCCGCTTCACCTCCCTTGTGGGCACCGCCATACTCGGCCTGTCTGCCCTTGCCGGCGGCGCGTCGGCGGAGCCGATCACCGGGGCCGGCGCGACCTTCCCGGCCCCGGTGTACGCCAAGTGGGGCGAAGCGGCGAAGGCTGCCATCGGCGTGGAACTGAACTACCAGGCCATCGGCTCCGGCGGCGGGCAGAACCAGGTCATCAACCGCACCGTCGATTTCGGCGCGTCCGACGCCCCGATGGCCGAGGACAAGCTGAAATCCGCCAACCTGGTGCAGTTCCCCACCGTGATGGGCGGGGTGGTGCCGATCGTCAACATCCCCGGCGTGAAAGACGACGCGCTGAAGCTGACCGGCGAAATCCTGGCCGACATCTACATGGGCAGGATCACCAAGTGGAACGACCCGCGCATCGCCGCGATCAATCCCGGCATTGCCCTGCCCAGGATCGCCATCGCCCCGGCCTATCGTGCCGACGGCTCGGGCACCACCTTCGTGTTCACCTCCTACCTCGCCGCCATCAGCCCCGACTGGAAGGCCAAGGTCGGCGCCGCCACCAGCGTCCGGTGGCTGGCGGGCAACGGCGCCCGCGGCAATGACGGCGTGGCCGCCACGGTGCGCCAGGTGCGCGGCGGCATAGGCTATGTCGAGAGCGCCTATGCCACCCAGAACAAGCTGTCGGCCACCCAGCTTCGCAACCGCGCCGGGCACTTCGTGACGCCGTCACGCGCCAGCTTCGTGGCCGCCGCGGAAAGCGGCGACTGGTCGGCCAATCCGGGCTTTGCCGTCAGCCTGATCGACACCGCCGGTGAAGCGGCCTGGCCGATCGTCTCGGCCACCTTCATCTTGCTGCCGCGCGATTCCGAGGACCCCGCACGTGCCGCCGATGTGGTGAAGTTCTTCGAGTGGGCCTATGCCAACGGCGACACGATCGCCACCGACCTGGAATACGTGGCACTGCCCGCGAAGGTGAAGGATGCGGTGCGCGCAGTCTGGCGCGCCGAAATCAAGCACTGACGTTGCGGGCGTCCCCCTGAACCCGGATTGCACCAACCTGGATCGCACAGTGCCCGACATCGCAGCGCCCGCCCCCACCGCCCGCCCCGCCAGACGCAGCCGCGCGGTTTCGGGCGACACCATCTACGCCGCCGCCACCACCACGGCCGGCGTGTTCGTTCTGCTGCTGCTGGGCGCGATCATCGCCTCCCTGTTCATCGGCGGCTGGCCGGCGCTGCGCGCCTTCGGCCCCGGCTTCATCTTCGACACCGAATGGGACCCGGTGCAGGAGGTGTTCGGCGCCGGCGTGTCGATCTACGGCACCCTGCTGACCTCGATCATGGCGCTGGTCCTGGCGGTGCCGCTGGCCTTCGGCATCGCCTTCTACCTCACCGAGCTGGCGCCGGCGTGGCTGCGCCGCCCGGTCGGCACCGCCATCGAACTGCTGGCCGCGGTGCCGTCGATCATCTTCGGCATGTGGGGCTTCTATGTCATCGTGCCGCTGATGGCCCAGACCATCCAGCCGGCGGTGATCGACACCTTCGTGGACATCCCGCTGCTGGAGGATTTCTTCGCCGGCCCGCCCTTCGGCACCGGCCTGTTCACCGCCGCCCTGATCCTGGCGGTGATGGTCCTGCCGTTCATCGCCGCCACCATGCGCGACGTGTTCCTGACCGTACCGGCGGTGTTCAAGGAATCGGCCTACGGCGTGGGCGCCACCACGTGGGAGGTGATGCGCTCCATCGTCGTGCCGTACACCCGCGCCGCGGTGGTTGGCGGCATCATGCTCGGCCTCGGCCGCGCGCTGGGCGAGACCATGGCGGTGACCTTCGTGATCGGCAACACCAACCGCATCGCCACCTCGCTGTTCGGCCCCGGCAACACCATCGCCTCCATCGTCGCCCTCGAATTCCCCGAAAGCCCGGCCGGCAGCCTCAAGCTGGCCTCGCTGCTGGCGCTGGGCTTCGTACTGTTCGTGATCTCCTTCATCGTGCTGGCGATCTCGCGCATCCTGCTGCGCCCACGGGCGAAAGGCTGAGGGCACGGCGATGGGCACCACCACCCTGTCCCCCGCGCGAAACGCCACGGTCGCCGCCGCCCTCGGCCGCCGGCGCAAGCGCATCGACCGCCTGACCCGCATCCTCTGCATCGCGGCCACCGTGATCGGCCTGGCGATGCTGGCCTCGATCCTGGCCACCCTGCTGATGCGTGGCTTGGGCGGGCTGTCGCTGGACGTGTTCACCCGCATCACCCTGCCGCCCGGCTCCAGCGGCGGGCTGCTCAACGCCATTGTCGGCAGCCTGATCCAGACCGCCATCGGCACGGCCATCGGCACACCGGTCGGCCTGCTGGTCGGCACCTACCTGTCCGAATACGCCCGCGGGTCCCAACTGGGCACCGCGGTGCGCTTCGTCTCCGACGTGCTGCTGTCCGCGCCGTCGATCCTGATCGGCCTGTTCGTCTATACCGTGCTGGTGGACCCGTTCGGCGGCTTCTCCGGCATTGCCGGCGGCGTGGCGCTGGCGGTGATCGTGATCCCGATCGTGGTGCGCACCACCGAGGACATGCTGCAACTGATCCCGGTGGCACTGCGCGAGGCGGCGGTGGCGCTGGGGGCGCCGAAATGGCGCTCGATCGTGTTCGTCTGCTACCCGGCCGCGCGGGAGGGCATCGTCACCGGCATGCTGCTGGCGGTCGCCCGCATTGCCGGCGAGACCGCCCCGTTGCTGTTCACCTCGCTGGGCAACCTCAACTGGTCGCTCAGCCTCACCCAGCCGATGGCCAGCCTGCCGGTGACCATCTACCAATATGCCGGTTCCGCGTTCGACGACTGGGTGGCGCTGGCCTGGGTCGGCGCGCTGCTGATCACCTTCGGCGTGCTGGCCGTCAACATCCTCGCCCGCCTCGTGCTGCGCCGGCGCGGCTAGAACAAACCGGAGCTCGCTCATGACCGCCACGATGGTTGCCCCCACCCTGCAAACCCGCAACCAGGCCGCCGCGCCGGCGAAGATCGCCATCCGCAATCTCGATTTCTTCTATGGCGACAACCGCGCGCTGAAGGCGATCGACCTGGATTTCGCCGATCGCCAGGTCACCGGCCTGATCGGCCCCTCCGGCTGCGGCAAGTCCACCCTGCTGCGCTGCCTGAACCGCATGTACGACCTCTACCCCGGTCAGCGCGCCACCGGCGAGGCGATGATGGACGGCCAGAACATCCTCGCCCCCGACATCGACCTCAACGACCTGCGCAGCCGCATCGGCATGGTGTTCCAGAAGCCCACGCCGTTCCCGATGTCGATCCGCGACAACATAACCTTCGGCGTGAAGCTGCACGAGCGCCTGTCCAAGGCCGCGATGGACGAGCGGGTGGAGTGGTCGCTGGGCCGTGCCGCCCTGTGGGACGAGGTCAAGGACCGGCTGGACGCACCCGCCGGCGGCCTGTCCGGCGGCCAGCAACAGCGCCTGTGCATCGCCCGCTCGATCGCCGTGCGCCCCGACGTCATCCTGTTCGACGAGCCGACCAGCGCGCTGGACCCGATCAGCACGCTGAAGGTGGAGGAGCTGATCGACGAGCTGAAGGGCGATTTCACCATCGCCATCATCACCCATAACATGCAGCAGGCCGCCCGCTGCGCCGACCGGGTGGCATTCTTCTACCTGGGCGAGATGGTCGAGGTCGGCACCGCGGCGCAGATGTTCACCGCGCCGCGCCAGCAGCGCACCCAGGAATACATCACCGGCCGCTTTAGCTGAAAGGCCCCGCCATGCCCATGGAGCACATCGTCAAGAGCTACGAGCAGGACCTCAAGCACCTGCGCGACCTGATCACCGAAATGGGCGGCATGGTGGAAAGCCAGGTGGCCCTGGCCTGCACCGCCGTGCTGCACCGCGACCGCGACGCCGCCGCCGAGGCGATGGAGGCCGACCCCCGCGTCGATGCCCGCGAGCACGAGATCGAGCAGTTCATCATCCGCCTGCTGGCCCTGCGCCAGCCCGTGGCCGGCGACCTGCGCCAGATCGTCGCCTCGCTCAAGGCCACCGGCGACATCGAGCGCATCGGCGACTACGCCGCCAACGTCGCCAAGCGCAGCCTGGTGCTGCAGCAGTTCAGCCTGCGCGACGCCGGCACCGGCCTCGCCCACATGGCCGCCCTGGTGCAGGAGAACCTCAAGCGCGTGATCGACGCGCTGGGCGCGGACGACACCGACCAGGCGATGACCGTCTGGCGCAGCGACGAGGCGATCGACGAGGTGTACAATGCGCTGTTCCGCGAGCTGATCACCTACATGATGGAAGACCCGCGCAACATCACCCCCTGCACCCACCTGCTGTTCATCGCCAAGAACCTGGAACGCATCGGCGACCACGCCACCAACATCGCCGAGACCATCTATTACGCCGTCACCGGCACGCCGCTCACCGACGCCAGGCCGAAAAGCGACATGGCATCCTTCGCGGTCGTCAAACCGGCGGGCGTGAAGCCGGCGGGCAAATAGCGATGGCGGACAGCCTGGCCAAGCCGCTGGTGCTGGTTGTCGAGGACGAGGCGGCGCTGGCCACCATGCTGCGCTACAACCTGGAAAAACAGGGTTTTCGCGTCGATGAAGCCTCCGACGGACAGGAAGCGATCGCCCGCATCGCCGAGCAGCGGCCCGACCTGGTGCTGCTGGACTGGATGCTGCCGGTGATGTCGGGCATCGAGGTCTGCCGCCAGATCCGCCGCCGGCCGGACACGCGCGCGCTGCCGGTGATCATGCTGACCGCGCGCACCGAGGACCAGGACACGGTGCGCGCGCTGAACACCGGGGCGGACGACTATATCACCAAGCCGTTCGCCATCGAGGCGCTGATGGCGCGCATCCGCGCCCTGCTGCGCCGCGCCGCCGCGGTGCCGGCCAAGGGGCGGCTGGAATTCCACGACATCGCACTCGACCTTGCCGCCCACCGGGTGCAGCGCGGCGACCGGCCGGTGCATCTCGGCCCCACCGAATTCCGCCTGCTGGAATTCTTCATGCACCACCCCGCCCGCGTGTTCACCCGCGAGGAGCTGCTGAACGCCGTCTGGGGCCCGGACATCCATGTCGAGCCGCGCACGGTGGATGTCCACATCCGCCGCCTGCGCAAGGCAATCAACGGCCCGGGCGAGCGCGATGTGATCCGCACCGTGCGCGCCGCCGGCTATGCGCTGGACACCGAGCCGGCCTGACCGCGCCAACCCCGCCAGCGCCGGGCAGTGGACAGGGCCGACCGGCCCCGGTAAGGCCGGGGGCTGTTTCGCCGGAGTGCCAGATGCCCGACTACCAGCTTGCCATCGTGCCCGTGACCGTCTTCCAGCAGAACTGCACCGTGCTGTGGAACACCGCCACGCGGCGCTGCATCATCGTCGATCCCGGCGGCGAGCCCGGCCGCATCCTGGATGTGCTGGTGCAGAACGAACTGCGCGCCGAAACCATCCTGTTGACCCACGGCCATATCGACCACGCCGGCGGCGCGCTGGCCACCAAGGGCACCATCGACCTCGACTACACCGGCCGCGGCTGGGACACGGTGCCGATCCTCGGCCCCGACGAGCGCGACCGTTTCCTGCTGGACGGGATCGAGGAACAGGCCGCGCAGATGGGCTTCCACGGCCTGCGCAACGTCACCCCCGACCGCTTCCTGACCGAGGGCGAGAAGATCGAGACCATCGGCCTGACCTTCGAGGTGCTGCACTGCCCCGGCCACTCGCCCGGCCACATCGTGTTCGTCGAGAAGACCCTCCGCCTGGCCTTCGTCGGCGACGTGATCATGCGCGGCACCGTCGGGCGCACCGATTTCGCCTATGGCGACGGCGCCGCCCTGATCGCCGCGATCAAGGACAAGCTGCTGCCGCTGGGCGACGACATCTCGTTCATCTGCGGCCACGGCGAAGGCTCCACCTTCGGCGTCGAGCGCCAGCGCAACCCGTTCCTCCAGGGTTGAGGACAGCCTGCCATGAACCGCGAACCGCTGACCATGGTCTGCACCTGCGAGATGTCCGGGCGCGTGCGCGGCAAGGGCTTTCCGGCGCGCGAGCTGCCTTCGCGCATGGCCCGGGGCGTCGGCTGGGTGCCCACCAACGCCATGATCAACGCCTTCTCGGCCATCCCCGCCACCCCGTTCGGCACCGGCGGCGACCTGATCCTGGTGCCCGATCCCGCCGCCGAGTTCGAGGTCGATTTCGCCGACGGCTCGGCCAAGGAGCATTTCTTCCTCGGCGACCTGCGCCACCTCGACGGCACGCCCTGGGAACTCTGCCCGCGCGACTTCCTGCGCCGCGCCCTCGCCGCCCTGCACGAAGAAACCCGCCTGACCCTGCTATCCGCCTTCGAGCACGAGTTCACCTATACCGGCGTGGACGAGGCCCCCGGCAACGCGTATTCGCTGGACGCCTTCCGCCGCCAGGGCATCTTCGCCGAGGCCTTCACCGCCGCCCTGCGCGCCGCCGGCTGCGAGCCGGACAGCTTCATGGCCGAGTTCGGCGCCCGCCAATACGAGTTCACCGTCGATCCCGCCGAGGGCATCCGCGCCGCCGACCGCGCCGTGGTGGCGCGCGAGATGGCCCGCGCCACCGCCCACCGCCTCGGCCATCGCGCCGTCTTCGCGCCGATCCTCGACCCCGGCGGCGTCGGCAACGGCGTGCATATCCATTTCAGCTTTCGCAACGCCGCCGGCACCCCGGTGATGCACGACCCCGCCGACCCGCTCGGCCTGTCGCCCGCCGCCCGCCAGTTCGTCGCCGGCATCCTGCACCATCAGCCAGCGCTGTGCGCGCTGACCGCGCCGGCCACCACCTCCTATATCCGCCTGCGCCCCAATCGCTGGGCGCCCACCCACGCCACCCTGGAACAGCAGGACCGCGCCGCCGCCGTGCGCATCTGCCCGGTCACGCCAGGCACCGACGTCGCGCGCCAATTCAATGTCGAATACCGCGTGGCCGACGCCGCCGCCTCACCCTACCTCGCCCTGGCCGCCATCGTCTGGGCCGGCATGGACGGCATCCGCCAGCAGCGCGACATCCCGGCCGAAAGCCCCGCCCTGCCCGCCACGCTGGATGCCGCACTGGACGCGCTGGAGGCCAGCGAAGCCGCCCGCGACTGGATGGGCGCCAGTCACCACGCCGCCTACCTGATGCACAAGCGCGGTGAGGCCGCCGCCCTGGCCGGCCTCACCGAGGCCGAGCAATGCACCCGCTACGCCGCGACCTACTGAGGCAAGCCGCCATGTCCCACCCCACCACCCGCGACATTCCCGTCGAACCGCCGCACACCACGCTGCTGTTCATCGACGTGCAGAACTACTGCGCACGGCGCGACGGCGCCGAGTTCAAGGACCTCGGCCCCGCCGAATTCGAGGAAAAACTCGGCTGGTTCTTCAACAAGATGGAGTCCGAAACCATCCCCAACATGCAGCGCCTCCAGGCCGGCTGCCGCAAGGCGGGGATCGAGGTGATGTACACCCTCATCCGCAACCTCACCCAGGACGGCCGCGACCGCTCGCTGGACTACAAGATCACCGGCTTCAGCGTCCCGCCCGGCAGCTGGGACGGCCAGGTGCTGGACGCCATCGCCCCCGCGCCCGACGAGATCGTCATCCCCAAGACCTCCTCCAACGTCTTCGTCTCCACCAACATCGATTACGTGCTGCGCAACCTCGGCACCAAATACCTGGTCATCTCCGGCATCGTCACCGACCAGTGCATCGCCACCGCCACCACCACCGCCTGCGACCTCGGCTACCTCGTCACCCTGGTCACCGACGCCTGCGCCACCTACACCCAGGAACGCCACGACACCACCCTGCGCGCCATCAGCGGCTATTGCCGGCAGCGCAGCACCGATGCCTTCCTGGCCGAAATCGGCGCAGCCTGACGCCGCGCCGCGCAACTCGGCGAACAATTCGCGCCATGCCTGACAAGTAGCGGTGTACTGGCCATCCGTGCACAGAACTCGTTTCCGGCCGGGTTCAACACCTGCCGGGACCACCAATATAACAGCATCGCGGTATTTTTATCGTGCCAGGGTCGGCTGATCCGGTCAGCCCAAAGACCACCCGACACCCCCTCGGCGGACCATGGCGTGGCTTTTCGACTGGACGCGATCCACCCGCGCATCCCATGATGGGCAATACGCCCCAGGGAGGCATCGAAAACATCGTGGCGGACACCGCACTCTCGATCCAGGACCTGACCGTACGTTTCCACCTGAAGCGGGGCATTCTCACCGCCGTCGATCACATCTCGTTCGACATCGCCCGCGGGGAGACGTTCGGCCTGGTGGGCGAATCCGGCTCCGGCAAGACCGTCACCGCGCGGGCCATCATGCGCCTGCTCCCCACCCCGCCGGCCGAGATCGCCTCCGGCCGCGTGGTGCTGGACGACCAGAGCGTCTATGACCTGTCCAGCGAGGAACTGCGTGCCATCCGCGGCCGCAAGATCGCCATGGTGTTCCAGGAACCGATGAGCGCGCTGAACCCGGTCTTCACCGTGGGCGCGCAGATGACCGACGTACTGCGCACCAACCTGAAGATGAGCCGCGCCGAAGCCCGCGAGCGCGCCGTCGAACTGCTGCAGCTCGTCGGCATCCCGTCGGCCGGTTCGCGCCTGGGCAGCTACGTGCATGAATTCTCCGGCGGCATGCGCCAGCGCGTCATGCTGGCCATGGCGCTGTCCTGCAATCCCGGCTTCCTGATCGCCGACGAACCCACCACGGCGCTGGACGTGACCATCCAGGCCACCATCCTCGAGCTGATCGACTCGATGATCCATCGCCTCGGCATGTCGCTGCTGTTCATCACCCATAATCTCGGCGTGGTGGCGCATTCCTGCGACCGCATCGGCGTGATGTACGCCTCCCACCTGGTGGAGACCGGCACGACACGGGCGATCTTCGCCAATCCCCAGCACCCCTACACCGTCGGGCTGCTCGAATCGATCCCGCGGCTGGCCGACCAGAAACGCTACCTCACGCCCATCCCCGGCACCGTGTGCAACATGCTGGAGCCGCCGCAGGGCTGCAAGTTCCACCCGCGCTGCCCGCACGCCATGGATGTCTGCCGCGAACAGGCGCCGCCGCTGCGCGAAGTGGCGCCCGGCCACCTCGCCGCCTGCCACCTGCACGCCATGGCCACGGTTTGACGGAGCGGCACATGACCACCCCCCTGCTGGAGGTCGAGAACCTCACCAAGTACTTCACGCTGAACGACGACATCGTCTCGCGCATCGCCGGCAAGTCGCGCACGCTCAAGGCGGTCGATGACATCAGCTTCAGCATCAACGCCGGCGAGACGCTGGGCCTGGTCGGCGAGAGCGGCTGCGGCAAGTCCACCACCGGGCGCCTGATCACCCGGCTCATCGAACCCACCTCCGGTGCCATCCGCATCGGCGGCGAGGATCTGCTCGCCTTCGACCGTCCCCGCATGATGGCGGCGCGCAAGCAGATGCAGCTGGTGTTCCAGGACCCCTACTCGTCGCTCAACCCGCGCAAGACGATCATGCAGATCCTCGGCCGCCCGCTGGAGATCCACGAACCCGCCACCTCCTGGCGCGACCGGCGGGAGCGGGTGCTGGAACTGCTGAACCTCGTCGGACTCGGCCGCGAGCATATCGACCGCTATCCGCATGAATTCTCCGGCGGCCAGCGCCAGCGCATCGCCATCGCCCGCGCCCTGGCCGTCAACCCCGCCTTGGTGATCGGCGACGAGCCGGTCTCCGCGCTGGATGTCTCGGTCCAGGCGCAGATCCTGAACCTGTTCCGCGAGCTGCAGGAACGGCTCCAGCTCACCTACCTGTTCATCGCCCACGACCTCAGCGTGATCCGCCACATCAGCGACCGCGTCGCGGTGATGTATGTCGGCAAGATCGTGGAAACCGGCCCGGTGTCGGACATCTTCGCCGCGCCCCTGCATCCCTATACCCGCGCCCTGATGGCCGCGGTGCCGGAAGCCGATCCCGACATGCCGGCGCCGAAGCTGATGTTGCAGGGCGAAGTAGCAACGCCGATCGACCCGCCACCAGGCTGCCGGCTGTGCCGCCGCTGCCCTATCGCCACGCCCAATTGCGAAACCGACCCGCCGCCGCTGCGCGAGGTCGCCCCCGCCCACTTCGTGGCCTGCCACAACCTCTGAAGCCACCGGCAAAAAAAGGCCAGGGCCCTACCGTCACGGCACGAAGCCGCGCCCCGGCGAACCCGCCAGGAGCACAGCCCGCAAAACCCAGCCCCCAGTGGTGAGGGTCCAGGAGGCTCGGCCCACTGGCGGGGTGCGGGGCAGCGCCCCGCTGCTTGCCTAAGCCCCCGGACCGCAACCGCCGCCGTCAGCGATCGGCCAGCCGCGGGTCCAACAGATCGCGCAGCCCGTCGCCGAACAGGTTGAACGCCAGCACGCTGAAGCAGATCGCCAGGCCAGGGAACACCGCGATCATCGGATGGCTCTCCATATGGTCGCGCGCCGCACTCAGGTCCGCGCCCCAATCCGGCGTCGGCGGCGAGGTGCCCAGGCCCAGGAACGACAATGCCGCGATGATCAGGATCACGAAACCCAGCCGCACCGTGCCGGTCACAATGATCGGCGACATGCAGTTGGGCAGGATCTGGGTGAAGGCGATCATGATGTTGCGCTCGCCCATCACCCGCGCCGCCTCGACATACTCCTTGCGCGCCTCCACCAGCGCCGTGCTGCGCGCCAGCCGCGCCACCTGGGGTGCGAAGGCAAACCCCAGCGCGAACACCAGTATCAGGTCGTTCCAGAAGCCCTCCAGCTTCCATTCCCGCGCCAGCGTCACGATCAGCAGGTAGAGCAGCAAGCCCGGGAAGGCCAACAGGCCATCCACGAAGCGCATCGCCACGGCATCCACCGCCTTGCCATAGAACCCCGAGATCACGCCGAACGGCAGGCCCAGCACCATGCCGAACGCCACCGCCAGCACGCTGATCGTGATGGTCCGCTGCCCGCCCACCAGCACGCGCGAGTAGATGTCGCGGCCGAATTTATCGGTGCCGAAATAATGCTCCGCGCTGACCGGCGCCAGCCTTTCGCGGTAGTTGGTCTTGATCGGGTCATGCGTCACCAGCGCCGGCGTGAACAGACACACCAGCAGCAGGAAGGTGATCATCGCCGCCCCGATCGTCGATGTCCGGCTGCGCCGCAACTCGCGAAACCCCGCCACCACCGACTGCCGCAGCCGGTGCAGCCAAACGCGCAACGGCGTCTCGTCGGGGCGCAGCACATCCACCCGCTGCCGGGTGCCTGGAGCCTGTTCCATCATGTTGTCCCCTGGACGTTCAGCCAAGCTGCACACGCGGGTTCAACACGCGGTAGAGCAGGTCGATCATCAGGTTGATCGCCACCACCATCACCCCCAGGATCAGCACCCCGGACTGGATCACGGGATAATCGCGCAGCTGGATCGCCTGGTAGATCGTCAGCCCGATGCCGGGCCAGGCGAAGATCGTCTCCAGCACCACCGTGCCGCCCAACAGGGCCGCAAGCTGCAATCCGCTGATGGTGATGGTCGGGATCAGCGCGTTGCGCAGGGTGTATTTGTAGATCACCTTCCACTCCGGCAGGCCGAGCGAGCGGGCGGTATCGACGTATTCCTTGCTGATCTCGTCCAGCATGCTCGACCGCGTCAGCCGCGTGGTGAACGCCGCCTGGCGGAATCCCACGGCGACGGCCGGCAGGACCAGGTACCACAGGCTCTTGGCGAAATCCTCGGTCGGCGCCACGTAGCCCGACGACGGCAGGATCGGGAAATACAGCGAGAACATCAGCACGCACAGGATGGCGAACCAGAATTCCGGGATCGAGATGCCCAGCAGGGATGTCACCTGTGCGCCGTAGTCGAACTTGGTGTTGCGCCGCACCGCCGCGATCGTGCCCAGCGGAATGGCAATCACCAGCGACAGCCCGATGCCCACCAATGCGAGATAGATGGTCGCGGGAATCCGCTCCAGCAGTTCGACCGACACCGGGCGCCGTGTGATCAGCGACTTGCCGAAATCCCCGGTGGCGATCTTGCCCACCCAGCGCGCGTATTGGACATAGATCGGCTTGTCGAGGCCGAATTCCTTCTCCAGCGCGGCCCGCACCTCGGGGTCTTCCACCGCCTCCTGCCCACCCAGCGAATCGATGATGTCGCCAGGCAGCGCCTGGACAAACCCGAAAACCACCACGGTCAGGATCAGCACCACGGGGATCAGCTGCAACAGCCGGTTGATCGTGTAGATCAGCATGGCGTCAAGGCTCTCCGAACAGCCCGCGAAGGGCATCGCGGCACTGCCCCCGCGCAGGACGACCCTACGCGGGTGGCCGTGCCGCCAGGCGCCTTGCCGTCAGGCCGGCGTATTGTCGAACCATGCGGTGCGCACGCCGCCGCCGGCCCAGGTGAACGGGCCCGCGATCGCCGGCGCATAGCCCTGCAACCGCTTCGTGCCCGCCCCGGTCAGCGGCACGGCGTGGGAATAGATCAGCGCCGCCTCGTCGTTCACGATATTGTCCACATCGGTGTACATCTCCATCCGCTTACCGCGGTCCAGCGTCAGCCGCGCCGCCTCGATCAGCTTATCGACCTTCTCGTTCTTGAAGCCGAGGCGCAGCTTGCCCTCCGCCCCGTCCGAGTGCAGCCAGCGCGAGTACCAGCCATCCGGCTCGAAGCGGTAGCTGGTGGCCGTCGAATCGATCCCCCAGTCGTTCTTGCGGTACTTGTCGCGCAGCACCGGCTCGTCGAACACCTCGTTGCTGGCCTTGAACCCGGCCTCCATCAGCATCGAATGCACCAGCTCGCCGGAATTGCGCATGTACTGGAACGCCTCGCGCGCCACCACGGCAATCGGCATGCCCATCATGTTCAGCTTGCGCAAAATGAAGCGCGACTTCTCGGGGTCGAACGTCACCGCGTTCTTCACCCCGGCCATGTGCCACGGGCTGCTGGAGGCATAGAAGGTGTTGAGCGGCTCGCCCAACCCGTTGAACACCGCCTCGTGGATCGCGGTCCGGTCGATGGCGTGCGCCACCGCCTGGCGCAGCAGCTTGCCGTTCGGCGCGTCCATCGCGAACGGGCCCGACTTGGCGTTGATGTTCAGATGCGCCATGCCCACCTGCGCCACGTCCCAGGTGGTCAACTGCTTGGCATAGTCGCGCTTGAACGCGGCCACGTCGCTGTAGGCCATGTTGTCGATCAGATCGACCTCGCCACTGCGCAGCGCCGTCAGCCGCACCTTGTCCTCGCGCTTCGGGTAGCCCTCGAGCGCATCCAGATACGGCAGCGCCTTGCCGTCGGCGCCCATCTCGAAATAGTTCTCGAACCGCACCATCTCGCTCTTGGCATAGCGCTTCCACGACACGAACTTGAACGGCCCGCAGCCCACCGGATGGGTATCGGCCTGGCCCACGCTGTTCGGCGCCATCAGGTTGCAGGGGTAATAGACCAGGTTGCCCAGGAACACCGCGCTGGGTTCCTTCAGGTGGATATGCACCACCTCCTTGCCGTCGGCCTCGATCCGCTCGATATCCTCCAGGCTGGCGCGCGAGAAGGCGTGGCCGAACTTCGGATCCATGATCCGCTCGTAGTTCCACTTCACCGCCGCCGCATCCACGCTGGCGCCGTTGTGAAACTCCACCCCGCGCCGCAGCCGGAAGGTGTATTTTTTCAGGTCCTTGGAGATCTCCCACTCCTGGGCAACCGCTGGCACCACCTCCATCTTCTGGTTGAGGTCCAGCAGCCCCTGGGTCGTGGCCGCCCGCGCGTCGGAGACGTAATAGACAAGGTTGCGGTGCGGATCGAGGCCGGAGCCGTCAACCCGTGTGCCGAAGCGCAGCGTGCCGCCGCGCTTCGGCATCGGCGCCGCCTGCGCCGGCATCCCAGCCGCCAGCACCCCGGCGGCAACCCCTGACAGCAGCCCGCGACGTCCCAGAGTGTCGCCAATTCGTCCGTCGGTTCCCGACATGTCGTGAGCCTCCCTGTAACAGTCTATTATTGGCACTGGGTCATTCTGAACTGTCGAAAGAAGGCACAAAGCATCGCCTTTGCATCGCGGATATGCGGTGCAACCCTGGGGCCGATCGGCCCCGCCTTTATTGTCACGGACAAGGGTAGTTGCTGCGGTTCACAGTTTCAACTTATTTTTAAATTTAATATCGGAATATTGTGATTTCGATTTTATGAGCAGAATCCGAGTGTTCCCCGACAGCCATCCGAAAACCGCAGCCCCGCAAGCGCGGCCTCAGCCCCGCGCCGCCGCAATCATCGCATGCACCCGCACCGGGTCGGTCACCGTGTGGCGATACTCCCGCTCCGGGTCGCCAGCCCCCATCGCCAGTGCCGGATTGCGATACCGCATCGCACTGGCCCGCATGGCCGGCGCGGAGAAATGCAGTTCCACCAGCCCCGCCTCGCGCCACACCCGCGCAATCCCCGCTTCATCCAGCGCCCCGCAGCCCAGGATCACGATGCGTCCCGCCGCCTGGCGCACCAGCCCGGCCAGCACCGCCACCCCGGCCAGCCCGGTCGGCTGTTGCCCGCTGGTCAGCACGCGATCCACCCCGCACCGCACCAGCGCCTCCAGCGCCGCGGCGGGATCGGCCGTCATGTCGAAGGCGCGGTGCACCGTCACCGAAAGCGGCCGTGCCGCCGCCACCAGCGCCCGCGTCCGAACCTCGTCGATCGCCCCATCCGCGGTCAGGCAGCCGAACACCACCCCCGCCGCCCCGGTGTCGCGCAGGCTCGCCACATCCACCAGCATCGCGGCGAACTCGCGGCTGGAATACAGGAAGTCGCCGCCACGCGGCCGCACCATCACCATCACCGGCACCGACACCGCCGCCACCGCCGCGCGCACCGTGCCCAGGCTCGGCGTGATCCCACCCTCGACCAGCGAGGCGCACAACTCCACCCGATCCGCCCCGCCCTCGGCCGCCGCCACCGCGCCGTCCACACCCTCGACGCAGAGTTCGATCAGCGGCGCACTCACGGCGCCACGCCTGCCACCGCCAGGATCGCCGTCAACCCCGCCGCCATGCCGCGCACCGAGTTGGTCTTCTCCACGTCGATCCATTCGTCCAGCGAATGCCCCCGCCCGCCGGTCCCGCCCGAGCCGATCTTCACCGCGGGAATCCCCAGGCTCATCGGAATATTGGCGTCGGTCGAGGAATAGACATGCCGCACCTCGAACCCATGCGCCGTCAGCGCCGCCGTCGAATGGCGCACGATATCGCTGTCCATCGCCGTCGATCCCGCCGGCCGGTCGCCGATCAGCTTCGCCTCTACGCTGATCTCCCCCTGCGCCGTCGAACGCGCGTGGTTCTCGCCGGCCACCGCATGCTCCAGCACCGCCAGGAACCGGCGCTCCAGCCGCTCCAGCTCCGCCGGCGCCTCCGAGCGCAAATCCACCTCCACCCAGACCTCGTTCGGGATCGAGTTCACCGACGTGCCGCCGCCGAATACGCTGGCGCTGAACGTCGTCTTGGGCTTGGCCGGCACCGAAATCCGCGACAGTTCCAGCATCGCCTGCGCCATCGCAAACGCCGGGCTCACCAGCCCGAACGCCCCGAAGCTGTGCCCGCCCGGCCCGCGGAATGTCGCGCGATACCGCTTGGACCCCACGCCGCCCACCACCAGCCCTTCCATGTCGGGCGAATCCACGGTGAAGAACGCCTCGATCCGGCCCTTGTACTTGCCCTCGGTGAACAGGTGGCGGATGCCGCGCAAATCGCCCAGCCCCTCCTCCCCGACATCGCCGACGAACAGGATATCGGAATTCGTGCGCACCCCCGCCGCATCCAGCGCCCGGACATAAGCCAACAGCACCGCCAGGCTGCGCGTGTCGTCGCCCACCCCCGGCGCGAACAGCTTCGTGCCCTCGCGCCGCACCTTCACATCGGTCCCGGCCGGAAACACCGTGTCCAGATGCGCCGCCACCACGATCAGCTTGCCGTTCCCCGCCCCGCGCCGCAGCCCCATGGCATTGCCGACGCCGTCCAGTTCCACATCCTCCAGCCCATGCGCCCGCAGCATCTCCAGGTAGTGCGCCCCCTTCGGCCCCTCCCCGAACGGCGGCGCCGGAATCTCGGTCAGCGTGACGATATCCGCCACCGTCCGCTCGTGATCCGCCTCCAGCACCTCGACGATCCGGCGATACGCCGGGCTCTGCATGATCTCGCTCGCGTTCATGATCTCGTCCTCAAGGAAGAAAATCCACAAAGAGGCAGAGAGGCAGAGCGACGAAACTCTCCATGCCTCTCTGCCTCTTTGCGAATCCCGACTAACGGTTCAGCTCTTTCGCCATCTCGTCGATCCCGCCCAGCGTCAGCGGGAACATCCGGTTCTCCAGCACCTTGCGCAGCATCGAGATCGACATCGCGTGGTCCCAGGCATTCTTCGGCCGCGGGTTCAACCACGCCGAGCGCCGGAAATGCGACGTCAGCCGATGCATCCACACCGCCCCGGACTCGTCGTTCCAATGCTCCACGCTGCCGCCGGGATGGCTGATCTCATAGGGCGACATCGAGGCATCGCCGACAAAGATCGCCTTGTAGTCCGGCCCGTATTTCCGCATCACCTCCTCGGTCGGCGTCAGGTTGTCGTTGCGCCGCCGGTTGGTCTTCCACACCCGCTCATAGATGCAGTTGTGGAAGTAGAAATACTCCAGGTGCTTGAACTCCCCGCGCGCCGCGCTGAACAGCTCCTCGCAAATCCGCACATGCTCGTCCATCGACCCGCCGATATCCAGGAACAGCAGCACCTTCACCGTGTTATGCCGCTCCGGCACCATCTTCAGGTCCAGGTACCCCGCATTGTTCGCCGTGGTGCGAATGGTCTCGGGAATGTCCAGCTCCGTCGGCGCCCCCTGCCGCGCAAACCGCCGCAGCCGCCGCAGCGCCAGCTTGATGTTGCGCGTCCCCAACTCAACGCTGTCGTCCAGGTCCTTGAACTCCCGCCTGTCCCAGACCTTGATCGCCCGCCGGTTGCGCCCCTCCTGCTGGCCGATCCGCACCCCTTCCGGATTCGCCCCATACGCGCCGAACGGCGACGTCCCCCCGGTGCCGATCCACTTCGAGCCGCCCTGGTGGCGCCCCTTCTGCTCGGCCATCAACTCCTGCAGCCGCTTCATCAGCGCCTCCAGCCCGCCCAGCTTCTCGATCTTGTCCATCTCCTCGGGCGTGAGGAATTTCTCCGCGACCTTCTTCAGCCACTCCTCCGGAAGGTTCTGGATCGCGATGCCCTCCGGCGGCTCCAGCCCCTTGAACACCTCGCCAAACACCCGGTCGAACCGATCCAGATGCCGCTCATCCTTCACCAGAGTCGCCCGGCACAAATAATAGAAGTCATCGATGGAATAATCCGCCACCCCGGCCTTCATCGCCCCCATCAACGTCAAATACTCGGTCACCGACGCCGGCAACCCCGCACTGCGCAATGCCAACACGAACGAAGCAAACATCAGGGCCTCCTATGCAGGGGAAGCAAGGCGAGGGCTCTGCCCTCGACCCGCTGGGGGGAGGCCCCCCAGACCCCATGACTTAAGGTATCGAGGGTCCAGGGCAGGGCCCTGGCCTTCGTCAACCTCGACGCGAAAGAAACGCCAGCCGCTCGAACAGATGCACGTCCTGCTCGTTCTTCAGCAACGCGCCATGCAGCGGCGG
Source organism: Acetobacteraceae bacterium (assembly GCA_020848935.1). Taxonomy (GTDB): domain Bacteria; phylum Pseudomonadota; class Alphaproteobacteria; order Acetobacterales; family Acetobacteraceae; genus CAMDGX01. The sequence continues at coordinate 19,475 of JADLHF010000257.1, forward strand.
GATCACCACATGCGGGTCCTTGCTGCGCAGCGCCTCCACCGGCAGGTCCTCGATCATCAGCAGCTTCAGCCAGTCCAGCAGTTCCGACGTCGCCGGCTTCTTCTTCAGCCCCGGCACCTCGCGGATCTTGAAGAACACCGTCAGCGCCTCGCGCGCCAGGTCCTGGCGGATGTCGGGATAATGCGTCTGCACGATCGCCTCCATCGTCTCCCGGTCGGGAAAGCGGATGTAGTGGAAGAAGCAGCGCCGCAGGAACGCGTCCGGCAGCTCCTTCTCGTTGTTCGACGTGATGATCACGATCGGCCGATGCTTGGCCACCACCGTCTCGCGCGTCTCATAGACAAAGAACCGCATCCGATCGAGTTCCAGCAACAGGTCGTTGGGGAACTCGATGTCCGCCTTGTCGATCTCGTCGATCAACACCACCGTCTGCACGCCAGACACGAAGGCGTCCCACAGCTTGCCGCGCACGATGTAGTTGGAGATGTCGCGCACCCGCTCATCGCCCAACTGTCCATCGCGCAGGCGCGAAACGGCGTCGTACTCGTACAGCCCCTGCTGCGCCTTGGTGGTCGATTTCACGTGCCATTCGATCAGCGGATGGCCCAGCGCCTCGGCGATCTCATGCGCCAGCACGGTCTTGCCGGTGCCGGGCTCACCCTTGACCAGCAGCGGCCGCTCCAGCGCGACGGCGGCGTTCACGGCGACCTCGAGGTCGCGCGACGCGATATAGCGTTCAGTACTCTTGAATCCAGACACGTACGATCCCCTTGAGACGGTCGCCCAGTTTCAACGCTGTTTTCCGCGCCGGCAAGCCGCCCTCTGCGCGGACCTGCGCCGCACCGATCATCATCGGGCAGCCCGAGGCACCAACGCGGTCTGGGGGTTATGGGGGCGGATGGTGGGCGCGACAGGGATTGAACCTGTGACCCCCGCCGTGTCAAGGCGATGCTCTCCCGCTGAGCTACGCGCCCATCCGCCGCCACTCCATATAGCGCGCCCTTTCGCCGTGCAAGCCATCGCTGCGTCCCGCCCGGCAATTGCCCTCGGCCGGCCAAAAAGCTTGAATACCGTCATGGACCTGCCCATCCCCGCCCTGGCGCTCGCCGATCCGCCCGTCACCGTGCGGCGTCCCGGCATCGTCCAGGCGCCGCTGGTCTTCGCATCCCCCCATTCCGGCCGCGACTACTCCCCCTCCTTCCTCGCCGCCTCCCGCCTCGACGCCCTGCGCCTGCGCCGCAGCGAGGACAGCTTCGTCGACGAGCTGTTCGCCGACATCCCCGCCCTCGGCATGCCCCTGGTCACCGCCAGCTTCCCCCGCGCCTGGTGCGACGCCAACCGCGAACCCTGGGAACTCGACCCCACGATGTTCGCCGATGCCCTGCCCGGCTGGGTCAACACCGCCAGCCCCCGCGTCGGCGCCGGCCTCGGCACCATCGCCCGCGTCGTCGCCTCCGGCGAGGGCATCTACCGCGGCAAGCTGCGCTTCGCCGAAGCCGAGGCCCGCATCCGCGCCTGCTGGGAACCGTTCCACGCCGCGTTGACCGCCGAGGTCGAAGCCACCCATGCCCGCTTCGGCGCCTGCGTGCTGATCGACTGCCATTCCATGCCCGCCAATTCCCTGCCTCCGCGCAGCCAGGTCGACATCGTCCTCGGCGACGCCCACGGCACCGCCTGCGCGCCCGCGGTGATGCTGGCCGTCGAACAGGCGCTGACCCACCAGGGCTTCTCGGTGCGCCGCAACGACCCCTATGCCGGCGGATTCATCACCCGCCATTACGGCCGCCCGCACCAGGGCGTGCACGCCGTCCAGATCGAAATCAACCGCACGCTCTACATGGACGAGGCGCGCATCGAACGCCTGGGCGCCTTCGCTGCGGTGCGTGATCGCCTCTCGCGCGCCGTCGCCGCCATCGCCGCGCACACCGCCGTGGCCGCGCCGGCCTGAAATCCGGCGCAGCGCCCGCCGCAATGCCAGCGGTCGCAATGCAAGCGTAGGCATTCATCGCGGAACCCATTCTTTCATTGCGATTGCTGCACGATCCCCCCTAACCTCCCGGGAACAATCAAACCGGGAGGACCAAAATGGCAACCAAGCCAGAGACCAACCGCCCGCTGACCATCGATGTCACCGCCACCTTCGCCGAGCGCCCGGACGGCCTGCCCCCGCTGGTGGCCTACCTCTTCACCCGCAGCGGCACTCTGCTGGCCCAGCAATCGCTGGACAAGGACAGCCGCGCCCGCCTGCCGGCTGCCACCAACGCCGAGCCACAGGCCCTGCGCGTCGTCATCGGCCCCGAGATCGCCAAGGACGCGCTCGGCATCGCCGAGGTGCTGCGCCGCGGCGGCGTCGAGCGTCACGTCGCCCTGCGCCCCGGCATCGACCGCCTGTCCCCGGTTGCCATCGCCATCGGCCCGGAAGTGCTGAAGTTCTGGCTGGGCAGCTTCTGCCGCGTCCAGGGCACGCTGCTGAAGCAGGTCGTCTCCGGCGGCATCACCCTGCGCCTGCCGGTCTGCAACGCCACCATCGACATCTACGAGGTCGATCCCTGGCCGATCATCCTGCCCACCCTGCCCGACATCGACATCGACCGCCTGCGCGACATCGTCGACGGTCCCTGGCCGCCGATCGACCTGCCAATCCCGCCCCGGCCGGAACCGGACCCCAGCCCGATCCGCGCCCGCGCCAGCCTCGCCGCCCCCCTGCTCTCCCCGGGCGCGCTCCGCGGCTTCAACCCGCAGCCGGAGCCGCCGCGCGGCCTCAGCCTCTCCCCGGGCGCGGTCCGCGGCTTCGACCCGCAGCCGGATCCGCCCTCCGCCCTGCCCGCCAGCCTGAAGCTCGCCGCCCGCGCCAGCCGCCCGGTCTTCGAGCGCGCCCTGATCGCCAACATCGACCTGCTGCGCCCGATCTTCTGCTGGCTGTACCCGCTCTGGGTGACCAAGCAGAAGATCGCCACCGTCACCACCGACGAGTGCGGCCATTTCAGCGCGCTGATCTGGAAGTCCTGGTTCAACCCGGACCAGCCCGACCTCTACTTCATCGCCCGCCAGCGCATCTTCCCCGGCTTCTGGATCACCATCTACGAGAAACTCCCGGTCGCCTGCCACACCTGGTGGAACTACCAATGCGGCACCGAGGTGACCCTGGTCACCACCCACCCCTTCGCGCACGCCTGCCCGCCCTGCCCGCCCATCGTCGCCCCCAACAACTGGGTGCTGTTCATGGCGGTCGGCAACACCTCGGTCTGGCGCATCCACGGCGCCAACGACGCCACCGCCCAGGGCACCGGCGGCTTCGATGCCACCAGACACGGCCTGCTCGACAATACCCGCCCCTGGGGCGGCACCCTGCGCCCGCGGCTGGAATTCGACTCCTCGCTGCGCATCAGCCTGGGGGTGAAATACTACCGCGTGCTGTTCAAGCGCCCCTCCGAGCCGGAATCAGCCTGGCGCCCCAGCATCGAGGCACTCAACCGCCACTACACGGTCGAGATCGGCGGAGACCTGATTCTGCAGCAATACCCGCTCGGCCCGAACACCGTCGGCGCCACATCCCATCTCTACGAGATCCCGCCCGCCCTGCCGCCCGCCGGCCAATGGTCCATCCCGAATGCGGTGCTCGACACGCAGAGCGCCGTCATCCCCACCAACGCCGTCGCCCCCGGCGTCGGCTTCGACGCCGCCGGCATTCCGCTCGGCCCGGACGAGGGCGGCCTGTGGCAGATCGCCGTCGAACTGTTCAACGCCGCCGGCACCAAGATCGACCCGGAGGTGCTCGGCATCGCCTGGCGCGTGCCGATGAGCAACGACCTCTCCGGCACCATCACCACCCGCAACGCGGCCGATATCGGCCTGGTGGACACCGTGGGCAACCGCATGGTGGTCACCGTGCGGGTCGACAACAACCCGGCGCTGGCCCGCATCGGCGCACCGACCCTGAACGGCGCGCCGGCCGGCAGCGAATGCGGCGTGCTGACCTACACCGCCGCCGGCGGCACGGTCGAAGCGCCCTTCCACGCCGTCCAGCGCAACGGCTTCGCCACCTACAACTTCGCCGTGATCCGTGGCGCCGGCCCCGGCGCGGTGCTCAGCGCCAGCGGCACCGCCAGCACCAGCATCGCCAGCCCGCCGGCCACGCCGACCGGCTCCGCCGCAGCGCTGCTGGGGGCCTGCGCCATCGCCGGCTTCAGCGAAAACCTCTATGTCCGCCACCTCGCCACCGACGGCTGGTCGGACCAGATCCAACTCGACCGGTGGGACGTGCGCGCCTTCGTGCTGGCACCCTCGGGCCTCGGCCCGTGACCCCGACAATGGCCCCTGGCGCGAAGGCGCCGCCGCGCGGACAAAAAAAGGGCGGTGCCCGAGGGCACCGCCAAGTTTAGGGAGGAAACGTCCAAGAAGCAGAAGGCCACCGGAGCAGCCTTGCTGCGCTGCAACATATAAGCGACCAACCCCCCCTTTGCAAGCGACTTTTTGCATCGCAGCATTTCCCGAACCGCACGATTCCACCCCCTTGCGCTCCCGCCGAAAACCACCCGGCATGCCCTGGCGCAAAATCGTGATTCGCCGCCGCCGCGCCACGCCGCTACACATGGGCCATGCGCGTTCCGGTTATTTCAGCCCTGGCCCTCCTGGCCTGCGCAGCGGCTCCAATTTCAGGAGCACAGGCGCAGCCCCACCGCCCCGCCCAGGGCGCGGCGCGCATGGCCCTGCCGCCGCCACCCCCCGGCCTGCAATGCCGCCAGGCCATCACCGCCGCCGAGCGCGCCGCAGCCGTGCCCCCTCAACTGATGGCCGCCATCGCCCGCGTCGAATCCGGCCGCGCCGATGCCCGCGGCGCCGTCCACCCCTGGCCCTGGACCATCAATGCCGAAGGCACCGGCCAGTATTTCGAAACCAAGGCCGCCGCCCTGGCCGCCGTGCGCACGCTCCAGGCCCGCGGCGTCCGCTCCATCGATGTCGGCTGCATGCAGGTCAACCTGTACCATCACCCCGCCGCCTTCGCCTCGCTGGAACAGGCCTTCGACCCCGCCGCCAACGCCGCCTATGCCGCCCGCTACCTCACCGAGCTCTACGCCACCACCCGCGACTGGACCCGCGCCACCGCCTTCTATCACTCCGCCACCCCCGAACGCGGCGAATTCTATCAACGTCGCGTCGCCGCAATCTGGCCCGAGGAACAACGCCGCGGCGGCGTCGGCCTCGGCCTGCACCAGGCCAATGCCTTCACCAGCAACGCCTTCTCCCGCAATGCCTGGAACACCGCCGGCCGCCCCGCCAGCGGCCCACTCGCCCGCTCCGGCCGTCCCGTCAGCAGGTCTAGATTCTAGGAAGGATGTTCTTTTTTGAAAAAAAGAACCAAAAAACTTTCACTACTTAAGAATTTCCGTTATTTCATCATCCATTCCAAATAAATAAAAGTCTTTTTGCTTCTTTTTCTTCAGAAAAAGAAGACCTTCCTTCCTCCTTCACCCACCAAACTCCTTGCGGATTTCCGCCGTATGGCTCCCGATCGCCGGCACCGCCCCGTACGTCCGCGGCCCGTCGCTCAGGATCGCCGGCGGTGCCGCCACCGCCACCGGCCCGGCCGGCGTCGCCACCGTGATCCGCCGCAACGCGGGATGCTTCGCGAACTCCGCCACCCCGTTCACGAAGCCATAGGCCGTCTTGGACACCCGCAACCGCGCCGCCGCCTCGTCGCGCGTCAGCGTCATGAAGACCTCGCCGATATATCCGTCCACCATCGCCCGGTTCGCCACCCGGACCACGTTGGTCTCGAACCCCGGCCGCTGCGGCAGCGCCGGCTCCAGCATGAAATGCGTACAGAAATCAGCCCATTCGCGCTCGTTCTGGATCGAAATCAGCACCAGCGACCCGTCCTTGGTCGGAAACGCCCCGTACGGCGAGATCGACGGATGCGCCAACCCCATCCGCTCCGGCGCCCGCCCGGTGCCCTCGAAAAACATCAAGGGAACATTCATCCAGTCCGCCATCCCGTCGAACAGACTGACCTCAATGCCCTTGCCCAACCCGTTGATCCCACGCGCAATCAGCGCCTCCAGAATCGCCGCATGCGCCGCCATGCCACAGGCGATGTCGCAGGCCGAAACCCCCACCCGCCCCGGCCCCTCCGCCCGCCCGGTCACACTCGCCAGCCCGGACTCCGCCTGCACCAACAGGTCATAGGCCTTCATATCGGCATACTCCCCGCGCTCGCCATAGCCGGAAATATCCACTGTGATCAGCCGCTTGTTGCCCTCTCTCAACGCCGACGAACCCAGCCCCGCCCGCGCCGCCGCCCCCGGCGCCAGGTTCTGGATGAACACATCCGCCTTCGCCAGGATCCGCTGCAACAACGCGAGATCATCGGGCTTCTTGATATCGGCCACCAGGCTCTGCTTGCCCCGGTTCAGCCAGACGAAATAGCTCGACTGCCCCTTCGCCGCCGCATCGTAGCCGCGCGCGAAATCCCCCTCCGCCCGCTCGATCTTGATCACCCGCGCCCCGGCATCAGCCAGCCGCGACGAGCAATACGGCGCCGCCACAGCCTGCTCCATGGCAACAACCAGCAATCCTTCCAAGGGCTTCGCGGCTGACATTCGTAGTTCCTTTCAGTAGATTCAAGGCAAGGAAGAATGTTCTTTTTTGAAAAAAAGAACCAAAAAACTTCTACCCATTAGCAATGAAAGACCATCAACAAAATGGATAAAAGTCTTTTTGCTTCTTTTTCTTCAGAAAAAGAAGATCCTTCCTTGCTTCAGTAACTCCGCGGCAACCCGAGCACATGCTCGGCCACGTAGGACAGGATCAGATTGGTGCTGATCGGCGCCACCTGATACAACCGCGTCTCGCGGAATTTTCGTTCAATATCATATTCTTCCGCGAACCCGAAGCCGCCATGGGTCTGGATGCACGCCTCGCCCGCCGCCCAGCTCGCCTCGGCCGCCAGCATCTTCGCCATGTTGGCCTCCGGCCCGCACGTCTCGCCGGCGTCGAACTTCCGCACCCCCTCGCGCACCAGCAGCTCGGCCGCCCGCATCTGCGCGTAGGCCCGCGCGATCGGGAACTGCACCCCCTGGTTCTGCCCGATCGGCCGCCCGAACACCTGGCGATTTCGGGCGTACTCAGTGGCCTTGGCGATGAACCACTTGGCATCCCCGATGCACTCGCTGGCAATCAGCAGCCGCTCGGCGTTCATCCCGTCCAGGATATAGCGGAACCCCCGCCCCTCCACGCCGACCAGGTTTTCGGCCGGCACCTCCATGTTATCAAAGAAGACTTCGCAGGAATTATGGTTCATCATCGTGCGGATCGGCCGGATCGTCAGCCCGTTGCCCAGCGCCTGCTTCATATCGACGATGAACGTCGAAAGCCCCTCGGTCCGCTTGGTCGTCTGCTCCTTCGGCGTGGTGCGCGCCAGCAGCAGCATCAGGTCGGAATGCTCCGCCCGGCTGGTCCACACCTTCTGGCCGTTGACGATGTACTTGTCCCCCTCGCGCCGCGCGAAGGTCCGCAGGCTCGTGGTATCCGTCCCGCTGGTCGGCTCGGTCACGCCGAAGGCCTGCAACCGCAACGCCCCGGTGGCGATCTTCGGCAGATAGGCCTTCTTCTGCGCCGGCGAGCCATGCCGCAGGATCGTGCCCATGATGTACATCTGCGCATGGCACGCCGCCCCGTTGCACCCCTCGGCCTGCACCGTCTCCAGGATCGCCGCCGCCGCCGACAGGTTCAGCCCGGCACCGCCGAACTCCTCGGGGATCAACGCGCCCAGATACCCCGCCTCGGTCAGCGCGCGAACGAATTCCGTGGGATAGCCCCGCTCCTGGTCCAGCTTGCGCCAGTACTCCCCGGGAAACCCGGCACACAGCCGCCGCACGCTGTCGCGGATTTCACCATGGGGATCGTCGGTCGGGCTGTGCAGGTCCATCGCTGTCTCCATAGCTCCGATTGGATTACGGCCGGTTTGCGCGCCGCGCAACGGCAAGGCACATTACGCCCAGGAGGACCCCCCAATGACTGCAACATCCTGGCAGGACGGCGTCTATGTCGCCCTGAAGAAAGCCGGCGTGCGCCAGATCGCCTATGTGCCCGATGCCGGCCATTCCCGCCTGATCGAACTCGCCCATGCCGACAACGACATGCACGTCGTTGTTTGCACAACCGAGGAAGAAGGCGTCGCCCTTGCCGCCGGCGCCCATCTCGGCGGCCAGCGCGCCTGCCTGCTGATGCAGTCCTCCGGCGTCGGCAACACCATCAACATGATCGGCCTGCCCACCACCATGCACGCCCCGTTCCTCACCCTGATCACCATGCGCGGCGAGTGGGGCGAGTTCAACGGCTGGCAGGTGCCGATGGGATCGGCCACCGAGACGGTGCTCAAGGCAATGGGCGTGCACGTCAAACGCGCCGACTCCAAGGACGAGGTCGTCGACATGGTCGCCGCCTCGGCATCGCTGGCCTTCGGCAGCGCCATCCCCGTCGCCGTCCTGTTCAGCCAACGCCTGATCGGCGCCAAGGTCTTCGTGAAGGAAGCCGAATAATGCCCCGCTCAGATGAAACCGGCCTGGACCGCCGCGCCGTCGTCGCCGAACTCCTGCGCGACCCCGCTGACACCCCCGGTGGCGAGCTTCTCGTCGTCACCGGCCTCGGCTCCACCACCTACGACGCCGGTGCCGCCGGCGACCGCGCGGAGAATTTCTACCTCTGGGGCGCCATGGGCGGCGCCGCCATGATCGGCCTCGGCGTCGCCCTCGCCCAACCCACCCGCCGCGTCCTGGTGCTGACCGGCGACGGCGAGGCGCTGATGGGCATGGGCGCGCTCTCCACCATCGCCGCCCGCGCCCCCGCCAACCTGTCCATCGCCGTGATGGACAACGGCCAGTTCGCCGAAACCGGCCACCAGCCCAGCCACACGTCGCTGGGCACCGACCTCGCCGCCGTCGCCGCCGCCTGCGGCTGGAAGACCACCCTCACCGCCACCACCATGGCCCAGGTCACCACCCTGCGCCCCCGCCTGCGCCGCGAGGTGCTCTTCGCCGTGGTCAAGATCTCCCCCGCCGATGTCCCCCGCTTCCTCCCCCCGCGCGACGCCGCTGCCCTGTCGGTCCGGTTCCGCGCGGCACTGGGCATCGCGGCGGATTGACGCCAACCCGCGCAACGGCCGACTCTTCCGGCCGTTGCGCGGGTTGGTGTCGCGCGCGGGGCTGGCCGGGGGCCGCGCGCAAAGCAAGGACTCCGCGTTGACCCATGCTTCGTGGGTCAACGCGGGCTGGTATGATGGCGGTAATTTCACGCAGCACCGCCGCCGTCACCACTACGCCACCGTTGCGTTACGCCTGCGTGGTGTGCGATTGAGCAATCCGGGTCATGCGCCAGGTGCCGCGGCCGGCGGCGCCTACGCCGGCATCCCCCGGCTGATTCCGGTCGCGCATGCCGCATCACCAACCTAGACTTGGCGCCGCAGGGCGTCGCCGCAGTTCCGGGCGTCGCCTTGCTGCCCCCGGGCATGAGGAGCCGAACACAACTTGATCAGCCTCCGCCCCGCCCGTCGCACCGCACTGCTGGCCGCCATCGCCGCCATGCTGGCCGCGCCGCCCGCTTTCGCCCAATCCCCCCCCGCCGTACCCGTCTCCGTCATCGCCGCCGCCCGGCGCGACGTCCCGGTGGTCCTGGGCAACATCGGCGCCGTGCAGGCCAACCAGTCCGCCGCCATCCGCCCGCGCGTCGATGGCATGCTGGACCAGGTGCTGTTCACCGAGGGCCAGGAAGTCAGGAAGGGCGACCTGCTCGCCCGCCTCGACCCCCGCCCCTACCAGGCCGCCCTCGACCAGGCCACCGCCCGCCGCGCCGTCACCGAGGCCACCCTGGCCAACGCCCGCCTCAACCTCGCCCGCGCCACCGACCTCGCCCGCAACCAGTTCGCCTCCCGCCAGGCGCTCGACACCGCCGCCTCCCAGGTCGCCCAGCTCGAAGCCCAGTCGCGCGCCGACGAGGCCGCGGTCAAATCCGCCCAGGTCAACCTCGACTACACCAGCATCACCGCCCCGTTCGACGGCCGCATGGGCCTGCGCAACATCGACCCCGGCAACGTCGTCCGCTTCGCCGACAACACCAACACCGCCATCGCCACCATCAGCCAGATCCACCCCATCGTCGCCGTCTTCACCCTGCCGCAAGACGCCCTGCCCGCCATCCAGGCCGCCATGGCCCGCGGCAAGCTGCCGGTCGCCGCCCTCTCGCCCGACGATCGCACCATCCTGGCCCAGGGCGAGCTGCTCGCCACCGACAGCATCATCGACGCCACCACCGGCACCATCCGCATGAAGGCGGTCTTCGCCAACCGGGATACCAAGTTGTGGCCCGGCCAGTTCGTCAACATCCGCCTCACCCTGGAAGTGGAGCGCGGCGTCATCACCGTGCCCTCCAGCGCCGTCCAGCGCGGCCCCGCCGGCCTGTTCGTCTACACCATCAACCCCGACCAGACCGTGGCGCTGTCCCCGGTCGAGCTCGGCCAGGATGACGGCACCCTGGCGGTGATCCGCCGCGGCCTCGACGAAGGCGCCCGCGTGGTCGTCGCCGGCCAGTCCCGCCTGCGCGCCGGCGCCAAGGTCACCATCAACACCGCCCCGGCCGCCGCCCCATCTGCCAAGGACACCCCCGCCCCCCGCCCGGCCGGCTGACCCCCCTTTCACCCCAGGCATTCCAGCCATGAGCTTCTCGGCCCCCTTCATCCGCCGCCCGGTCGGCACCTCGCTGCTGATGGCCGCCATCGTGCTGGTCGGCGTCGCCGCCCTGCCCCTGCTCCCGGTCTCCCCACTGCCGCGCGTCGAATTCCCCACCATCAGCGTCAACGCCAGCTTCCCCGGCGCCAGCCCGGAGACCATGGCCACCGCGGTCGCCCAGCCGCTGGAACGCCAGTTCGCCCAGATCCAGGGCGTCGCCCAGATGACCTCCAACTCGGTCCAGGGCCAGACCCAGATCACCATCCAGTTCGACCTCAACCGCGCCATCGACGCCGCCGCCCTCGACGTCCAGGCCAAGATCACCTCGGCCACCGGCCAGTTGCCGCGCAACCTGCCCACGCCCCCCACCTTCTGGAAAAGCAACCCGTCCGACAGCCCCATCCTGATCCTGGCCGTCCAGTCCGACGAGCTGCCGCTGATCGACGTCAACGACTACGCCGACAACATCCTCGCCCAGCAGATCTCCACCATCACCGGCGTGTCCCAGGTCTTCATCAGCGGCCAGCAGAAGCGCGCCGTGCGCGTCCAGCTCGACCCCTCCCGCCTCGCCGCCATGGGCCTCACCATCGAGGATGTCCGCGGCTCGCTCGCCACCGCCACCGCCAACGCCCCCAAGGGCAACATCGACGGCGCCCTGCGCAACTTCACCATCTATGCCAACGACCAGCTCACCAGGCCCGAGGAATACGACCGCCTGATCATCGCCTACCGCAACGGCGCCCCGGTGCGCGTGCGCGATGTCGGCCGCGCCATCGAGGCGGCCGACAACCTCAAGGTCGCCGGCTACCAGAACGGCCGCCGCGGCGTCCAGCTCATCATCTTCAAGCAGGCCAACGCCAACATCGTCGACACGGTGGCCCGCATCAAGGCCGAACTGCCGCGGCTGCAGGCCCTGATCCCCCCCTCGGTCACCGTCACCGACATGGTCAACCGCACCTACACCATCCAGCACTCGCTGGAGGAGGTCGAGTTCACCCTGATGCTCAGCGTCACGCTGGTGGTGATGGTGATCTTCCTGTTCCTGCGCAACCTCTGGGCCACCATCATCCCCAGCATCACCGTGCCGATCGCCCTGATCGGCACCTTCGCCGCGATGTACCTGCTCGACTACAGCCTCAACAACCTCTCCCTGATGGCGCTCACCATCGCCGTCGGCTTCGTCGTCGACGACGCCATCGTGGTGCTGGAGAACATCTACCGCCACATCGAGAACGGCGAACGCCCGTTCGAGGCCGCGATCAAGGGTGCCGGCGAGATCGGCTTCACCATCGTCTCCATCAGCATGTCGCTGATCGCCGTGTTCATCCCGCTGCTGCTGATGGGCGGCATCGTCGGCCGGCTGTTCCGCGAATTCGCCATGACGGTGACCATCGCCGTGCTGGTCAGCATGTTCGTCTCGCTCACCCTCACCCCGATGATGTGCTCGCGCTTCCTGCGCAGCCACCACGGCGAGCACAACCTGCTGTACCGCATCGTCGAACGCGGCTTCGACGGGCTGCTGGCCGGCTACCGCCGCACGCTGGACATCGCGCTGCGCTTCCAGTTCATCACCCTGCTGGTCTTCTTCGCCACCGTCGCCAGCACGGTCACCCTGTTCATCATCATCCCCAAGGGCTTCTTCCCCGAACAGGACAACGGCATGCTGATGGGCATCGCCGAGGGCAGCCAGGACATCTCGTTTGCCGAGATGCAGAAGCGCACCCTGATGGTCGGCGACGTGCTGTCGCGCGACCCCGCCATCGCCAACTACACCACCGCCGTCGGCGCCGGCCAGTTCGGCCAGACCAACAACAACGCCCGCTTCTTCATCTCGCTGAAGCCCTGGGCCGAACGCAAGGTCACCGCCCAGCAGGTCATCGCCCGGCTGCGCCCGCAATTCGCCCGCCTCGAAGGCGTGCAGACCTTCCTCTCCGCCGGCCAGGACGTGCGCATCGGCGGGCGCGTCAGCAAGACCCAATACCAGTACACCCTGCAAAGCGCGGACACCGACGAGCTGTATTCCTGGGCCCCGCGCATCCTGGCCAAGCTGCGCACCATTCCCATCCTGCGCGACCTCGCCACCGACCAGCAGAGCGGCGGCACCACCGCCATCCTCACCATCGACCGCGACGCCGCCGCCCGCTTCGGCATCAACCCCACCGCCATCGACGACACGCTGTACAGCGCCCTCGGCCAGCGCCAGGTCACCCAGTATTTCACCCAGGTCAACACCTACAAGCTGATCGTCGAGGTGCTGCCCGAAATGCAGGGCGACCTCGCCATCCTCGACAAGCTCTTCGTCCGCTCCGCCGCCGGCGTCCCGGTGCCGCTCTCCACCTTCGTCAAGGTGGACACCTCCAGGACCGCCCCGCTATCGATCAGCCACCAGATGCAGTTCCCCGCGGTCACCCTCAGCTTCAACCTCGCCGACGGCGTCGCCCTCGGCCAGGCGGTCGAGGCGGTCAGCCGCGCGGTGCGCGAAATGGGCGTGCCGATCTCCGTCCAGGGCACCTTCCAGGGCACCGCCCAGGCGTTCCAGGCCTCGCTCGCCAGCCAGCCCTACCTGATCGCCGCGGCCCTGATCACCGTCTACATCATCCTGGGCATCCTGTACGAAAGCTACATCCTGCCGCTGACCATCCTCTCCACCCTGCCCTCGGCCGGCCTCGGCGCCTTCCTGATCCTGATGGCCTTCGGCTACGACCTCTCGGTCATCGCCATCATCGGCGTGCTGCTGCTGATCGGCATCGTCAAGAAGAACGGCATCATGATGGTCGATTTCGCCATCTCCGCCGAACGGCGCGACGGCGCCACCCCCCACGACGCCATCCGCCAGGCCTGCCTGCTGCGCTTCCGCCCGATCATGATGACCACCATGGCCGCCCTGTTCACCGGCCTGCCGCTGATGTTCGGCGAGGGCCCCGGCTCCGAACTGCGCCGCCCCCTCGGCTTCGCCATGGTCGGCGGCCTCGCCGTCAGCCAGGTGCTGACGCTCTACACCACGCCCATCGTCTATCTCTACCTCGAACGCCTGCAACGCCTGCTCTCGCCCCGCCGCGCCCAAACCCTGCCCACCCTGGCCGAGAAGATGGGCGCCGCCATCGGCGATTAGCAAAAATCCCCTCTCCCCTTGGGGGAGAGGGGTGCTCCGTCCATCGAAAGCAAGAAGCAAGCGCGTTCTTTTTTGAAAAAAAGAACCAAAAAACTTTCACCCGTAAGCCGCGCAGCAGCCCCAGACAAATGAAAAAAAGTCTTTTTGCTTCTTTTTCTTCAGAAAAAGAAGGCCTTGCTTACTTCTCATCCTCATCATCGTCATCATCCTGCGCGTAGTACCACTCCAGCACCTCGTCATGGAACTCCGGGTCCTTCAGCAGCCGCATCGCCAGCGCCAGCACGATCTCCGGCGCCGCCCCGATCTCGTCGGCCCCGTCCTCCACCTCGGTGGCCGAGACGACGCGCACCGACATGGCGCCCTCCTCCTCGCCGATGATCAGCGCGACCTCGTTCTCTTCCAGCGTGATCGTGGTGGTTCCGCCCGCCGCCATGGCCCTGGTATCCCTCTGGTTGTCCGCAGCGCTTAGCCCGGATTGCCCGCCCGGACCAGCGCGCCCGATACACGACCGGGCCGCGTTTGCAGCCGCGCCGCCGCCGTGTAGCCTGGGGCGAACCTCCCACACCGCCGGAACCCCCGCCCCATGGCCACCAACACCAAGCGCGTCTTCTACGTCAAATACGTCGCCCACACGATCTTCAACGACCTGCTGGCCGCCCAGCCCGACATCCGCCTCGACAAGCTGGAGAACGACTCGCCGGACACCGAAGCCGCCCCGGTGCTCGCCGCCGCCCACGCCTTCCAGATCGGCGCCTCGCGCGACGAACTCGCCCCCCGCTTCTTCGCCCATGAAGACCTGCTGAAACGCTGCCCGAACCTGCTGGTGGTCTCCTCCAACGGCGCCGGCTACGACACCGTCGATGTCGATGCCTGCACCGCCGCCGGCGTGCTCGCCGTCAACCAGGCCGGCGGCAATGCCGAAGGCGTGGCCGAACACGCCCTCGCCCTGCTGCTGAACCTCACCAAGCGCATCGGCGAGATCGACCGCGCCATGCGCCGCACCCTGGTCCACGACCGCGCCGCCTTCATCGGCCGCAACGCGCTGGACAAGACCATCGGCATCATCGGCCTCGGCCATGTCGGCACCCGCCTGGCCGAACTGGTGAAAACCATGTTCC
>JADLHF010000258.1 GCA_020848935.1 Acetobacteraceae bacterium
CCGGCCGTCATGCCGATGCCGTCATCCTCCACCTCGATGCGCGCGATGCCGCCGCCGTCGATGGCGACGGAAATGCGCGTCGCCCCGGCATCCAGCGCGTTCTCCACCAGTTCGCGCAGGGCGGCGGCCGGCCGCTCGATCACCTCGCCGGCGGCGATCCGGTTGACCGTCGCCTCCGGCAGCAGGCGAATGCGGCCCGACCGCATGTCTAGCCCTCGCGCAAGGCACGGAACCGGGCGATCAGCGCCGCGGTGGAGAAATCATGCGCCCCCACTGCCTCGCCGGCCAGCTCGCGGCCGATGCCGCCGGCCAGCACCTTGCCCAACTCCACCCCCCACTGGTCGAAGCTGTTCACGCCCCAGATGCAGCCCTGCACCGCCACCTTGTGCTCGTACAGCGCCACCAGCCGCCCCAGCGTATGGGCATCCAGCCGGCGGAACAGGATGGTCGTGCTCGGCCGGTTGCCGGAAAACACCCGGTGCGGCGCGATCGCGGCGATGGTTTCGGCATCGGCGCCGGCCGCGCGCATCTCCGCCTCCACCGCCGTCCGGGACTTGCCCGCCAGCAGCGCCTCGGCCTGGGCGAAGGCATTGGCGGCCAGGATGCGGTGCGCGTCGTCGCGGTCGTGGTCGGGCCGGGCGGCCAGCAGGAAATCGACCGGCACCGGCGTGGTGCCCTGGTGGACCAGCTGCATGAAGCTGTGCTGCGCATCGGTGCCGGGTTCGCCGAACACCACCGGGCAGGTGGCGTGCAGCGCGGCCCTGCCATCCAGCAGCACCGACTTGCCGTTGCTCTCCATCTCCACCTGCTGCAAATGCGCGGCGAAGCGGTGCAGCCGGGCGTCGTACGGCAGGATGCACTGCGCGCGGTAGCCCATCGCGTTGACATGCCAGATGCCGACCAGCGCCAGCAGCACCGGCAGGTTCTCCGCCGGTGCCGCGGTGCGGAAATGCTGGTCCATCGCCCAGGCGCCGTCCAGCAGGGCGGCGAACTGCGCCCAGCCGGCGGCCAGCGCGATCGACAGCCCGACGGCGGACCACAGCGAATACCGCCCGCCCACCCAGTCGCGGAAGCCGAAGACCCGCTCGGCGCCGATGCCGAACGCCGCCGCCGCGGCCTCGTTGGCGGACAGCGCCACGAAATGCGCCGCCACCGCCGCCTCGCCCCCCGCCTCCCCCAACCCGGCGACCAGCCATGCGCGCGCGGCGGCGGCGTTGGTCATCGTCTCCTGGGTGGTGAAGGTCTTCGAGGCCACCAGCACCAGGGTGCGCGCCGGGTCCAGCTGGCGGGCCAGCCCGGCGAAGGCGTGGCCATCGACGTTGGAGAGGAAATGCGCCGCCATCACCCCGCCGCCGACCATCGTCAGCGCCTCGGTCACCATGCGCGGGCCGAGGTCGGAGCCGCCGATGCCGATGTTCAGCACCGTGGTGAAGCGCTCGCCGGTGGCGCCGCGCAGGCGTCCGTCATGCACCCGGGCGACGAAATCCGCCATCCGCGCCCGCTCGGCCGCCGCCATCCGGCTGGCCGCGTCGATGCCGCCGTCATGCACCGCGTGCAGCCCGGCATCGCGGGGGCTGCGCAGCGCCATGTGCATCGCCGCGCGTCCTTCGGAGACGTTCACCGCCGCCCCGGCGAACAGCCGGTCGCGGAACCCGCCCAGCCCCGTCGCCTCGGCCAGCGCCAGCAGCGCGGCATGGGCCTGCGCGTCGATGGCGGTCTTGGACCAGTCCAGCGTCAGGTCGTCCAGCATCGCCGTGCAGCGCGCCGCGCGGCCCGGATCGGCGGCGAACAGCGCGCGAATATCCCCCGCCCCAGGCCGCGCGGCCAGGGCCGCCAGGCGGGCCCAGGCTTCGGCCAGGCTGGGGGCTTCTGTCAGACTCGAAGAGGGCGGCGGCGATTCGCGGGGCATGGCTCAGGATAGCGCATTTCCCGCCCGGGCTTAAGCTGCGCCCTCAGAACAGCCGGCAGCAAAAACAGGAATCACAAAGAGGCGGAGAGGCGGAGAGGACACCTTCTCTCCGCCTCTCCGCCTCTTTGTGGCGATTTCTTGCTTGCTGACGATGCGGATCACGGCCCCCACGTCGAATGCGGCTGCGTAGGGCTGAAGCGCGCCCTCAGAACAGCCGGTCGAGGAGGCTGCGCGAGCGTGGCTGGATGATCCGGCTGTCGCCCTCGGTCACGTTCTGGCCCAGGGCGGCGTTTTCGCGCAGGCGCTGCGCCTCGCGCGCCGGGTCGATGCCCAGCCCCGCGCCCTGCGTCGCCGGCTTGCGCCAGAACATCAGCCGGTCCGCCAGCCCGCGCGACGGCCGGTCCAGCGACGATTCCTCGTCCACCTTGGCGCGGATATCGGCCGGCGCCGGCGGTCCGGCGGCCTGCAACAGCGCCGACGTGCCCGGCGTTGTCGGCGCAGTTTGCCCGGACAGGACGGCCTGCGGCGCCAGCACCGCCTCGGCCGCGCCGCGCGCGGTCTGCTCCTGCGGCCGCGGCGTTCCGGGGCGGGGCGGGCGCAGCGCGAAATCCGGCGGCATCGACAGCGGCGCGCGGGTGGTCACCTGGAACTCGTCCGGCGCGTCGCGCTGCAGGCCGAAGGCGCGGGACAGGTCGTCGCCGGCGCAGCCGCTCAGCAGCGGCAGGGCGAGGGTGGCGGCGAGGAGGCGGCTGGCACGAAGCTGGGTCTGGCGCATGGCGTCCTGCTTAGCTTGGCGGCGTGTCGGCATCAAGGCGCGGGGATATCAGGTGGGGCATCACGGCGCGGCCGCCCGGCCAGCAGCGAGTCGAGCAGCAGCACGCCGACACCGCAGACGATCGCGGCGTCGGCGAGGTTGAACACATACCACGACCAGCCCCAGGCATGGGCATGGATGAAATCCACCACCGCGCCGAAGCGCAGCCGGTCGATCACGTTGCCCACCGCCCCGCCGGCCACCGCCCCCAGCGCCAGCGCCACGCCCAGCCGCTCGGCCCGGCGCAGCCACACCCCGAGTGCCACCACCACCGCCAGCGCCACCGCCGACAGCACCGCGGTGGACCACGCGGCGTCGCTGCTGAGCAGCCCGAAGGTCACGCCCCGGTTCCACACCATGGTCAGGTTCAGCACCGGCAGCACCGAAACCGAGGCGCGGCCCGGCAGGTCGAACACCTCCAGCACCCACCACTTGCTGGCCTGGTCGGCCGCCAGCGTGGCCAGCGCCATGGCGGCGCCCCACGCCGGAAGGCGTGCCATCTTACCGCCCGGAAGGCGTGTCATCACGCCGCCCGGCACACCAGGCCCGACTCCACCGCATCGGCACAGCGCCGGCACAGCGTGGGATGCGCCGCCACCTGGCCGACCTCCGCCAGCACCTTCCAGCACCGCTCGCACTTCGTCCCCTCCGCCACCCCGGCGCGCGCGCCCGCCACGGCGGCGGCTTCCACCGTGGCACCGGCGACGATCAGGATATCGGCCCAGGCCCCCGCCGAGAGCAGCCCGGCCTGGGCGTCCGGCAAGGCCATGGTCACCACCGCCTGGTTGGACGAGCCGATGCGCTTCTCCGCCCGCATCGCCTCCAGCTCGGTGGTCCCCAGCCGGCGCAGCTCGCGGATCTCGGCCCATTTCGCCCCCAGCGCATCGTCGCGCCAGGACGCGGGGATGGCGGGGAAATCCTGCAGGTGCACGCTGCCATCGCTGCCGAACCGCGCGCACCACGCCTCCTCGGCGGTGAACACCAGCACCGGCGCCAGCCAGGTGCACAGCGCCCGGTGCAGATGGTCCAGCACCGTGCGCGACGCCTGCCGCCGCAGGCTGTCCGGCCGGTCGCAGTACAGCGCGTCCTTGCGGATGTCGAAGTAGAAGGCGCTCAGATCGGCGGCGCAGAAGCTGTGCACGGCGGCGTACACCCCGGTCCAGTCATAGCTCTCCACCGCGCCCCGGATCAGCGCGTCCAGCTCGGCCATGCGGTGCAGCACCCAGCGCTCCAACTCCGGCATGTCGGCCTCCGGCACGCGCTCGGCGGCGGAAAACCCGTCCAGCGAGCCGAGCAGCCAGCGCAGCGTGTTGCGCAGCCGGCGGTACAATTCGGTCTGCTGCTTGAGGATCTCGCGGCCGATGCGCATGTCCTCGGCGGTGTCCGACGACATCACCCACAGCCGCAGGATGTCCGCCCCGAACTGCTGCGTCACCTCGTCGGGCGCGGTGACGTTGCCGAGCGACTTGGACATCTTGCGCCCCTGCTCGTCCATCACGAAGCCATGCGTCAGCACCGCCTTGAACGGCGCCACCCCGCGCGTGCCGACGGATTCCAGCAGCGAGGAATGGAACCAGCCGCGATGCTGGTCCGAGCCCTCAAGATACAGGTCGGCCGGCCACGGCAGGCCGCGCGCCTCCAGCACGAAGGCGTGGGTGGAGCCGCTCTCGAACCAGACATCGACGATGTCGAACACCTGTTCGTAATCGGCGGGGTCGCGCCCCGCGCCCAGGAACCGCGCCGGCGGCGAGGCATACCAGGCATCCGCCCCCTCGGCGTGGAACGCCGCGGTGACGCGGTCCACCACCGCCTGGTCGCGCAGCACCTGGCCGGTCGCCTTCTCCACGAACACCGCGATCGGCACGCCCCAGGCGCGCTGGCGGCTGATGCACCAGTCCGGCCGGCTGGCCACCATGCTGCCGATGCGGTTGCGCCCCTGGTCGGGCACGAAGACGGTGTCGGCGATCGCCTTCAGCGCCTTTTCGCGGATCGCTTCCGGGCCATCCATGCGGATGAACCATTGCGGCGTGGCGCGGAAGATCAGCGGCGCCTTGCTGCGCCAGGAATGCGGATAGGAATGCACCAGCGTGCCGCGCGCCAGCAGCCCGCCGGCCTCGGCCAGCGCGGCGCCGATCGCACCGGCCGCCTTGTACACGTGCAGCCCGGCAAACTGCGGCACCCAGGCGTTGAAGGTGCCATCCTCGCCGACGGTGTCCGGCACCTCGATCCCATGGGTGCGGCCAAGCTCGAAATCCTCCTCGCCATGGCCGGGCGCGATATGCACGAAGCCGGTGCCGGCCTCGGTGGTGACGTAGTCCGCCGAGTACACCGTCACGTCATGGTCATAGCCGCGCCCGCGCAGCGGATGGGCACAGACCGTGCCGAGCAGGTCGCGCCCCTGGTGGACACGCAGCACATGGTGGGTTTCCACCCCCGCCGTCTCGCAGAACTGCGGCAGCAGGGCGAGGGCCACCAGCACCCGCTCGCCGGCCACGGCCAGCGATCCGTCGCGGATGCTGTCGATGCGCACCACCGCGTAGTCGATGTCCTCGCCCAGTGCCACCGCCCGGTTGCCCGGCATGGTCCACGGCGTGGTCGTCCAGATCGCGATCGCGGCACCCTTCAGGCCGGCAACCGGGGACGACACGATCGGGAACCGCACCGTCACCGTGTCGCTCTTGTGGTCGTGGTATTCGATCTCCGCCTCGGCCAGCGCGGTCTTCTCCACCGGCGACCACATCACCGGGCGCAGGCCGCGATACAGCGCGCCGTTCATCAGGAACCGCCCGATCTCGGCCGAGATCGCCGCCTCGCTCGGCAGGTCCATGGTGGCGTAGCGGTTCGGCCAGTCGGCCAGCACCCCCAGGCGGCGGAACTCCTGCTCCTGCACCGCCATCCAGTGCGCGGCATAGGCCCGGCACTCGGCGCGGAAATCCAGCACCGGCACGGCGTCCTTGTCGCGCTTCTCGGCGCGGTACTGCTCCTCGATCTTCCACTCGATCGGCAGGCCGTGGCAGTCCCAGCCGGGGATGTAGTTGGCGTCGTAGCCGCCCATCTGGCGCGCCCGGTTGACCACGTCCTTCAGGATCTTGTTCAGCGCCGTGCCGATATGCAGGTTGCCGTTGGCATAGGGCGGGCCGTCATGCAGGATGAACGGCGGCCGGCCGCGGGACTGCGCCCGCAGCCGGTCCCACAGCCCCATCGCCTCCCACCGCGCCAGCATGCCCGGCTCCTTCTTCGGCAGGTCGCCGCGCATCGGGAAATCGGTGGCAGGCAGGAACACCGTGCTGCGATAGTCGCGGCCGGGGGCCGTGCCAGGGGACGGGGTCGGGGTCTGGTCGGTCATGGGATGGGTCTCGCACGGCCAGGCGGCCGTCAGGGAAATGGGATGCGCGTTCGAACCCGGCGCTCTAGCGAGCGGCCGGGCGGCTAATTCGCGCTATGGCGATCCCATGCATGGCCGGGATTATGGCGCCGCGGCGGCGCCGCGGCAAGCGGGGGCCTAGCCGCCCGCCGCCAGCAGCGCCCGCGCCCCTTCGGCATCCACGGCGATCTGCGCCTTCAGCGCGTCCAGCCCGGCGAATTTCTGCTCGCCGCGCAGATAGGCATGCAGCGCCACGCCGATCTCCTGGCCATAGAGGTCGCCGGCGAAGTCGAACAGATGGACCTCCAGCCGGCTCTCCGGCCCCTCGTTCACCGTCGGCCGCCGGCCGATATTGGCCACCCCCTTGCGGCAACTGCCGTCCGGCAGCGCCACCATCACGGCATAGACCCCCCGCGCCGGCTCCAGGTGGCGGCCGAGTGCCACATTGGCGGTGGGAAAGCCGATCGTGCGCCCGCGCTTGTCGCCATGCGCCACCACGCCGCGGATCGCCCAGGCCCTTCCCAGCTCCGCCGTCGCCCTCTCGGGGTAGCCATCCTGCAATGCCCGGCGGATGCGGGTGGAGGAGATCACGCCCTCGGCATCGGATAGCGGCGGCACCACCGTCAGTCCGATGCCGCGCGCCGCCGCCGCGGTGGCCAGGAACGCCACGTCGCCGCCACGGCGATGACCGAAGGCGAAATCCAGCCCGCAGGCCAGGTGGCGCGCGCCCAGCCCGCCATGCAGCACCTCGGCCACGAACGCCTCGGCGGTCATCAGGCTGACGGCGTGGTCGAAGTGCATCTCATAGACGAAATCCACGCCATGGGCGGCCAGTGCTGCCGCGCGCTCGGTGGACAGCGTCAGGCGGAAGGGCGGGTCGTCCGGCCGGAACACCTCGCGCGGATGCGGCTCGAAGGTCAGCACCGCCAGGCGAAGGTCGGGCCGCGCCGCGGCGGCGCCGCGCAGCACCTGGGCATGGCCGCGATGCACGCCGTCGAAATTGCCCAGCGCCACGCTGGCGCCGCGCGCCTCTTCCGGCAGGGAATGCCAGTCGGTGAAAAGGCGCATCGCGAACTCCCTGCGAAAAATCCAAGAAAGGCCTTCTTTTTCTGAAGAAAAAGAAGCAAAAAGACTTTAATCCATTCCTGCCGAGTGCAAATGATGAAAGTTTTTTGGTTCTTTTTTTCAAAAAAGAACAACTTTCTTCCTACGTTGCCGGCGGCACCCGCACGGGATGGCCAAGATACTGCTCCAGCACCTCGTCCGGCGGCCCGTCGGCGCGAATGCGCCCCTGGTCCATCCAGATCGCCCGCGTGCACCATTGCTGCACCACATCGGCCATGTGCGACGACAGCACCAGGATCTCCACCCCGCGCACCAGGTTCTCCAGCCGCACCCGCGCCTTCTCCATGAACGCGGCATCGCCGGCCAGGAACCACTCGTCCATCAGCAGCACCTGCGGGCGCACCGCGGTGGCCAGCGCGAAGCCCAGCCGCACGATCATGCCGGAGGAATAGATGCGCACCGGCAGGTCGAGGAAATCGGTCAGTTCGGCGAAGGCGGCGACATCCTCGGCCAGCCCGGCAATGGCCTGCTTGTCCAGGCCGAAGAACAGCCCGCGCAGCACGATGTTCTCGCGCCCGGTCAGCTCCGGATTCATGCCCAGATTGGGGTCCAGCAGCGCGTTCAGCGAGCCCTGCACCCGCATCCGCCCGGCCACCGGCTCGTAGATCCCGGCCAGCGCCCGCAGCAGCGTGGTCTTGCCCGCCCCGTTGCCGCCCACCAGCGCCAGCCGGTCGCCGGGGCGCAGCTTCAGGTCGATGCCGCGCAGCGCCTCCACCACCACCCGGTTGCGGGAATCGGCGGCCATCCGCCCCGTCACGGTGGACAGCACCGTCTTCTTCAGGCTGCGGGCATTGCCGTGGTACAGCGGAAAGCTGATGCTCAGCTCTTCGACATCGATCGCTGCCGGGATGCTCACTTGCGTCGTCACAGCCAGAACGCGATCCGCCCGCGCACCCGCGCGAACACCACCCAGGCAACCCCGCACAGCGTCACCGCGTAGCCTGCTGCCGCCGCGGCGATCAGCGCGCTGGGCACCACGCCGATCAGCGGGCCGCGCACCACTTCCAGCAGGCAGAAGAACGGGTTGAACACCATGACCCATTCGCGCTCGGCCAGCTGCTCCGGCTTCCAGATCACCGCGCTGATGAAGAACGCCATCTGCATCACGCTGGCCACGATCGGCGGAATGTCATGCAGCCGCGCGCAGATCGCGCCCAGCAGCAGCGCCACCGCCAGCGCCGTGACCAGCCACAGCACCAGCCCGGGGATCGCCAGCAGCGCCGTCGCCCCCGGCCAGCTCCACAACAGCAGGTACACCACCAGCACCACCACCGCGTTATGCGCCAGCACCACCAGGTTGCGCACCACGATCCGCGCCGCATACAGCGTGAACGGCATCCGCACCGATCGGATCATGCCCTCGTTGGAGGTGAAGGCGACGCAGCTGTCGCCGACCAGGGCGGCCAGGAAGTTCCACAACACCAGCGACAGCGCCAGGAACGGGATGTAGTCGCGCAACTCCAGGCGGAACAGCACGGCGTACAGAAAGCCCATCGCGCCCACCATGGCGCCGGTGGACAGGGTCAGCCAGAACGGCCCCAGCAACGACCCGCGGTAGCGCAGGCGGATATCCAGCCATGCCAGGGTCCAGACCAGCGGCCATTGCGCCAGGCCCTCGCGCACGTCGCGCCAGGCGGAGCGATGGCGTTCGGACCAGCGCTGGTTCGCCGACAGGTCCAGGCTCGCGTGCTCGCTCGGCTGCAGATGGGAGGAGGCGGTCATTGCCCGGCGCGATAGCCGATCCACCCTGCCAGGGCAATGGCGGCGGGCCTATCCGCCGATGGGCGTCAGCTTAACCAGCGACACGCGCGATGCGCGTCAGCTTAACCAGCGACACGCGCGATGCGCGTGCGGGCGCCGCGGGTCAGCACCACGCGCTCATTGGGCTGGAAGCCCTCCTCGTTGGTCTGCACCACCGAAATGGTCTGCCCGGAATCCTCGCGGATGATGAATTCCATCGCCTGGCCGGTGCTGGCCGAGCCCTCCACCGCGCTGCCGGCCAGCCCGCCGATGATGGCGCCGCCGATCGCGCCGAGGACATTGCTGCGCGGATCGCCGCCGATGAAGCTGCCGGCCACCCCGCCGGCCGCCGCCCCGCCCAGCGTGCCGACGCCGGAACGCCCGCCCTGGATCGTCACCGGGCGCATCGAGACGATCACGCCGTAGCTCACCTGCGCGGTGCGGCCGATATCGGCGGCGCCATAGGTGGTGTTGGTATTGCGCGGCGCGCAGGCGCCGAGCGCCAACGCGGCGGCCAGGCCGGCCACGGCAAACAGGGATCGGACAGGTGCAATCATCGGCATTCTCCTGCGCAGCGGCACGGCTGTAGCACGGCTTCGCCGGCCGGCGCATCTTCTGCGCGCCATTTGCGGCCGGATCAGGGCATCGGAAACGGTTGCCTCGCATCTGCCTTTGCGATAATGGCTTAAGCAGGTTTGCTGTGTTTGTCGTTGAACGGAGGCCCCCAGGGCCCCGGTCCCGCTCTACGTGAGACAACCCATCTCCCCGGCTGCACCGGGGCGCCCGAGCCGGAGAATACGCCGCATGATGTTCCCCTGGCTTCCCGTGGCGACCCTGCGGCTGGTTTTCTGCCTGGCGGCCATCGGCCTGCTGGCAGCCTGTTCCTCCAGGACCCATGTCGCGCGCACGGCCAGCGACTACGCCGCCCACGCCAAGGGCGACTACTCCCCGCCAGGCCCGCCGGAAGACCCATGGGGGCCCTATATCGTCAAGGCCGCGGCCCGGTTCGACGTGCCGCAGCGCTGGATCCGCGAGGTGATGCGCGTGGAATCCGGCGGCAAGCAGTACCAGGGCGGCAGGCTCACCACCTCCGGCGCCGGCGCCATGGGGCTGATGCAGGTGATGCCCGCCACCTATGAGGAGCTGCGCCAGCGCCACGGGCTGGATGACGACCCCTACCACCCCTACGACAACATCATGGCCGGCACCGCCTATATCCGCGAGATGTACGACCTGTATGGCGCGCCCGGCTTCCTGGCCGCCTACAATGCCGGGCCGCGGCGCTTCGAGGACTATGCCTTCCGCAACCGCAGCCTGCCGACGGAAACGCGGCGCTATGTCGCCAGGATCGCGCCCAACATCACCGCCGACCGGCCGCAGCACGAATCCGATGCCGCGGTGCTGGCGATGTACCAGATCCCGTCCGACATCCCCGCCGGCCCGCGCTATCCGCGCGGCCGCCAGCCGGCACCGGTGGCGCTGGCCCGGGCCGAAACCCCGCGGGAGTCGGCGCTCGCGCGCGGCGCCGCCGACCGTACCGTGGTCACCGCCACCAATCTGCCGCCGCCGGCTGCCGCGGCGCGCCCGATGCAGATGGCCGCCGCCGCAACCGCGCCCGCCACCCCGGCGCGCGCGCGCGGCTTCTCGCTGATCACGCCCGCGATGGCCGGCACGCTGGCCGTCCGCCCCGCCGCGGTGGCCGGGCTGGTCGGCCCCTGGGCGATCCAGGTCGGTGCCTTCTCCAGCGAGGGTCTTGCCCGTGCCGCGGCACAATCCGCGCGTGGCCAGGCGCGCGACGTGCTGTCCGGCGCCCGCCCCGCGGTGGGTCCGGTGCGCAGCGGGCGGGCCACGCTGTACCGCGCCCGGCTCGGCGGCCTGTCGCGCGAGGCGGCGATGCAGGCCTGCGAGAAACTGTCGCGCGGCCGCGGCGCCTGCATCGTGCTGTCGCCCGACGCGCAATTGTAGCCGGCGCGGCTTACCCCTCGCCGACCTGCCACCCGGCGAACCGGGTTGCCGTGCGGCGATGCCGGCGCCATGATCCCGGCTTCCTCGGTACAGACCGTGGGCAGAGCCGGCGCGCCAAGCAGGGTGCGGATCGGAAGCGGAAGGCAGGAACGCGCATGACACAGCCGCCCAACGGCCGCGGCACGACCCTGGCGCGCTTCGCCAGCCTCACCGGCATGCTGGCGCCGCGCTCCGTGGCCATGCTCGGCGCCTCGGCCGACCCCACCCGCATCGGCGGCCGCCCGGTGGACTACATGCTGCGGCAGAAATTCGCCGGAACCCTCTACCCGGTGAACCCGCGCCGCGACGAGGTCCAGGGCCTGCGCGCCTATCCCAACATCGCCGCCCTGCCCGAAGTGCCCGATGTCGGCATCGTCGCCGTCGCCGCCGAGATCGCGGTCCAGGCGGTGCAGGACCTGGCCACCGCCGGGGTGAAGAACGTGATCGTGCTGTCCGCCGGCTTCGCCGAGGTGGACGACGCCGGGGCCGCCGAGCAGGCCCGCATGGTGGCCATCGCCAAGGCCGCCGGCATGCGCCTGCTCGGCCCGAACTGCCTCGGCCTGTTCAACCGGCGGATGAATTTCTACCCCACCTTCACCGCCGCGTTCGAAGGCGGCTGGCCCATCCCCGGGCGCATCGGCATCGCCAGCCAGTCCGGCGCCTATGGCACCCATGTCTTCGCCGCCATGCGCGACCGCGGCATCGGCACCGGCATCTGCGTCACCACCGGCAACGAGGCCGACGTCACCATCGGCGACGCCATCGGCTGGATGGTCGAGGACCCCGAGACCGATGTGATTGCCGCCTATGCCGAGGGCATCCGCGAGTCCGAGAGCTTCATCGCCGCGCTGTCCGCCGCCCGCGCCGCGCGCAAGCCGATCGTCATGATGAAGGTCGGCCGCAGCGAACTCGGCGGTGCCGCGGCGAAATCCCACACCGCCTCGATCGCCGGCGACGACGCGGTGACCGACGCGGTGCTGGCCGAGTTCGGCGTGGTCCGTGCCCGCACCACCGAGGAGATGATCGACATCGCCCTGGTCGCCTCGCGGAAAATCTACCCGGTCGGCAACACGCTGGGCGTGTTCACCGTCAGCGGCGGCGCCGGCGTGCTGATCTCGGACGCCGCCGAGCAGCTCGGCCTGGCCATGCCCGAAATGCCGCAGGCCACCCAGGACCGGCTGCGCGAAATCATCCCCTTCGCCTCGCCTCGCAACCCGGTCGATTGCACCGCCCAGGTCACCAACATCCCCACCGCCATGGGCGACTTCGCCGAGGCGATGGTGGCCGATGGCGGCTACCAGTCCGTGCTGGTGTTCTGGTCCCAGGCCGGCGCCACCAAGGGCAATGTCGAACGCCTGCGCAAGACCCTGGGCGAAGTCCGCGCCCGCCACCCCGGCCGGCTCTGGGTGCTCAGCGTGCTGGCCCCGCGCGAGGTCGAGGCGCTGTACGAACAGGACGGGCTGGTGGTGATCGGCGACCCCACCCGGGCGACCATCGCCATCCACGCCATGGGCCGCTACGGCGACGCCTTCGCCGCCAGGCCGGGCATAGCCCCGCCCACCGTCCCCGCCGTGCCCCTGCCGGCCGCCACCCCCAGCGAGGCCGAGGCCAAGCGCCTGCTGGGCCTGGCCGGCATCGCCTCCGCCCCCGAGCAGGCCTGCGCCAGCGTCGAGGAAGCGGTCGCCGCGGCGACAAAATTCGGCTTCCCGGTGGTGATGAAGATCCTCTCGCCCGACATCGTCCACAAGTCGGAGATCGGCGGCGTGCTGCTGGGCATCGACAGCGCCGATGCCGTGCGCCAAGGCTTCGCCACCCTGATGGAACGCGGCGGCGCGGTGGCCGGTGCGCGGCTGGAGGGCGTGCTGGTGGCCAAGCAGCTGTCCGGCGGCGTGGAATGCATCATGGGCATCCATCGCGACCCCGTCTTCGGCCCGGTGGCGATGTTCGGCCTCGGCGGCATCTTCGTCGAAATCCTCAAGGACGTGGTGTTCCGCCGCTGCCCCTTCGGCCCCGACGTGGCCGAGGAGATGATCCGCGCGATCAAGGGCGCCCCTTTGCTGCTCGGCGCCCGCGGCCGGGCACCGGCCGATATCGCGGCACTGGCCGAGATGCTGTCCCGCCTGTCGGTCTTCGCTGCCCAGGCCGGGCCGACGCTGCAGGGCATCGACCTCAACCCGGTCTTCGCGATGCCGGCCGGCCAGGGCGCCTTTGCGGTGGACGCGGTGATCGAACTGGGAGAAACACAGGCATGAACGACAAGCACAGGATGGCGACGGCATGATCAACAAGATCGTCCAGACCATGGCCGAGGCCATGGCCGGGGTGACGGACGGGATGACGGTGCTGCTGGGCGGCTTCGGGCTGGTGGGCCAGCCGAACAACCTGGTCGATGCCCTGATCGAGCTCGGGGTGAAGGACCTTACCGTCGTTGCCAACAATGCCGGCGGCGGCACCACGGGGCTGACCGCGCTGATGGAGCACGGCCGCGTCCGGCGCCTGGTCTGCTCGTTCCCGCGCAGCAACTCGACGATCTTCGAGGAGCTGTACCGGGCCGGCAAGATCGAGCTGGAGATCGTGCCCCAGGGCACCATGGCCGAGCGCATCCGCGCCGCCGGCGCCGGGGTCGGCGCCTTCTTCACGCCGACCGGCGTCGGCACCAAGATGGCCGAGGGCAAGGAGGTGCGGGAGATCAACGGCCGGATGATGGTGATGGAATACGCCCTGCCCGGCGACATCGCGCTGGTCGAGGCCTGGGAGGCCGATCGCTGGGGCAACCTGACCTTCAAGCTGTCCGGCCGCAACTTCAACCCGGTGATGGCCACGGCCGCCAAGACCACCATCGTGCAGGCCCAGCACATCGTCGAACTCGGCGCGATCGACCCGCAGAACGTCATGTGCCCCGGCATCTTCGTCAACCGGGTCATCCACGTTCCCTACGGCGATCCGCCGTTCTAATCAGGAGCACCATCATGGACACGAAGGTCGAGGCCAAAGGCTGGAACCGCCTGGAGATGGCGGAGCGGGCGGCCCAGGACATCCCCGAGGGCTGGTACGTCAATCTCGGCATCGGCATGCCCACCGGCATCGCCGACTACGTGCCGATGGACCGCGAAGTGGTCTTCCATTCCGAGAACGGCGTGCTCGGCATGGGTCCGAAGCCGCCGGAGGACCAGCGCGATCCCTGGCTGATCAACGCCGGCAAGCAGCACGTCACGCTGCGGAAGGGCGGCAGCTTCGTGCACCACGCCGACAGCTTCGCGATGATCCGCGGCGGGCACCTCGACCTGTGCGTGCTCGGCGCCTTCGAAGTGGCCGATAACGGCGACATCGCCAACTGGGCCACCAGCGACAACGATGCCGCCCCGGCCGTGGGCGGCGCCATGGACCTGGCCGCCGGCGCCAAGCGGCTGTGGGTGATCATGGAGCACACCACCAAGTCCGGCGGCAAGAAGCTGGTGAAGAAGTGCACCTATCCGCTGACCGCGCTGGGGGCGGTGAAGCGGGTGATCACCAATCTCGGCGTGTTCGACGTCACCGAGCGCGGCTTCGTGGTGGTGGAACTCGCCCCCGGCGTGACCCTGGAACAGGCCAGGGCCCAGTCCGAGGCCGAACTGCACCTGCCGGCCTGACACGATGAGTGCCGCCAGCGACGACCGCGCCGATTCCGTCCGCCTGATCCGCGACAGCGCGGCCGGGCTCGCCCCGCGCACCGGCGATTTCCGCCGCATCCGGGCGCTCCGCTTCAACGACCCCGGTTTCGACCGGGGGGTGTGGGGGCAGATGTGCGACATGGGCTGGCCCGGCCTGCGCCTGCCGGAAGAAGCCGGGGGCTCGGCGCTGGGGATGGCGGAGTACTGCGCCATCGCCGAGGAGATGGGCGCCGCGTTGGCCCCGGAGCCGCTGATCCCGGTGGCGATGGCCGCCCGGGTCCTGGCGGCCACGCCGCATGTCGGCGCCATCCTGTCCGGCGGGCGGGTGGTGATCCCGGCGTGGCAGGAGCGGGCCAATACGCTGGACTTCGCCGGCGACACCACGGTTGCCGGCGGGCGGGCGTCGGGGAAGAAGGTGTTCGTGCCGATGGCGGCCGGTGCCGATGCCTTCCTGGTTTCCGGCCGCGACGGGCTGGCGCTGGTGGAGCGGGATGCCCAAGGCGTTTCGCTGGGGATCGAGCGCACCCAGGATGGCGGCAATTTCGGCACTCTTTCGCTGGCGGATGCCCCCTGCACCGCGGTTGCCGGCGACATGGCGGCGGCGCTGGAGGAGGCGACGCTGGCGACTTCGGCGTATCTGCTGGGCGCGATGGACCGGGTGTTCGCCATGACCATCGAGTACCTCAAGACCCGCGTGCAGTTCGGAAAGCCGATCGGCAGCTTCCAGGCGTTGCAGCATCGCGCCGCCGATTTGAAGATCCAGGTGGCGTTGACCCGCGCCAGCGTGGAGAGCGTGGCGGCGGCGCTGGATGGCGGGCTGGCCGGCGCGGCGCGGCTGGCGGCGGTGTCGCGGGCCAAGGCGCGGGCGTCGGAGTCCGGCATGCTGGTGTGCCGGCAGGCGATCCAGCTGCATGGCGGCATCGGGTATACCGACGAGGCCGATCCCGGGCTGTTCCTGCGCAAGGCGATGGTGCTGTGCAATCTGTACGGCTCCGCCGCTTTGCATCGCGGGCGGTTCGCGGCATTGGCGGTGGAGGGCGAGGAAGGCTGATGCTGGACATCGCGCGCGACGGTGCCACGCTGGTTCTGACCATGAACGAGCCGGCGCGGCGCAATGCGCTGTCGATGGCGATGCGGCAATCCTTCATCGCCGCACTGGAGGCGGCCGAGGGCGATGCCTCGGTGCGGGCGGTGGTGATCACCGGCGCGGGCGGACAGTTCTGCGGCGGCGGCGACATCACCGGGATGGATGCCGCGGATTTCGGCGCCGGGCGGGAGCGGTTTCGCCTGACCCACAAGCTGGTGCGATTGCACCTGGAGAGTGCCAAGCCGTTCGTCGCCGCCGTGGAGGGCTGGGCGGCCGGGGCGGCGGTGGGGCTGGCGATCGGCTGTGACACGGTGGTGGCGGCCGAGGGGGCACGGTTCATCACCCCGTTCGTGCGGATCGGGCTGATCCCCGATTACGGGCTGTTGCATACCCTGCCGCGGCGGATCGGCGAGGGGCGGGCCCGCAACATGTTCCTGTCCACCGATCCGCTCGATGCCGCCGAGGCGTTGCGGATCGGGCTGGTGGACCAGGTGGTTCCCGATGGGACCGCGCTGGAGCACGCCCTGGCGCGGGCGAAAAAACTGGCCGAGGGGGCGCCGTTGGCGATTGCCATGACCAAGGCGGTCCTGGCGCGGGGGCTGGCGGAGGCGCTGGAGTGGGAGCGGAGTGCCCAGGCGGCGTTGTTCCTGACCGCCGACCATGCCGAGGGCAAGGCGGCATTCCTGGGCAAGCGCCGCCCGGTGTTCACGGGGGTCTGAGCGATGGCGGTCGACGACCTGAACCGGTTGGACGATGACAGTTTCCGGCTGGTGGTGCGGCGGTGGATCGAGGCGAATTATCCGCCGGAGCTGCGCAATCCGCCGAAGCGGCTGCACTGGCGGGAGTGCAAGGCCTGGTATTTCAAGCTGGCGGAGAAGGGCTGGCTGTGCCCGTCCTGGCC
>JADLHF010000259.1 GCA_020848935.1 Acetobacteraceae bacterium
CTAGTGCACTGACGCATGTTGAACCATCTGGGAGAGTCAGTGCTCTAGCGAGCCGGCGGCACCACCAGCGCGCTGACCGGCACCAGCACCAGTCCGCGCTGTTCCAGCAGGACGCTCCACGCCGCCAGCCGTTCGACCGTCACCGGGGTTGGTGCGGAGACCAGGCCCACCGCGCTGCCGCGATCGCGTGCGACCTGTTCAAGCCGTGCCAGATTCGCGTCGATCTCGATGCGCACGGCCGGTTCGTCCACCACCAGGTCCACTGCCCGCCGCGGCCCGGCGCCGGAAGCGGCGGGCAGCTGGCCGCCCGGCCGTGGATCGACATACAGCAGGCCGCGCCGGCCCAGTTCGTCCAGCACCGCCCCCATCTGCTCGCTGGCCGCGAAGCGTTCGCCGCGCAAGCCGCCCAGCGCCCCGGTGGCGCCCACTGCCCCGCCCAGGCGTGACAGCGCCCAGCGCAGCGCAAGCGTGTTGCGGTCGGGCAGCGCCCCGGTCAACATCGCGCGGTCGCCGGGGTCGTCCAGCGGATAGCCGCGCGGCTCCATCGGGAGCGATATCAGCAATTCGTGCCCTGCTTGCCGCGCCCGCTGCACCAGGGCCTCCGGGCGGGCGGCATAGGGCGAGACCGCGAAAGACACGGCCGCCGGCAACTGGCGCAACGCCTCATCGCTGTCGGCTTCGCGCATGGCGAAGTCAGCGAGCAGGATGGCCACCCTTGGCCGGGCATCCATCGGCGCGGCGCCGGCCGCATAGGCGCGCATCGGCGCCAGCCCGCCGGCGATGCGCGGCAGGAAGTGTCCGTCACCCAGCCCCGATGGCTCCTGCAACATCGGGTCCGGCGGTGGCACCGGCGCACCCGGCGCGCGGGGCGCGGCCAGGATGCGCGCCGGCACCGGCGGCCGATCCGGCGGGCTGACCACCTGTGGCGGCGCAGCGGTGTGCTGCGGCGCAGGTGCGTCGGCTGGTGGGGGCGCACTGTGCGGTGGTACCGCGTCCGGCACGGCGATGTGTCCCGCCGCGGTATCGCCGTGCGCCGCCGGTGGGGTGGTCGGCGCGGCGGAACCTGCCGGTGGGCCAAGAAACTGCAGCGCTGCGGCCCCGGCCGCCAGCACCACCAGCACCACCAGCCAGAAATACCCGAGCGCCCGCAGCGCGGCGGCACCGGGGCGGGTCGGCACGTCCTGTTGCGTCGGCGGTTGCGCCGGCACTCTCACGCTCGGGCGAATCGGTTCAGCGCGACGCGCGCTTAGTCGGCACCGGCATGGCGCGCAGCACGGTGAGGGCCTGTTGCAACTGGTAGTCGGTCTCAGGCTTGGTGGGGTCGAAGGCCGGCTGGTTCTCGGGCGGCAGCTTGGCGATGTCCTTCACGATCGGCGGCAGGTCATTGCGCGGCGGCGCGATGTTCTGCGCGGCCCCGCCGATGTTCTTCAGCGCCCGGGTCAGGTCGGCTTCGCGCTCCGGCCCGAAGCGGGCCCGCTCCTCGCGGGTGGCGGCCACCTCCACGTCCGGCGTGATCCCCAGCCCCTGGATCGACCGGCCCGATGGCGTGTAGTAGCGCGCCGTGGTCAGCCGCATGCCGCCATTGCCCGGCAGCGGCGAGACGGTCTGCACGCTGCCCTTGCCGAAGCTGCGGGTGCCCAGGAGGATGGCCCGGCGATGGTCCTGCAACGCGCCGGCGACAATCTCGCTGGCCGAGGCCGAGCCGCCATTGATCAACACCACCATCGGCAGCCCGCCGGTGATGTCGCCGGCCTTGGCGTTCCAGCGTTGCGTGTCCTCGGCGTGCCGCCCGCGGGTGGAGACGATTTCGCCCTGGTTCAGGTAGTCGTTAGAGATCGAGATCGCCTCCGGCAGCAGCCCGCCGGGGTTGTTGCGCAGGTCCAGGATGACACCGCGCAGCTTGTCACCCGACTTTGCCTTCAGTTCGTTGAACGCTTTGCGCATTGCGGTCTCGGCCTGTTCGCTGAAGCTGCTGACGCGGATATAGGCGACATCGCCGCCCTCCAGCCGCGAGCGGACGACACGCAGCTTGATCACCTCGCGCACCAGCGCGATCTCCAGCGGCTTGTCGTTGCCTTCACGGCGTACGGTCAGCACGATGCGGGTGTTCGGCGCGCCGCGCATCTTCTCCACCGCATCATTCAGGCTCAGCCCCTGCACGGTGTGGCCGTCAAGCGCGGTGATCAGGTCGCCCGCCTTCACCCCGGCACGGCTGGCCGGCGTGTCGTCGATCGGGCTGATCACCTTGATGTAGCCGCCCTCCTGCGTCACCTCGATGCCCAGTCCGCCGAACTCGCCGCGGGTCTGCACCTGCATGTCGCGGAACGACTTGGCGTTCATGTAGGAGCTGTGCGGGTCCAGCCCGGTCAGCATGCCGTTGATGGCGTTCTCGATCAGTTCGCGGTCGTTGACCGGCTCCACGTATTCGGCGCGCACCCGCTCGAACACGTCGGCGAAGAGGTTCAGCAGGCGGTAGGTCTCCGCGCGGCTGCTGTCCTGGGCCAGCGCCTGTGGCATCACGCTGATGCCGAAGCGGCTTTGCAGCTGATCGGAAACCGGGCCGATGGCCAGGCCGGTGGCAAAGGCAACGCCCAGCAACAGCCCTGCACGAAGCTTCATGGTGGATATCCTTTGGCGCCGCGGCGCACACTTGCTTGTGCCCCCAGGGTATCCCAGCGGCACACGGGATCAAACGGTTTCATGAGCAGGGCATTTTCCCTATACTCATCAATTGCTTGCCGGCAGGTTACCGACCATCTCGACACGTCCCAGGCCCAGCTTTGCCTCGCTCAGCTACGTCCGCGCAGGAACGGCGCCGGGTTCACCGCCTGGCCGCTGCGCCGCAGTTCGACATACAGCGCCGGCCTGCTGCCGCCGTCGCGCGGGTCCCAGCCCGGCATCACCCCCATCGGTGCGCCGGCGGCGACCTTGTGGCCCACTGCCAGGTCGATGCGCTCGAATCCTGCGAGCACAAAATGGTAGCCGCCGCCGCAATCCACAATGACCAATTGACCAAAGCTGCGGAATGGCCCGGCGAACACGATGCGTCCGCCGCAGGGTGCGAAGACCCGCGCACCCGGGGCCGCCTGGTACGACAGGCCGGAGGACGGTCCGGCCGCGGTGACGTCGCCGAAGCCGCGCACCAGCGTGCCGGAGACCGGGGCCGCCAGTGCGTTGGCCGACTCCCCTGCGGCAATTCCCGGCCCGGCGGGTGCGGACAGCGCGGCCTGGCGGGAGCGGGCCGCCGCCGCCGCAGTCGTGCGGCGCTGCCGCGCCGCGTTGGCCGCGTCGCGGCGCGCCTGGGCTGCGGCCTCGCGGCGCTCGGCCTCCAGCTGCGCGATCGCCGATTTCAGGCTCACGGCACGCGCCGCCTCGGCGGCCGCCCGCTGCGCCGCCCTTGCCGCGTCGTCCTCGGCGGCCTGGCCTTCGGCGCGGGCATTGTTCAGGGCCTCGTCCAGCGCCGCCGCCGCCGTTGCCTGGGCAGACTTCGCGGCGGCGAGATGCGGCAACTCGGCGTCAAGCTGCGCCTGCAGCGCCGCCACTGCGGCCTGTTCGGCACGCAGCGCGCGTGCCTCGTATTCCAGGGTGCGCAGCAGCCCGCCCACCACCAGCGCCCCGCGAACCGCCTGTTCCGGGGGTACCGGCACCGCCAGCATGGTCTCAGCCGGGAACAGCGCCAACCGTTCCAGCACTGGCAGCAGCGGCGCAATGTCGGCCGCCCTCAGTGCCAGCCGCGCCTCGGCCGCGCGCTGGCGCTCGGCCAGCGCCTCCACCCGCACGGCGGCTGCCTCGGTCGCCTGCTCGGCCCTGCGCAGCTGCGCCATGGCGCGCGCCTGCTCGGCGGCCAGCTTCTGCGCCTGCCGGTTGGCTTCGGACGCGCGCTGCGCCGCCTCGCGCTGGGCCGCCAGTTCCTCACGGCGCGCCTGTTCGGCGGCGCGCACATCGGCGCGCGTCGGCTGCGCACCAGAACCTGCCGGCAGCCCGGCGACCAACAGGAGCGCGGCCAGCAGGGTCACGCCGAACCTGACCGCCATGCGCGTCACGTCGTCGCCGGCAACGAGCCGGTTGCCAGCAGCGAGCGGCCGGTCATCTCGGGCGGCACCGCCAGGCCCATCAGTTCCAGCATCGTCGGTGCGATATCGGCCAGCCGTCCGTCGGCCAGCGGCCGGTTGGTGGGGCCGAACAGCAGCACCGGTACCGGGTTGGTGGTGTGCGCGGTGTGCGGCCCGCCGGTGGCGGGGTCGCGCATCATCTCGCAGTTGCCGTGGTCGGCGGTCACCAGCAGCCAGCCATCCTGCGCCGCGATCGCGGCCACGATGCGCCCCAACGCCGTATCCACCGTTTCCACCGCCTTGATGGCCGCCGTCAGGCTGCCGGTATGGCCGACCATGTCCGGGTTGGCGAAGTTCAGCACCAGCATGGCGTACTCGCCGCCGCCGATCGCCTTCACCGCCGCGTCGGTCAGTGCCGGCGCCGACATCTCCGGCTGCAGGTCATAGGTGGCGACCTTCGGCGAGGGGATCATCACCCGGTCCTCGCCGGGGTTCGGCGTTTCCACACCGCCATTGAAGAAATAGGTCACGTGCGGGTATTTCTCGGTCTCCGCCAGCCGGATCTGCTTCAACCCGGCCGCCGCCACCTCCTCGCCCAGCAGGTGATCCATCGTCACCGGCGCGAACAGCGCGGTCATGTAGGGCGCCAGCGCGTCGCTGTAGAACGTCATCCCCGCCGCGGCGGCGAACGCGATCGCGCGCGGGCGGGCAAACCCGGAAAAACCGGGGTCGAGCAGGGCAGAAAAAACCTGTCGCACCCGGTCGGTGCGGAAGTTGAAGCACAGCAGCCCATCGCCGTCCTTCATCCCACCATAGTCGCCCACAACGGCCGGTTCAACGAACTCGTCGATCGTCCCCGCCGCGTAGGCCTGTGCCACCACCTCGGCGGGCGACGCCACGCGCGGTGCCTCGGCCTCGGCCATCGCCAGATAGGCGCGGCTCGTGCGGTCCCAGCGGTTGTCGCGGTCCATGGCGAAATAGCGTCCGCTGACCGTGACGATCCGCGCGCCGGCCGGCAGCCCGGCGGCCAGCTTTGCCAGGTCGGCCTGCGCCGATTGCGGCGGCGTGTCGCGCCCATCCAGCCAGGCGTGCACGGCAATCGGAATGCCGTGCCCGTGCAGCATCCCGGCCAGGGCGAGCGCGTGGTCCAGATGCGCGTGCACCCCACCCTCGGAGGCGAGCCCCATCAGGTGGCAGGTCCCGCCACTCGCCTTCATCTTGGCCACCAGTTCGACCAGCGCGGGCAGGGTCGCGATCGTGCCGTCCGCACAAGCCTGGTTGATCCGCGGCAGGTCCTGCATCACCACCCGCCCGGCGCCCAGGTTCAGATGGCCGACCTCGGAATTGCCCATCTGCCCCGCCGGCAATCCGACATCCAGCCCCGAGGGATGAAGGAAGGCGTGTGGGCAGGTTTCCCACAACTTGTTGAAATTGGGCGTATTAGCCAGCCGCACCGCGTTGTCGGCACGCTCTTCGCGCCAGCCCCAGCCGTCCAGGATCACGAGCATCACGGGTTGGCGCATGAAGTTTTTTTCCTGCGGCGAGTCGTCCAAGACGCAAGATATAGGGCGATTGCGATGAATCTGAAAGATATTCTGTCCAGGTTTTGGATTACGGCCCGCGCGGCCCGCGATGGTAGGGATGATTGGCCAGGATCGACTGCGCACGGAACAGCTGTTCGGCCAGCATCGCGCGCGCCAGCAGATGCGGCCACACCATCGGCCCCAGCGACAGCCGGGCATCGGCCCGGTCCAGCAGCGACGGGTCCAACCCCTCGGCGCCGCCGATCAGGAAGCAGAGCGGTCGCCCGGCTTCGGTCCACCGTGTGAGCAGCCGCGCCAGGCCCGCGGAATCCGGTGCGTCGCCGCCGCGGTCCAGCGCGATGCTCAGCGCATCGGCCGGGATGCGGCCGCGCAGCGCTTCGGCTTCGCGGCGCATGATCTCGCCCGGCGCGCCGCGGCCGTCGGCCACCTCGACGATGCGCAGCGCCGGGCGCAGGCGTGCGGCATAGCGCGCCACCAGTGCGGCTTCCGGCGATGTGCCGATGCGCCCGACCGCCAGCAGCAGCCAGTCAGCCAGCCTGCGCCTCGTCGGCGGCGGGCGGTGCCTCGTCCAGGTCGGCACCCCACATTCGCTCGATCCCATACAGCGCCCGCGCCTCGGGCTTGAACAGGTGAACGATGATGTCGCCGGCGTCGATCAGCACCCAGTCGGACCCGGGGGCCCCCTCGATCAGCACGCGCTTGAGCCCGACCGCGGCGAGTTTTTCTTCCAGATGCTGCGCCATCGCGGTGATCTGCCGATCGGCGATGCCGGTGGCCACCACCATGCGGTCGGCAAACGCGGCGCGGCCCTGCAGGTCCAGCGCCACCACGTTCTCGGCCTTGTCGTCTTCCAGGCTGGTGACGATCACCTTCTGCAACTGGTCCAGGCGGCCGACCTCGGTCGGCTTCACCGCCTTGGCGCGGCGTGGTGCCGCCTTTGCCGGCCCGGCGGCGGCGGCTTTCTTGCGCGCGGTCCCCGGCGGCGCGGGAATTGCAGCAGGCGTGGCGGGCGCGCGGACGACACGCTTGCGTGGTGCGGCGGTCGGGCGGGTGGTGTCAGCGGGCGGAGCAGGCGGCTTGCGGGCGATGGTCGTGAACTCCGGTTGAGACAAGGCCGAGGCGGATGGCGGTGGCCGAGGCAATGTGCTGGCGGGCCGGCACGAACACCCAGCGCGGCGGCGCCATGCCAGCCAGCGCGGCAGCGGCATGCACCGGCACGCGGGCGGAAGCCAGGCGGCGCGCGGCGCGGCTGGCCAGCGCGCGGTGAGTGTAGGCAGGGCGCGGCAACACGGCAAATGCCACCAAGGCGACGATATCATGCCACCGACGCCAACGCGGCAACTGCACCAGATTATCCGCCCCCATCAGCCAGACGAAATCGACACGAGGAAAGCGCCGACGCAGGACACGCAGCGTATCGATGGTGTAGCGCGTGCCCAGCCGTGCCTCGATATCGCTCGCCACGATGCGCCGCCCGTCGGCGATGCGCTGCGCCGAGGCAAGCCGCGCCGGCAACGCCGCCATGCCGTACCGCGGCTTCAGCGGATTGCCGGGGGAGACCAGCAGCCAGACCTGGTCCAGCCGCAGTCGCCGCCGCGCCGTGGTGGCGACATGGAGATGCCCCTCATGGGCGGGGTTGAACGACCCGCCCAGCAGCCCGACACGGATGCGCCGCCGGTCGCCCCACTGCGGCAGGTCGTGGCTCAGGGTCGGATCTGCCCGCTGCCGAGCACCAGGTAGCGGAACGTGGTGAGCTGCTCCAACCCGATCGGCCCGCGCGCGTGCATCCGCCCGGTGGCGATGCCGATCTCGGCGCCGAAGCCGAATTCGCCGCCGTCGCAGAACTGGGTGGACGCGTTCCACAACACCACCGCGCTGGACAGCCCGCGCATGAAGCGGGTGGCGACGGCCTCGTCGGCGGTGACGATCGCCTCGGTATGCTCGCTGCCGTGGCGCAGGATATGGCCGATTGCCGCCTCCACCCCATCCACGACCGCCACCGACAGCACGGCATCCAGCCATTCCGTGTCGAAATCGGCCGCGCTGGCCGCCGGCAGGTCCGCCACGATCGCCCGCGCCCGGGCATCGGCGCGGAAATCGCAGCCCAGGGCGCGCAGGTCGGAGACCAGCACCGGCAGCAGCGCCGGGGCAATGGCGGCGTCGATCAGCAGGGTCTCGGTCGCTCCGCAGACGCCGGTGCGGCGC
Organism: Acetobacteraceae bacterium; assembly: GCA_020848935.1. Classification (GTDB taxonomy): domain Bacteria; phylum Pseudomonadota; class Alphaproteobacteria; order Acetobacterales; family Acetobacteraceae; genus CAMDGX01. The sequence continues at coordinate 7,802 of JADLHF010000259.1, forward strand.
ATCTTGGCGTTGGCCAGGATTTCGCGCGCCATGGTGGTGTCGGCGGCCGCGTGGATGTAGGTGTGGCACAGCCCCTCGGCATGGGCGAGCACCGGCACCCGCGCCTCGGCCTGCACCCGCTCCACCAGCGATTTTCCGCCGCGTGGAATGATCAGGTCGATCTGCCCGGCAGCACCCAGCATCGCGGCGACATAGGCGCGGTCGCTGGCCGGCGGGATCTGCACCGCCGCTTCCGGCACCGCAGCGGCGCGCAAGCCTTCGGTCACGGCTTCGTGGATCGCCCGCGCGCTGTGGAAACTGTCGGAGCCGCCACGCAGGATCACGGCATTGCCCGCCTTCAGGCACAGCCCGGCGGCATCCGCGCCGACATTCGGGCGGCTTTCGTAGATCATGCCGATCACGCCAAGCGGTTGCGGAATGCGCTCGATGCGCAGCCCGTTCGGCCGCGTCCAGTCGGCCAGGGTCCGCGCAAGCGGGTCGGGCAAGGCGGCGATCTCGTCCAGCCCCTGCGCCATCGCTGCGATGCGGGCAGGGTTCAGCGCCAGGCGGTCGCGAAATGCCTTACTGCCGCCGGAGGTGTCGAAGGCAGCCAGGTCGCGTGCATTGGCCTGCTCGATCACCGCGGCGCGGGCGCGGATGGCGGCGCCGGCCTCGCGCAGAGCGGCATTGCGGGCGGCTTCCGGCAGGCCGGCGAGCACGGCGGACGCGGCGCGGGCGCGCGCTGCGGCATCGTGCATCCACTGCGCGGGGGTCGTGTGGGCTGCTTGGACGGTGTCCATCGGGGGGTCCTCCCGCGTATCAGTCTGCCGGGTTGGCGTGCTTTGGGCCAGGGTGGGCGCTACCCTCCCGCATCACCAGATCGTCGCGGTGGATCAACTCGTCGCGGCCGCGCCAGCCGAGGATGGCTTCGATTTCAGCCGAGCGGCGCCCGATGATCCGCGCGGCATCGCCGCTGGCATAGGCCGACAGCCCGCGGCCGAGCGCCCGCCCGTCCGGCGCCAGCACTTCCACGACGTCGCCGCGTTCAAACGTACCGCCGACCTCGCGGACCCCGGCGGGCAACAGCGAACGCCCGGCGGCCAGCGCCCGGACGGCGCCCTCATCCAGCGTGAACCGTCCGGCGGGCTGGAGCGTGCCAAGGATGAACCGCTTGCGCGCCGAATGGTCGCTGCCGGCCGGCAGGAACCAGGTGCAGCGCGCGCCGTTTTCCAGGGCGGCCAGCGGATGGTCGATATTGCCCAGTGCCACCGCCATGGCGCAGCCGGCGCCGGTGGCGATGCGGGCCGCGATCAGCTTGGTGCGCATGCCGCCGGAGGAGTAGCCCGGCGGCGGCTCGCCACCCATCGCCTCGATCTCCGCCGTCACCGCCGCGACAACGGGCAGGTGCCTGGCGTGGGGGTTGGTGCGGGGGTCGGCGGTATAGAGCCCGTCGATGTCGGACAACAGGATCAATTGATCGGCGCCGACCATCTCGGCGACGCGTGCGGCCAGGCGGTCATTGTCGCCGAAGCGGATTTCGGCGGTGGCCACGGCATCGTTTTCGTTGACGACGGGCACGCAGCCGAGTTCCAGCAGGGTGCGCAGGGTGGCGCGGGCGTTGAGGTAGCGGCGGCGGTCCTCGCTGTCATCCAGCGTCAACAGCAATTGGGCGGCGGTGATGTTCTGCGCCGCCAGCACGTCCGCCCAGGCCTGGGCCAGCCTGATCTGGCCCACGCTCGCCGCCGCCTGCTTCTCCTCCAGCCGCAGCCGCCGCCGCGTCAGGCCGAGGCTGCGCCGTGCCAGTGCGATGGCGCCGGAGGACACCACCACCACCTCCACCCCGCGGGCGCGCAGGGCGGCGATATCGGCGGCGATGGCCGCCATCCAGCCCATGCGCAGGCTCGCCTCGGTCGCATCGACCACCAGCGCGCTGCCGATCTTCACCACCACGCGCTTGGCCGTGGCCAGCGAGGGCAGGGGGGGCATCACCTCTGTCATTGCTGCCGCGCCTGCGCAATCGCCGTCCACAGCGCGGCCAGGAGTTCGGGCATCCCCTGGCCGGCAATGGCGGAGATGACATGCACCGGCGCACCGGAGGCTTCGGCCAGCTGGCGGCGGCGGTCGCCGATCTGGCGCGGGGTCATCGAGTCGGATTTGTTCAGCGCGATGATCTCCGGCTTGTCCGCCAGCCCGCCGCCGTATTGTTCGAGTTCCCCGCGCACCGTGCGCCATTGCCGGACGACATGGCCGGCGGCCCCGTCGATCAGATGCAGCAGCACCGCGCAGCGTTCGACATGGCCCAGGAAGCGGTCGCCCAGCCCGGCGCCCTCATGCGCGCCCTCGATCAGGCCGGGGATGTCGGCGATGACGAACTCGCGCGTCATGTCCAGCCGCACCACGCCGAGCTGCGGGTGCAGGGTGGTGAAGGGATAGTCGGCGATTTTCGGCTTGGCAGCCGAGACCACCGACAGGAAGGTGGATTTGCCGGCATTCGGCAGGCCGACCAGCCCGGCATCGGCGATCAGCTTCAGCCGCAGCCAGACCCAGCGTTCCTCGCCCGGCCAGCCCTTGTCGGCGCGCCGCGGCGCGCGGTTGGTGGAGGATTTGAAGTTGGCGTTGCCGAAACCGCCATCGCCGCCGCGCAGCAGGGTGATGCGCTTGCCCGGCTCGTCGAGATCGGCCAGCAGGGTTTCCTGGTCGTCGGCCATGATCTGGGTGCCGACCGGCACCTTGATGAGCACGGTGGGCGCACCGGCCCCGGTGCGGTCGGAGCCGGCGCCGTTGCCGCCCTTCTTGGCCCGGAAATGCTGGGTGTAGCGGAAGTCGATCAGGGTGTTCAGGTTCTGCACCGCCTCGAACACGATATCGCCGCCGCGGCCGCCATTGCCGCCATCGGGGCCGCCGAACTCGATGAACCGCTCGCGCCGGAAGGCGACAACGCCGTCGCCGCCATCGCCGGATCGGCAGTAGATCTTGGCCTGGTCAAGGAATTTCATCGCGGTGGTGCCAAACAAAATGGGGGCCGGCTGGTGCCGACCCCCATCGCAAGCTGGTGTGCGGCGCGCGTGGTTACTCGGCGGCGATGGCCGCCGGGGCGTCGTCGTTCGCCGGCACCACGGAGCAGTGGACGCGGTTCTCGGCGCGGGTCTGGAACTTCACGGTGCCATCGACTAGGGCGAACAGGGTGTGGTCCTTGCCCAGGCCGACATTGGCGCCCGGCTTCACCTTGGTGCCGCGCTGGCGGACGATGATGTTGCCCGCCACCACTGCCTGGCCGCCCGACTTCTTCAGGCCGAGGCGCCGCCCTTCGGTATCACGCCCGTTGCGCGACGAGCCGCCTGCTTTCTTATGTGCCATGGGGAGTGCTCCTTACGCCGCGTTGATGGCCGAGACGCGCAGCACGGTCACGTTCTGGCGGTGGCCGTTCTTGCGGCGGCTGTTCTGCCGGCGGCGCTTCTTGAAGATGACGATCTTGTCCAACCGGTCCTGGGCCACGACGGTGGCCACCACCGAGGCTCCGGCAACGGTGGGGGCACCGATGGTCATGCTGCCCTCGCCGCCGACGGCCAGCACGTCGGTGAAGGTGATGCTGCTGCCGGCCTCGGCCTCCAGCTTCTCCACCTTCAGCACCATGTCGGGCTGTACGCGATACTGCTTTCCGCCGGTGCGGATGACTGCAAACATGGTCCATATTCCTCACGCGCGGCGCGTGACTGCGGCGCAGACTCAATGAGTGACGCGGCGCCAGCGTGTGACCGGCACCGAGGGGCGGCTTTTAGGGCGACCGGGGGCGCGGTGTCAATGGAGCGCGGCCCGGCGAGTTGGGCTCGTTGCGAAAAGTGTTGCACCGCCAGACGAACGGTGCAGTATCGCAGTGAAATCCGGCCGGGAGAAGCCAGATGTCACAGATTGACGCCATCGGGAATGCAGAGGTTGACGCCACCAGCAACTATGTCGCGACCACCCAGGCCGACGGGCGATTGCTGCTGCGCTTCATCACCCGCCGGTCGGATCGTGAGCTGGTGGCGGGCAACGATGCGCCGGCGGCCGACCCTGCCACCTATGCCGTTCTGTTCGACCCGCCGGCCGCGGTGGCGCGGGACAGGGTGCAGCTGGGCGCGCTGGTGGCCTGTGTTGACGGGCTGAGCCGCCGCGCCGCGCCGGCCAACGTGCGCAGCATCCGCCTGACCGCCACGTACCTCGACATCGCCATGGAGGACGGCGAGCCGCCACCGGGAATACGGCGCGAGGCGCGGTGGATCCGCTGGTACACCGGGTTGGTGGCGGTGCTGGCGGTGGCACTGTTGATCACCGGGGTGGGACTGCTGGCGCATATGGATGCCGGGCGGCGGTTGCTGTTGCAGTTGAAGGATCTGCGCCAGCAGGAACAGGCGGTGGCAAAGGACATCGCTACCCTGGCCCTGACGGAATCGGTGCCGCTGGGCGTGCTGGTGCGGAGCACGCCGGCGGAGGGGGGCAGGGCGGCGATCTCGGCCATCCGGGTGACCCCGGAGCTGGTGCCGCGCGTTGCCGCGATGTTCGGCAAGACCGTGGAGGAGGCAAAGGACTGGCACGCGGCGGCACCGCTGTGCGAGCGGCCGCTGTTCCTGGGCGGGGTGGCGGATGACCGGTACACGGTGACCTTCGTGAAGGCGGACGGGGTGGATTTGTCCACCTTCAAGCTGGAATGGTGGCGTGAGCCGGTGACGGCCAAAGCCGCAGCGATCTGCGGGCGTTATGACGATGTGCGGGTACGCATGGCGCTTCTGTACGTCGGTCTCGCGGACTGGAACTGCCGCAGCCACCAGATGTTCGCGCCGATGTTCGCGATGATGTCCGCACCCTATGCGCTGGCTGAGCATTTGTGGGGCGCGCGGCCCAGCTCCGACCCCGAGCCGGCATGCGGTGCGCCGTCCGGGCCGTTGCCGCCGGAGGTGGGATTGCAGACTTGGCGGTCGCATGAGACCACGGTGTCGCTGACCTCCTCGGTGGTGTCCGGATTCCTGCTGCCGCTGTTCCTGGGCAGTCTGGGCGGCTGTGCCTATGCGATGCGGCGCATCGACCAGAAGCTCTCGAGTTGGACGCTGGAGCCGCAGGATGGCCGCCATGCGCTTGTGCGCGTGGCGCTGGCCGCCGTGCTTGGCGGGTTGCTGGGCGTGGTCTGGACTTCGGGCGAGCCGTTGGCGCTTGGGGGGTTCTCGTTGTCGTTGGCGGCGGCGGCGTTCTTCATCGGGTTTGCCGTCGAGCCGGTATTCCGGATGATCGAGACGACGGTGATCGACACGCTGATCAAGAAGGCGGGCGGGACGACACCGGCAGGCGACGCGCCGCCCGCCACGCCGCCCCCCAAGCCACCGCCGGCGAGTCAGTAGACGGCGGAGGCTTGTTTGCCGGTGGCGGGCTTGGCTTCGGCGACGGCGCCCGCGAGGTCGGCGAGGAATGCAGGCCGGGCGGGCTCATGCAGCAGGGACATCATCAGGTGCAGGCCGGGCGGGGTGCGGACCATGCCGGGGATCCAACCCCGCGCGGACATGCCGGCGGCGATGGAATCGGCATCGCGGCCGGGGTGCCCGAAGGCCAGGATGGAGAGGTCGGGTTTGCCGAAAACCCGCATGCCGGGAATTGCCTCGATCCCCGCGACATAGGCATCGCGCATCGCCAGCAGCCGCTCGGCAATCTGCATATAGCCGTCGCGCCCGAGGAAGTTCAGCACCGCCCAGGCCGCCGCCACCCCACCGCCGGGCCGCGTGCCCACCAGCGTGTTGGTGGCGAAGCGCCCGTTCGGCCACACATCCAGGTCCAGCGTCTGGGCGGCGTGGCGGGCGGCGTCGCGATAGAATACGGTCGAGGCCGGTTTGGGGCAGAAGCCGAACTTGTGCAGGTCGGCCGACAGCGACATCACGCCGGGATTGGCGAAGTCGAATGCCGGGATCGGCCGGCCGAGAGCACGGGCGAAGGGCGCGAAATAGCCGCCGACGCAGGCATCGACATGCAGCCACACCCCGCGCCGCAGCGCCAGTTCCGACAGCGCCGGGATCGGATCGACCACGCCATAGGGGAAGCACGGGGTGGAGCCGACGATCATGATGGTGTCGGCATCCATCGCCGCCTCCATCGCCGCCGGGTCGGCGCGCAGGTCGGCGCCCACCGGGGTGCGGCGCACCTCCAGGTCCATCAGGCTGGCGCCCTTCTCGAAGGCGGGATGGGCGGTGACCGGCAGCACCAGGTTGCCGCGATGCCGGGCGTCGCCGCGGGCGGCGCGGTTGAAGTCGCGGCACGCCTTGATCGCCATGACGATGCTCTCGGTGCCGCCCGAGGTCATGTTCCCCGTGCTGCCCTCGGGGCCGTGGAACAGGTCGAGCGCCATGGCGATCACCTCCTCCTCCATGCGCTTGAGGCTGGAGAAGGCACGCTTGGCACCCAGCGCGTTCTCGCTGAAGAAGGCGTTGAACGCGTCGCGGCCCACCTCGGCCACGCCCGGGGTGGCGCCGAACACGTAAAGCGGCACCCGCCCGCCGCGCCAGTCGGCGTCGCCGGCCTTCATCTGGTCCATCAGGGCGGCAATTCGGTCGGCCGGCTGGCCGTGTTCGGGAAAGGTCATGCGGCGGGCTCCCTTGGGGTGGCCAAGGGTGGCGCGGCGAGGGGGCGGTTGTCGAGTGCGCAGGTGGGGCTGCCGGTTCGCGCCGTCAGCGCGTGCAGACCACCCGCACCGTGGCGCGGCGGGTCAGTTCCAGCGTCGCTTCCACCCCCATGCCCGCCGGCACCACGCCTTCGCGCACGGCCGATTGCGACAACAACGCCAGCATCGGCGCGGCCCCGGGGCCGATCGCCAAGCCATCGGTCGATACGCCATAGACCTCCGCCGCCCGCCGGGGATCGAACACCGCGCGTGACATCGCCACCACCCGCCCGCTGGCCATGTCCACGACGGGGCCGCCGCTATAGCCGAAGGTCACGTCGCGGCTGCGGAACCACACCAGCCGCGCGGGATCCGCATCGATCGGCACCCGGGCTTCAAAGGCATCATTGCTCAGCCGCGCCCAGGTCTCGTTCGGCGTATCCGGCAGCGAGCCCGCCGGAAACCCCAGCACGAGCAGCCGGCTCGCCCGGCGCGACGGCGGCGCCACCGGCAACCAGGCCGGCGAGACGAGGCCGGGCACCTCCAGCACCGCCACGTCGTTCTGGGCGTCGGTGGCCAGCACGCGGGCATTCTCCGGGCGCATATGGCCGGACATCACCCGCACACCCCGGCACCCCCGCACCACATGCTCGGCGGTCAGCAGCGTGCCGCGGCTGGTCACGAAGAACCCGGTGCCGTTGGACCATCCCGCCGGCCGCGGCCGCAACAGCCCCTCGATCCCCGCCGGCGGATCGGGTGCCGCAGAGGGCGGCCGCGGCGGCGGCGCGGGTCGCGGTGCCGGCATCGATCGCGGCACGGCCGCCAGCGCGGGCGGCACAGGCGGCGCCGGCACCGGCATGGCCGCGGCGGTCCGGCCGGTCGGCGGCGCCACGGGCGCCGCCGCCGACCGAACCCCGGTCATGCGCTGCACCAGCGGCACAATATCGAGATACGGCCGCTCCGGCAGCACCGCCACCGCGGCCACCGCCGCCAGCGACAGACCCAGCGCAGACCCGATCATCGGCGCCGCCCAGTTCCGCATGCCCACTCCGCGCATTCGCGGGGCCAGTCTAGGAAGTCGAACGTTACGGACCGATTACGGCTTGCCACCCAGCCGCGGCGCGCCGGCGGCTATGCGCGGCCGCGCGCCGTCCAGCGAGATCGGCAGGGCGGTGAGGGAGAAATCCTCGCCGGGAACCGCCTGGAGCATCCCCAGCGCCTGCACCTGCGGTTCCGCCAGCGCCTCCGGCAGGGTGTTGATCGGCGAGACCGGCACGCCGGCGGCCTCCAGCGCCGCCACCCAATGGGCGCGCGGCTGGCCCGCCAGGATCGGGCATAGCTCGCCGAACAGCGCCGCCTTGTTCACCAGCCGCGCGCGGTTGCTGGCAAAACGCGGATCGGAGGTCCAGTCCGCCCGCGCGCAGACATCGGCCAGCTTGGCGAACAGCCGGTCGTTGCCGGCGCAGATCAGCACCGGCCCGTCCGCCGCCTCGAACGCTTCGTAGGGCGTCAGCACCGGATGGCCGGAGCGGTGGCGCTCCGGCAGTTGCCCGGTATTGACCCAGGCATCGGTCTTCTGCCCCGCCCACATCAGCGCGGTTTCCAGCAGCGAGCCCTGCACCATGCCCCCGCGCCCGGTCAGCGTGCGCCGATGCAGCAGCGCCAGGATGCCGATCACCACCCACATCGCCGTGCCCTGGTCGCATACTGAGGGGGCCGAGCGCATCGGCGGATCGCCCTCGCCGCCGTTCAGGCTCGACAGCCCGGAATAGCCCTGCAGCAGCGGCTCGAAGCCCGGCCGCATCGCCATCGGCCCGACATGCCCGAAGGCCGAGATGGCGCCATGGATCAGCCGCGGAAACCGCGCGCACAAGGTGGCGCCATCGACACCGAGCACCTCCGGCACCCCGGGGCGCAGATTGTGCACCAGGATATCGGCGGTCTCGGCCAGCGCGTGCAGTTCGGCGCGGCCTTCATCCGTGCGCATGTCGATCGCCCGCGAGGTCTTCCCGCGATTGAAAATGTGAAACGTCAGCGCATCGCCATGGCGGAAATCCGGCCCCATGCGCCGTGCATCGTCGCCACCTTCGGGCCGCTCGACCTTGATCACCTCGGCCCCGAGGTCGGCGAAGATCGCGCCGACAAAGGGCCCGGCCAGCACCTGGCCCAGCTCGATCACCCGCAGCCCTTCCAGAATGCCCGCCCCCGCCTGTATTTCAGCCATCGTGCCCTCCCACCGCGCAGCGTTCACGTCTACCCTGGGCGCCAACCATGAGGAAGCACACATGACCCAGCTGATCGGCGTGTTCGAGCTGTTCCGGGTGGGGCTGGGGCCATCCAGCTCCCACACCGTCGGGCCGATGCGCGCCGCCCGCGCCTTTGTGCTCGGCGCGGCGAATCTTGCCGGCGGCGTGGCCAAGCTGCGGGTGACCCTGATGGGCTCCCTCGCCTGGACCGGGCGCGGCCACGCCACCGATGTCGCGGTCTACGCCGGCCTGGCCGGCATGGAGCCGGCGGTGGCCGAACCCGACGCCGTCTTCGCCCTGGCCACCGCCGCCCGGGCGGCCAACGCCCTTGTCGTGCCGGCATTGGGGCACGTCGAAATCGAGATCGTGTTCGACCGGCTCACCCCCACCCCAGAGCACCCCAACACCATGCGGTTCGAGGCGCTGACCCCAGCCGGTGCGGTGCTGCTGGCGGAGACCTGGTTCTCCGTCGGCGGCGGCTTCGTGCTGCGCGAAGGCGAGTGTGCGGCCGAGGAATCCGGGGCGGCCATCCCCTACGCCTTCGCCTCGGCGGACCAGATGCTGGCAATGGCCGCCGCCTCCGGCCTGTCGATCGCCGGCCTGCAACTGGCCAATGAGGTCGCGGTCCGCCCGATCGCCCAGGTGCGCGCGCATCTCGCCCAGATCGCCACCACCATGGAGGCCTGCATCGAGCGCGGCCTGGCGGGCGACGGCATCCTGCCCGGCGGCCTGAAAGTGCGCCGCCGCGCCAAGTCCCTGGCCGACCGCGCCGCCGAACGCACCCTGCGCAACGCCGCCACCCCGACGGCCGCGATGGACCATGCCAGCCTGTGGGCGATCGCGGTGAATGAGGAAAACGCCGCCGGCGGTCGCGTCGTCACCGCCCCCACCAATGGTGCCGCCGGCGTCATCCCCGCCGTTTTGCGCTACATCCGCCTGTATCACCCGGAAGCCGGGCCTGGGGCGGCCGACGATTTCCTTCTCGCCGCCGGCGCCATTGGCGGCCTGGCCAAGCGCAACGCCTCGATCTCCGGCGCCGAGGTCGGCTGCCAGGGCGAGGTCGGCGTGGCCTGCGCGATGGCCGCCGCCGGCCTGGCCAGCGCCCTCGGCGGCACGCCGCAACAGGTGGAGAACGCCGCCGAAATCGGCCTGGAACACCATCTCGGCATGACCTGCGACCCGATCGGCGGGCTGGTGCAGATCCCCTGCATCGAGCGCAACGCCATGGGCGCGGTGAAGGCGATCACCGCCGCCTCGCTGGCCCTGTCAGGCGACGGCATCCACCGCGTCAGCCTCGACCAGGCGATCGCCACAATGCGCCAGACCGGGCTGGACATGCACAGCAAATACAAGGAGACGGCGCAGGGCGGGCTGGCGGTGCACGTGACCGAGTGCTGAGGCGCTACCAGCCGGGATAGTCCGCGGCAAACGCCTCGGGGTCCGCGCCATCGACCGCGCCGGCCACCAGGTCGTCAGCCAGCCGGGTGATCTCGGCGCGCAGTTCCAGCCCGTCCAGCCAGCGCGCCGGGATCGTCGATTCGCCCGACAATGTGCCCAGCAGGTTGCCGGCGATCGCGCCGGTGCTGTCGCTGTCGCCGGAATGGTTCACCGCCCGCAGCACACCGTCGGCGAAGTCGGCGGCAGTGAGCGCGCAGCATACCGCGATCGCCAATGCCTCCTCACCCACCCAGCCGCCACCGAGGGTTTCCAATGCTTCCGGCGTGGGCGGGCCGCGCTCGGCGAGGCGATAGGCGGCGGACAATGCGGCGCTGGTCTCTGCGTGGTCCGGCTGGCAGCGCAGGATCGCATCGGCCTGGGACAGTGCCGCGCGCAGCGCCAGCCCGTCGCGCAGCCCGGCGATGGTGGCGGCGAGATGGCCGGCCGACAGGAAACCACTGGGGTGGCCGTGGGTCAGCGCGCCGGCCTCGGCGCCGGTGCGGAACACCGTCTCCAGGTCGCCCAGCGGCGCGAACAGGCCGAAGGGCGCCGCGCGCATCACCGCACCGCAGCCCTTGCTGTCGTTGGCGGCCACCGGCGGACCGTCACGCCCGATCCGCAGCGCGCCCAGGCAGGTATTGCCCGGCGCACGGCGGCTGTGCAGGCCGCGCACCGCGAACAGCCAGCCATCGCGCCCGATCTCCGCACCACCGGATGCCGGGCGCTCCCCCTGGGTCAGCAGCCAGCGGAGATAGGCGTGCTGCACCACCATCGGGATGCTGACGACCCCCCGCGTGCCGCCGCGCACCCAGGCGCGCAGCAGCCCCTCGGCCGAGAACAGCGTCATCTGGGTGTCGTCGGTGATCGTCCCGCGCCGGCCATAGGCGGAGGCGTAGTCGGCCAACCCGGTGGCGCCGAAGCGGGCGCGAATCGCGGCCAGGCTGTCGAACTCGACCGCGGCCCCCAGCGCATCGCCCACCGCACCGCCCAGCAGGCAGCCGCGAATGCGCGCCGCGGACGTCATCGCCGCCGCGCCAGGAACGCCCGCCCGGCATCCGTCGGCTCCAGCAGCATTTCCCGCCCGGCCGTGCGCCTTGTCGCCACCAGCCCGCGCTCTGCGGCGTCCTCCCACACCGTCAGCCGCGGGCAGCTTGTGCGCCACACCTCCAGCGCCTCGGCATAGGGGCGCGGCCCGGCGGCAAGCCAGGCGATGAAATCGGCGATCAAAGGCTCCAACGTCACGGACATCGCACACCTCCTACAGCAGCAGCCAGGCTCCCTGGCCGAGATAATACACCGCGATCACGCTGATCACCCGATCCGCCCAGGTGCGGAACTGATGGTCGGTCATCGCCTCCAGGATGCGCCGCGCCAGCGTGGTTCCGGTCATCGAGGCCGCGATCGCCAACCCCAGCATCACCGGGTCCAGCCCCGCGCCGCCGGCCACGAGCGCCCCGAAATACACCAGCTTGGAGAAATGCCCGGCCACCTGGCACACCGCCTTGGTGGCCACGATCTGCCGCCGCTCCATCCCGCCGCCCAGGAAGAACGTGTCCAGCAGCGGGCCGGACACGCCGGCCACCAGCATCAGCGACATGCACACTCCGCCCATGATCGCACCATGCAACGCCCGCAGCGGGTTCGGCTTGATCCCCGGCGGCAGCAGCCGGAACAGGAACGGCGTGGTCCCCAGCATCAGCAGCGACACCGCCTTCTCCGGCACCCAGCGGAACACCGACCACAGCGCCATTGCCGCCAGGTTGCCGACCAGGAAATACACCACCGGCCGCCACCTGATATGCCTGTGCCAAAGCACCGCGCGCCAGGCATTGGACGCCATCTGCGTCACCGCATGCAGCGCCATCGCCGCCGGCAGCGGCATCACCGCCAGCAGCACCCCCATCAGGATCATGCCGCCGGCCATGCCGAAGATGCCGGACAGGAAGGCGGTGCCCAGCATCACGGCCGACAGCCCGGCGATCATCAGCGGCGTCATGGCGGCTCCTCCAGCATTGCCTTGTGCGCCGGTTGGAGCAGGCGGGCAAACGATGTTATCTCGGCCTCAGGCTCAGTTTTCCTGGGGGTCCGCATGCGCCACCTGCCGTCGATGAACGCGATGCGCGCCTTCGAGGCGGCCGCGCGCTGTGGCGGCTTCGCGGCGGCGGCGCGCGAGCTTCATGTCTCGGCGGCGGCGGTCAGCCGGATGGTGGCGCTGCTGGAGGCGGCATTGGGTGTGACGCTGTTCCACCGCCGCGCCAATGCCCTGGTCCCCACCCCGGCCGGGCGCGACTTCGCCGCCGGCCTCACCCCGGTTTTCGACAGGCTTGCCACCCTGGCGGCGCGGGCCCGCGCCCAAGCCGCGCACCCGGTGCTGACCGTGGGCGCCGGGCCGAGCTTCGCCGCGCGCTGGCTGATCCCGCGCCTGGCTGCCTTCCAGACGGCGCATCCCACCATCGACGTGCGCATTGCCACCGGCGGCATCGCCGCACCCTTTGCCGACGACTGGAGCTGCGGCATCCGGCTGGGCCGGGGAAGCTGGCCCGGCCTGGCGGCCCACAAGCTGATCGAGGCCGAGCTGCGGCCGGTCTGCGCCCCCGCCCTGGCAGCGAAGCTTCCTACCCCCGCCGCCCTGGCCGGTGCCAAGCTGCTGCGCGTGCGCCACGCGCCGGAGGACTGGGCGGAATGGCTCGCCGCCGCCGGGCAGCCGCAACTCCGCGCCGACGGGCCGGAATTCGATATCTACAGCCAGGCCCAGCAGGCCGCCTGCGACGGGTTGGGCGTGGCGATCGGCATCCGACCCTATGTCGATGACGACCTGCGCGGCGGGCGGCTGGTGGCCCCGTTCGCCCTGGCATTGCCCAAGCGCGCCGCCTGGCACCTGGTCTGGCGGCCGGAACGGCAGGATGACCCGGCCTTTCGCGCCTTCCAGGCCTGGATCATCGCCGTCGCATCAGGTGCCGCTCAGCCGATCCGCACCGCCGAAGCCCGCCGTTCACGCATGCCATCCTCCATCGTGCGCGGATAGCGCATCGGCAGCGCCGAGGCTTCATCCAGCCGGGCGCGCACCTCCGCCGGCAGCCGCCAGCCCACCGCCTGCAGCGTCTCCTCGATCTGCGCCTGGTTGCGCGCGCCCACGATCGCCGAGGTGACAAACCGCTGGTCCAGCACCCAGCGCAGCGCCACCTGCGCCGGCGAGCGCCCCAACCCGGCCGACACCTCCAGCAGGGTCGCCAGGATGTCGGTATGGTCCGGATGGAAGAAGCGCCGCGGAAACGCCCAGCCCTCCTCGCTGCGCGACCCCGTGGCGCGGTCCTGCCCCGGCTGGTACTTGCCGGTCAGGTAGCCGCCGGCCAGCGGCGACCACACCACCACGCCGAGCCCCTTGTGCTCGCAGACCGGCACGATCTCCTGCTCGATATCGCGCACCACCAGGCTGTATTGCGGCTGGTAGCATTCGAACCGCGCGATGCCCCTGGTGTCCGATATCCACAGCGACTCCATCAGCCGCCATGCCTCGTAATTGCTGGTGGCCGCGTACCGGATCTTGCCCTGGCGCACCAGATCGTCCAGCGCCCGCAGCGACTCCTCCAGCGGCGTCTCGTGGTCCACGTGATGCAGGTAGTAGATGTCCAGGTAGTCGGTGCCCAGCCGCCGCAGGCTGTCCTCCACCGCCTGCATGATGTGAGCGCGCGAGCCGCCGGAATCGTTCGGCCCCGTGCCCATCGGGTTGAACACCTTGCTGGCCAGCACCACCCGCCGCCGCCGCCCCTGCAACAGGCGGCCCAGGATGATCTCGCTCTCCCCGGCGTTATAGGCATTGGCGGTATCGAGGAAGTTCACCCCTGCCTCCAGGCAGGCATCCAGGATGCGCCCGGCCCCGTCCTGGTCGGCGCCATGGCCGAAGGTCATCGTGCCCAGGCAGATCTCCGACACCTTCAGCCCGCTGCGGCCCATGCGGCGGTATTCCATGTGCATCTCCATCGACTTGCCGCACGAGCCTAGCCGCCCGCCACGAAGCCGGCCAGCCATGCCCGCCGTTGACATCGCGCCGCGCCCGGCATCGACTGCGCGCGGAGCACGGGATCCGGGAGTGCGGCATGGCCGAGATGGCTGACGTGGTGATCATCGGCGCAGGCGCGTCCGGCGGTGCCGCGGCATGGAGCCTGGCCGACACCCGCATGCGCATCGTCTGCCTGGAACAGGGCGACTGGATGAAGCCGGGCGAATACCCCAGCGCCGGCCGTGACTGGGAAGCCCGCCAGCTCGGCGACTTCTCGATCAGCCCGAACCGGCGCGCGCGGGACACGGACTACCCGATCAACGAGGACAACTCGCCGATCCTGGTCGGAAACTTCAACGGCGTCGGCGGCGGCACCGTGCTCTATGCCGGGCATTTCCCGCGCCTGCACCCCAGCGATTTCCGCGTGAAGTCGCTGGACGGAATCGCCGATGACTGGCCGATCGACTACGCCACCCTGGCCCCGTTCTACGATGCGAACGACCGCATGACCGGCGTCTCCGGCCTGCCCGGCGACCCCGCCTATCCGCCGCACGCAGCCCAGATGCCGCCGCTGCCGCTCGGCCGTTCCGGTGAGATCCTGGCGGCCGGGATCAACAAGCTCGGCTGGCACTGGTGGCCCAGCGACAGCGCGATTGCGTCGCAGGACTACGAAGGCCGCGCCCGCTGCATCAACCTCGCCCACTGCACCTCCGGCTGTGCCCAGGGCGCCAAGGCCAGCACCGACATCACCTACTGGCCCGCCGCCATTCGCGCCGGCGTGGAACTGCGCACCCGCGCCCGCGTGCGCGAAATCACCCTCGGCCCCGACGGCATGGCCAATGGCGTGGTGTTCTACGACGCCGACGGGAAGGAGCGCTTCATCGGTGCCCACATCGTCATCCTGGCCAGCAACGCCATCGGCACCGCCCGCCTGCTGCTGAACTCGAAATCAGAAAAATTCCCCACCGGACTGGCCAATTCCTCCGACCTGGTCGGCCGCAACCTGATGTTCCACCCATACGCCGCCATCTTCGGCTATTTCGACGAACCGACCGATGGCTGGCGCGGCCCCGGCAACGTGATCTGGAGCCAGGAATTCTACGAAACCGACCCCGCCCGCGGCTTCCTGCGCGGCTACACCTTCGAGATGGTGCGCGGCCAGAACCCGGTCATGTCCGCCATCCTGGGCATGGCCGGCGGCCTGGTCCCCTGGGGCGCGGGCCACCACGAAGCGTATCGAAAGCTCGCCGGCCGGCGCACCGGCATGGTCGCCATCTGCGAGGATTTCCCGGAACCGCACAACCGCGTCACGCTCGACCCCGTGCTGACCGACTGCCACGGAATCTCGGCTCCGAAAATCGACTACACGCTCAGCGAGAACTCGCGCCGCATGCTCGACCACGCGGTTGCCCGCGGCACCGACATCCTGCACGCCGCCGGTGCGCGGGACATCGTCAGCGAGGCACCAATCCGCACCAACGGCGTGCACATGATGGGCACCGCGCGCATGGGCACCGACCCCAGGACATCGGTGGTCAACGAATGGGGCAGGGCGCATGACGTGAAGAACCTGTTCATCGTCGACGGCTCGATCTTCGTCACTTCCGCCGGCGTCAACCCCACCCGCACCATCCAGGCGCTGGCGCTGTATGTCAGCGACCAAATCAAGCAACGCATCGGCAATTTGTTCGATTGATGGCGGCGAATGTGAAGCAGCAGGATTTCACAAAAAGGCAGAGAGACAGAGAGGAGCAATCCTCCGACTCGCCTCGCTTTCCTGTTCATCGCGCCGGCGATGGCGAGGCAGGTCGGATGAACACCAAGGCGGAGCTACTGGGACGACTCCTTCTTTCTGCCTCTCCGCCTCTTTGTGAACCTGCCTTGTCTTCCTGCCACCAGCACGGTCGATCGCCGTGGGTTGCCGCCCCATGACCACCCAAGTCGACATCCTCATCATCGGTGCCGGCGCCTCGGGTGCCGCCTTCGCCTGGTCCATGGCCGACACCAGGATGCGCATCCTGTGCCTGGAACAGGGCGACTGGCCGAACCCGGCCGAATTCCCCGCCACGCGACGGGATGTGGAACAGCGCAACGGCGGAACATTCGCCATCTCGCCGAACCGCCGCCAGCGCGCCACCGACTACCCGATCGCCGAGGACGCCTCCTGCATCAAGGTCGCCAACTTCAACGGCGTCGGCGGCGGCACGGTCCTGTACGGTGCCCACACCCCGCGCTTCCACCCTAGCGATTTCCGCGTCCGCACGCTGGACGGCATCGCCGATGATTGGCCGATCGACTACGCCACCCTGGCGCCGTTCTACGACCTCAACGACCGCATGGTCGGCGTCTCCGGCCTCACCGGCGATCCCGCCTACCCGCCATACCCGCCACAGCCGATGCCTCCCCTGCCGCTCGGCCGCGCCAGCGAAACCCTTGGCCGCGGCTTCAACAAGCTCGGCTGGCACTGGTGGCCGAGCGACTCCGCGATCGCCTCGGTGGAGTACGAGGGCCGCCCCGCCTGCATCAATCTCGGCCAGTGCACCGCCGGCTGCGCCCAGGGAGCCAAGGGCAGCACCGACATCACCTACTGGCTCGCCGCCATCCGCGCAGGTGTCGAACTGCGCACGCGCTGCCGGGTGCGCGAAATCACCACCGGCCCCGACGGCATGGCCACCGGCGCGATCTACTACGACCAGGACGGCAGCGAACATTTCCAACCCGCCCACGTCGTGGTGATGGCCTGCAACGGCATCGGCACGCCGCGCATCCTGCTGAACTCGAAATCCGAGAAGCACCCGAACGGCCTGGCCAACAGCTCCGACCAGCTCGGCCGCAACCTGATGTTCCATCCCTATGTCGCCATCTTCGGATATTTCGACAAGGAACTGGACGGCGAACGCGGCCCCGACAACGCCGCCTGGAGCCACCAATTCTACGAGACCGACCCTTCGAGAAACTTCCTGCGCGGCTTCGTCTGGGAATTCTCGCGCGGCAACGGCACCGCCGCCACCGCCATCGACGGCCTGGAATCCGGCACCATCCCCTGGGGTCCCGGCCACCATGCCGCGTACCGTAAACGCCACCGCCGCGGCACCGGCCTGGGTGCCATCTGCGAGGACCTGCCGGAACCCCACAACCGCGTCACCCTCGATCCCGTCCTGCGGGACAGCCACGGCATCCCGTCGCCCCGCGTCACCTACACGCTGTCCGCCAACAGCCAGCGCATGATCGACTTCGCCATCGCCCGCGGCACCGAGGTGCTGCGTGCCGCCGGCGCCTACGAAGTGGAAAGCGAAGGCCCGCTGCCCTATGGCGGCTGGCACCTGATGGGCACCGCGCGCATGGGCGACAACCCCGCCACCTCGGTGGTCAACCGCTGGGGCCGGGCGCATGATGTCAGGAACCTCTTCATCATCGACGGCGCGCTCTTCGTCACCTCCGCCGGCGTCAACCCCACCCCCACTATCCAGGCTCTTGCCCTCTACATCGCTGATCAGATGAAGGCGCGCCTGGGCAACCTGTTCGACTGAAGGACAGCGCGATGGCCGATGATATCGTAGATGTACTGATCATCGGCGCCGGCGCCTCGGGTGCCGCCGTCGCCTGGTCGCTGGCCGAGACCAAGATGCGCATCGTCTGCCTGGAGCAGGGCGGCTGGGTGAACCCGGCCGACTACCCCTCCAC
>JADLHF010000260.1 GCA_020848935.1 Acetobacteraceae bacterium
AGTTGGGGCTCGACAGCCGGCTGATGGGCGGCAGCCGCGGCTCGCATCTGGTGGTGGACCACCCGGGGCTGTTTGCCGCGCTGGCCGGGCGGATGGTCTATTTCGGCACCGCCGACGGCCGGGTGAACCGGTCTATCCGTTCGCCGGCAAGGTGCTGGTGGGCTCGACCGACCTGGCGCAGGACGACCCCGACGCGGCCCGCTGCAGCGACGCCGAGGCCGACTACCTGCGGCAGGCGGTGGCCGAGGTGTTCCCCGATCCCACGCTGGCGATCCGCCCCGAGCAGGTGGTGCAGCGGTTCTGCGGGGTGCGGCCGCTGCCCCGGGCCGAAGGGACCGACATCGGCCAGGTGACCCGCGACCACTCCATCGCCCGGCTGCAGGCAGGCACGGACGGGCCGCCGGTGCTATGCCTGATCGGCGGCAAGTGGACCACCTTTCGCGCCTTCTCCGAGCAGGCGGCCGACGAAGTGCTGCAGCTTCTCGGCTGCCCCCGGCGCACCACGACCGCGGAAATGCCGATCGGCGGCAGCCGGGGCTTCCCGCCGGACGCCCCCGGCCGCGCCCGGCTGGCCACTGAGCTGGCGACCGCCTCGGGCCTGTCGCCCGAGCGCGTCGCCACCCTGCTCGGCCGATACGGCACTGCGCTGCGGGAGTGGATCAGCGAGCTGGCCGGGGGCGAGACGCCGCTGCCCGGCTGCCCGGACTACTCGCTGCAGGAGATCGGCCACATCTGCCGCCGCGAGCGGGTCGAGACCGTCGAGGACGTACTGCGCCGCCGCACCCTGATCGCGCTCACTGGCCGAGACACGCCCGAGGTCATCGCGGCCGTCACTTCTCTACTGGAGAAAAGGGGTACCTGACGCCGGCACTCCCGATATTCGGTGACGCGACGGCTGCGCAAGCCAGGAAAGTTAAGGGCAGAGCCTGCACCCGGGTCATGGCTGGGGCAGCCGCTTGTCGTGAAGCCCCTCCCGAAGAGGCTCCCCCATGTGGATCAAATGGCGGCAGCGACCGGTAACGCCGCGCCACGCGACGGGCTTGCATCGCACCGACAGGGCCGCGAGTCGCCCGGGGCCCGGGATGCTTGCGTTACGGGTATGCGGCAAATCGCCTCGGATTTCCTGCTGGCGGCGCCTTCTGCGTCATCGCAGGCGGATTTCCCGTCATAGGTGACGCGCAAACCCCGTACTTACGTAAAAGCGGTAAACCTGTGCGGCAGCGCAGAGAACTTATCGAGGTTGCACAGAAGACGCCGACTGCTAAGATGACGTCGCATCACGCACTTGTGCGAGTCGGTGAAGACTGCACGAAGCCGCTTGGGCGCTGTAGGAGGAAGCGAAATGCACGGGATACGAAGTGGGGTGCCGGTGCCGGCACTCATCGGTGGGCTGCTGGCTGGAACCATGCTGGCGATGCCGGCGGTGGCACTGGACCAGTCGGTTGTCGCCCCGAACGGGATGGTGGTTGCGGGTCACCCCCTAGCGGTCGAATCAGGCATAAAGGCGCTTCGGGCGGGTGGGACCGCCTGCGACGCCTTTGTCGCGACTGCGGCCACACTCAGCCTGATGATGAACGACTTGATGGGGCCGCTCGGCTCCGGCTATGCCCTGATCTACACGCCGGATGGCGACACCAAGACGGTGCAGGCCATCGACTACAACGGAGTGGCGCCGGCCGCGACTGACGTCGCGCTCTACAAGTCGATGGAGGACAAGCGGCGTGGCATCCTGTCCCCGACCGTTCCCGGCAACCTAAAGGGCTGGGAAGAGATCCACCAGAACTGCGGCGTCCTGCCCTGGGCCGCGCTGTGGGAGGACGCCATCGGCTATGCCGAGAACGGCTGGACGCTTGATGCCGCGAGTGCGTTCCACATCAAGAGGCACATTCCCGAGCTGGCGCCATGGCCGACCTGGGGAGAGGAATTCCTCATCGATGGCGAGGCACCGCCTGCCGGCTATCTGCTCAAGCGCCCCGAGCTTGCCGCTACCTATCGCCAGTTCGCCGAACTGGGCTCGGACGCGGTCTACAACGGCCCGGTGGGTGACCAGATCGTTGCATTCATGGAGCAGGAAGGGGGCCTGATCACCAAGCAGGATCTGGCCGACTACAGCGTGATCTGGGAGGAGCCGATCCGCTCCACCTATCGCGGCTACGACGTGTTCGGCGTGCCGCCCAGCTCGTCCTCGATCACCTGGATGCAGATCCTGAACATCATGGACGGCTATGATGTGGCGGAGCTGGGTCACAACTCGCCCGAGTATCTGCGCCGCTCGATCGAGGCGACAAAATTCGCCTATCAGGACGCCTATGCCTACAACGGCGACCCGGCCTTCGTCGAGGTGCCTGTCGAGCAACTGCTCTCGCAGGAGCGGGCGGCCGAGTACCGCGCCGAGATCGACAAGGGTACAGTGCGCGACTTCAAGCCCTACGAGGAGGCGTTCCTGCACAAAGTGGATTGGCCCAGCCACGCGACCTCGCACATCGTGGTGCACGACGCGATGGGCAATGCGGTCTCGGGTACCAATACCCACGGCGCCTACTGGGGCGCCGGCTTCGTGATCCCGGGCACCGGCCTCCTGATGAGCGACGGCATGGACTGGTTCGACATCGACCAGAACATCTGGACCGGCGAGAAGCCCGGCCAACTGGTGATGGCGCCGAACAAGCGCAACCGCTGGACGCTCTCGCCGGGGATGCTGTTCAACGGCGACAAGCTCTACATGCTGGTGGGCAGCGCGGGGGCGGAATCGACCATGTGGGGGATCTCGCAGCCGGTAATGAACGTCATCGACTTCGGCATGGACCCGCAGCAGGCCTTGGACACGCCCCGCTACCGCTACGGTGACGTGTTGCACTACACCGGCGGCACCACGGTCGGACTGGAGGATGGCATCGCGCCGGAAACCCGCGATGCACTGATCAAAATGGGTTACGATGTCGATGAGTTTGGGAAGCTGAAGAACAAGGTCCGCGGCGTTACCCAGATGATCATCGTCGATCCCGACAGCGGTGCGCTCTGGGGTGGAGCGGCACCCGACGGTCGCGACTTCGTCAGCGGCTACTGAGTGAACGTGCGGGGCCGGTGCAGCAGCCGGCCCCCTCCCCAAACCGATCCTGGAGAGAGTTGATGAAGGCCGTTACTGCATTGTTTCTGGGGCTTGCGCTCCTGACGACTCCGGTGGCCGCGCCGGCACAGGACAGAGAGGCGGTGCTGGTCACCTCCTCGGGTCAGGCGCTGGATGCGTTCACCATCAAGACCCTGCTGGCCCGCGCCGGCACCCCCAACGACTACGACGCCCACGCCGAGGTGGACGAACTGGCCGGCCGCACGGCAGTGGTGATCGCCATGGGTGCCTCGATCAAGGGCTTCGGTGCCGCCGGCGTCACTGCCGAGACCGAGCTGGCCCGGGGGCAGGAGCTGGTGGACAAGGCCCGTGCCGAGGGGGTGAAGGTGATCGGTGCCCATATCGGCGGCGCCGATCGCCGCGGCGGTCTGTCCGAGCAGTTCGTCGAGCTGATCGCGCCGCAGTCGGATGCGTTGGTGGTGGTCGCCTGGGGCAACGAGGACGGCTATTTCACCAAGGTGGCCGAGGAGAACGGGATCCCGCTGGTGGTGGTGGACAAGCTGCCGGAGGTGGCGGGGGCAATCGCCGGACTGTTGCCCTGACGGCAGGTTGAGCGCGCCCGCGCGACAGCACCCCAACGCGCCGCCATGGTGTTGCCGTTCATCAGCGATCTGCAGCTGTTCCAGGCGGTTCTGGCAGCAGCAGTGGCCATAACCCTGTGGCTGTGGCTGGCTGCTGCCCTCCATGCGCGCCGGGTGCGCCGGGTGCCGCTGCGCATTCACGTCGCCGGCTCGCGGGGCAAGACCAGCACCGCCCGGCTGATCGGGGCGGCGCTGCGGGCGGACGGGAGGCAGGTGCTGGTGAAGACCACCGGCACTGACCCGCTTCTGATCCTGCCCGACGGCAGCGAGCGCCCCTGGCCGCGCTGGGCCCCGCCCAGCATCTCGGAGCAGGTGCGGTTCTTTCGTGAGGCGGCCCGGCAGGGGGCCAAGGCCGTGGTTCTGGAATCGATGGCGATCGAGCCGGAATACCTCTGGGCCTCCGAGGAGTATCTGGTGCAGGCGACCCACACCGTCATCACCAACGTGCGCCCCGATCACGTCGAAGTGGTGGGGCGCGACCCGCTGGCCGCCGCCCATGCGATGAGCCTGGTGATCCCTCGCCGCGGCACCCTGTTCCTGGCCGCCGAGGCGGCTGTGCCGCCGATTCTGGAGCGGGCCGCACGGCTGGGCTGCCGGGTGGAGACGATTGTGGCATCCGACTCTGCACACGAGGTGCAGAACCAGGCGATGGCGCTGGCGGTCGCGCGCTCGGTCGGGGTGGATGAGGCCGTAGCACGGGCGGGGTTTGCGTCCGCGGGGCAGGATGCCGGCAGCTTCTTTCTCGCGCGCGGGCAGGCCGGCGGGCAGGCGTTCACCTTTGCCAGCGCCTTTGCCTGCAACGACCCGCAGTCGCTTGAGCAGCTCTGGCGCGAGAACCCCGCGCCGCAGGTGCCGCTGGTGCTGTTCAACCTCCGCGACGACCGTCCCGAACGCACCCGTGCCTTCCTTGCGCTGCTGGCGCGGCTGGTGCCGGCGCAGCGGCTGGTGCTGACCGGCCATGTCCCGGGGCGCTGGCTGCGCGCCGTCGGCCTCGATCCTGCCGGCCCGCGGCGGCTGCGCACCCGCGACCCGGGGAGGGCGCTGGCGCAACTGGCACAGGCGGCACAGGGGGCGCCGATCTGGGGGGTGGGCAACTACTCGCATCTGGGGCGCGAGCTGGTGGCGCTGCTGCGGCGCGAGGGCGCGCCATGCTGACCCTCACCCTGGCGCTGGGGATCGCGGTCAGCCTGGCGCTGTTCCAGCTGGTGGGGCTGAGCGCCGGCGGAGTGGTGGCGCCGGGCTACGTGGCGCTGGTGCTGGACCGGCCGGGGATGCTGCTGACGCTGGGGCTGGCCTCGCTGCTGTCCTGGAGGCTGCTGGTGCTGGCGGCCAGCCGGCTGTTCCTCTACGGCACCCGCCGCTTCGGCATGGCGATCCTGCTGGCGCTGCCCATCACCACCGGCATTCAGGCGCTGCGGGGCGGGCTGGGGCCGATCGGGCTGGAATGGGGCGGCATCGGCTTCATCGTGCCGGGGCTGATCGCGCACCAGATGGACCGGCAGGGGCCGCTGCGCACCCTGCTGATGCTGGCCATCGCCGCGCCGCTGGTGCGGGTGCTGGCGCTGCTGTTCGTGCGCTGGTAGGTAGGGTGCGTACCCCCTCCCTCCTGCGCTTTGCCGGCCACCGGCCGCTGCGGCCCACGCCGTGGCTGCGGCTGGGGCTGGCTGCGGTTGCTTCGCTGGCGCTGTGGCAGGGGGTCGAGGCCGCGACCGGCCGCCTGACCCACCCCGCCTATCCGCAGATGCTGCGCGCCGCCCACACCATGCAGGCCGCTACCCAGGTCGCCCGCAGCCAGCGCGCGGCGCTGGGGCTGATGGCGCCCCGCGCCTTCGATCCCAACCAGACCGGGCTGCTGGGCGCGGAATACACCGACACCACCACCACGCTGGGCGATCCGGCCGCCAAGCGCACCGCCACCAACCCCGACCTGGCCGCCGCGCTGGTGCGGCGGATCGCCGGGCTGGATTTGCCCGAGGGCAGCCCGGTGCTGATCGTGCTCTCGGGCTCGTTCATCGGCGCGGACATCGCCGCCATCGTCGCGGTCGAGGAGCTGGGCCTGCGGCCGGTACTGGTCTCCTCACTTGGCGCCTCCATGCACGGGGCGACAGATGCCGAGCTGACCTGGCTCGACATCGAAGCCGAGCTGCGGGCCAAGGGGGTGATCCGGGCCCGCTCGCTGGTGGCACTGCTGGGGGGCGGCGCCAGCATCGGTGGCGGGATGAGCGACGAGGGCGTGGCCACGCTGCAGGCGGCGGCCGACCGTCACGGAGTGCCGCTGCTGCAGGATGCCGACCTCGACCGGCTGCTGGAGCGGCTGCTTGCGCTGGCCGAGGCGGAGGCCGGCGCGCCGCCCCGGCTCTTGGTGAACGCCGGCGGCTCGGTCGCGGCGCTGGGCACCTGCATCGACGTGGCGCTGATTGCGCCGCTGACCCAGGGGCGCGGGCTGAGCTGCCAGGACGGGTTGCCGGGGCTGCTGGTGCGGCTGACCGGGCAGGGGGTGCCGGCGATCAGCCTGCTGAACATGCGCGAGGTGGCGGCCGAATGGGGCCTGCCGTTCGATCCGGTGCCGATGCCGGTGGTGGGCAACAACCGCGCCGTCTACGGAATGCCGCCCGCGCCGCGGGCCGGTGAGGGGTGAGGGGACCACGGGCGGCACAGGCCGCCGGCCCCGAGGGGAGGAAGGGATCCAGATGATAGCTCCGGGACTGATCTTCGTGGCGATGGCGCTGGTGCTGTTGCTGCTCGCCTGGCCGCTGAAGTGGCCGTTTCCCGCCGCGCTGCTCGGCGCGGCGGTGGTGGCGGGGCTGCTGGGCGGCTTCGGCCTGCCGCTCAGGCATCTGGTCGAGGGCGGCTTCGGCTACCTCAACCTGCTCCTGGCCCTGTTCGCGGGGGCACTGTTCGGGCAGGCGATGCTGGTCTCGGGCATCGCCGACGCCTTCGGCCGCCGCGCCTGCCGGCTGCTGGGCGGTAACCCCTGGGCGGTGCTGGGCTTCGCCGGGCTGCTGCTGTTTCTGGGCGGGATGTTCGTGGGCATCGCCGGGGTGGCGGTGCTGGCGGCGGGGGCGCTGGTGGTGCCGATGCTGCGGGCGACCGGGCTGCAGGGCACCCATATCGCCGCCTTCATCGCGGTGCTGGCCACCTGCGGCATGATCGCGCCGCCCCTGAACGTGCCGGCCATGACCATCGCCGACGGGGTGAACATGCCCTATATCGGCTTTGCCCTGCCGCTGCTCGCCCTCTCGATCCCGCCGGCCCTGTTTACCGTGGCCCTGTTCGCGATGCGCGCCCAAGGTGGCGCGGTGGGTGAGCCGCTGCCGGACGAGGGGCGGCTGGCGGCCGCGGGCCTGTTCGTGCTGGTGGTGGTGCTGGGCTTCTGGACCCTGCTGCGGGTCTTTCCGGGTGCCATTCCCGACCCGGCGGTGCCGATCGTGCTGGTGGTGGGGGCGCTGCTGGCGCTGCCCTGGCTGGGCGGCCGCGGGCTGGCCGAGGCGATGCGGCAGAGCTTCACCGGCACCCCGCTGCTGCTGGCCGCGATCCTGGTCGCGGTGGGAGTGCTGGTGCAGATTGCGACCCTGACCGGGGTACGGGGCTTTCTGGTCATCAACTCGATGTCGCTGCCGGCACCCTGGACCTATCTGGGCATGGTGATGATCCCGATCTTCGGCAGCGTGCTGACCAGCATGGGCGCGGCCAACGTGCTGGGGGTGCCCTTCGCCTTCGCGCTGATCCATCAGGACATGATCCTGAACGTCAGCGGCCTGTCGGCGATCTCGGCGCTCTCCGAGTTCATGCCCCCCACCGCCATCGCCGCGGCGCTGGCAACCTATGTGGTGGGCGACGTGCGCATGGGGGCGGTGATCCGCGCCTCGCTCTGGCCGGCGGCGGTGATCGCGCTGTTCGGCCTTCTGATGCTGATCTTCGCCGGTGACCTGACCGGGCTGCTGATCAGCACCGTTCCCCAATCCGCAGGCTGAGGAGGTCCGGCGATGCTGTTCGAACTGGTGATGTTCTGGATCTATCGCGCCATGGCTCTGGTGGTGGCGGCGATGATGGTCTGGGTGATTTTCCGCAAGCCCGGCTGGCAGGTGCAGTTCTTTGCCATGCTGGTGCTGATCCCCTTCGCCTTGCGTGCTGCAGGAGTGAAATGATGCGCTGGCTTGACGATCCGTTTCACCGCCCCCGCGCCTGGGCCTTCCTCGCCGTAGCGGCGGCGATCTCGGTGGCCTCGGGCTGGATCTTTCTGGACATGCACCGGCCCGAGCCGATCGTGGCCGGCCCCGGCGTGACCTCGCAGAAGATGCTCAGCGACTGGGCGCCGGTGCTGGCCGGCACCGCCGCCGATACCCCGGTCTATGTGCTGGAAGGGGCCGAGCCGGGCGGCACGGTGCTGCTCTTGGGCGGCACCCACGCGCAGGAGGTGGCGGGGATGATGGCGGCGGTGCTGACCATCGAGAACGCCCGCCCGGCCCGGGGCCGGGTGATCGTGATCCCGCAGGCCAACCGCAGCGGCTTCACCCACACCGACCCGATGGAGGGCTTCCCTCATCGCTACGAGATCGACACCCCGACCGGCCCGCGCTGGTTCCGGGTGGGGATGCGGCTGGCCAACCCGATCGACCAGTGGCCCGACCCCGACCTGCACCACCACCCGCAGTCGGGCGAGGGGATGGTGGGCTCGGAGACCCGCAACCTGAACCGCAACTTCCCGGGCGATCTGCGCGGCCGCTTCACCGCCCGCATCGCCGCCGCCATCGTCGAGCTGGTGAAGGCCGAAGGCGTGGACATCACGCTGGACATGCACGAGGCCTACCCAGAATACCCGATCATCGACATGCTGGTGGCCCACCAGCGGGCGTTCGAGGTGGCCACCATCACCATGATCGACCTGCAGATGCGGGGGATCCAGATCGACCTGATGGCCAGCCCGCCGGCGCTGCGCGGCCTCAGTCACCGCGAGCTGGGCGACCATACCCATACGCTGGCGATCCTGAACGAGACCGCCAACGCCGCCATGGGCCGGTTCCGCGGCCGCACCGACGAGACCCTGGTGACCGAGGGCCGGGACGAGAACTATGTGCGTGCCGCCGGGCTGAAGCGGCTGTTCGTCCCCTTCACCGAGGCCGGCCACCCGCTGAAGGAGCGCACCGCCCGCCAGCTGGCGGTGATCGAGGAGATGCTGATCGCCTACAACGAGCAGGCCGCGCCCGAGCGGCAGATCGAGGTGGCGGACCTTCCACAGTATGAGGAGGTCTCCAGCGAAGGCATCGGGAAATTCCTGCTTGCTGTGAATTAGGGTCACGACGCGTTCGTTTTCAGTGCGCTGCGTGA
>JADLHF010000261.1 GCA_020848935.1 Acetobacteraceae bacterium
CCCGCGGTCGATCGCGCCCAGCACCTCCTCCGGCCAGGCCGGCGCGCGCAGCCCGCCAAAGCTGCCCTGCGGCGGCGGCCCGGCCAGCATCCGCTCCATCGCATGGATGGTCCGCGGCCGGATCGCCGAGCTGTACACCGGCTTGGCGCCGCCCTTGGCGAACACCGCCGGTGCCGCCACCCCCAGCGCCTCGCCGGCATTGCGCACCATCGGCTGCTCGATCGAGGCGTTGTACTGTACCCAGTCGAACCACGGCGCCGTCCAGATATGCGGAAAATTCACCGGCGCGGTGATCGCCGCGTAGTTGCCCGCCTGCCGCGTATTGACCGCGAACACCGCATTGCCGATCCGGTTCAGCGCGTCCAGCCGGCCAAACCCCTCCTCCACCGGCGTGGTCGTCTTCGCGGTCGCCACATCCTGGTCATGCTGCCACCCCAGCCGGCCCAGCGCCGCCTTGAACTGGCCCCGCAGCGCCGCATCCGCCGCTGCCGGCGCCGCCGGGCCCAGCACCCGCGCGGAAAACCGCCGCCAGCGCAACGGATTATACTCGGTCGCCGCCATCGACAGCCCCAGCGCCTTGCTGAACTGCCCCAGGTTGAGCAGCGCGCCCCCGCCATCGATCAGCAACTCCCGCCCGTGATAGGTCATCCGCCCGGTGTGGCACGCCGCACAGGTCAGGCCGAGCGCGGTGAACGGCGCGTCGGTCGCCGGATTGCGCCACGGCGCCATCGTGTCCGGCATCACCGCCGCGGTCGGGTGCGCGTCGTTCGGCGCCGGCGCGAATCCCACCGGCAGCCCGGCCGCGCTGGGAATGAACCCGAACCGATCGAGATACGACTGGTCCGCCAGCATCCGCCGGCCGTCATCCGAAGGCTCCGGCTGCTCCAGCGCCAGGAAGAACTCGCGCGGAATCCCGAAGGTCAGCGTCCCCTGGTCCGCCGCATGGTACCAGGCCCGCTCCTCCGGCTTCCACCCCTGCTCCAGCCAGGTCGAACTGCTGGGCGCGGGATACTCCGGCACCGGAACCGAACACCCGACCAGCCCAATGGCAACGGCGGCGAGAGCGCTGGAAATGCGCATGCGGCGGCCCCTTCCCGGAAATCGTTGCGGGACACTGGCCTATTTCCCGCACGCCCGCCAGCGGCGAGCAACACCGATCGTCCAATCACAGGGAAGCTCTTCTTTTTGTGAACAAAAAGAAGCAAAAAAACTTCATTCATTCAGACACTTCTCTCCCCCCGCGCTTGGGCGGGGGGAGCCGGAGGGGGGGCGGCCACCACGAAAAACCCCGACAGCGCGACCTCCCCGTACCAGCCCCAAAATTCCAGAAAAACCGCTTGCAGCGACGCCGACGGTTAGTTAATATACCGGCAAATGTCAGTAACCCCATCCCCCCTCGGCGCCCAGATCGCCCACCTGCACGCGACCATGCAGGCCGGGGAGAAGTGCGCCTGGGTCCCGGCCTCCCTCCACGCCCTCATCCTGGCCTGCCTCGCCCGCATCTTCGCCCGCCTGGAACAGCTCGTGCAGCTCTGGCAGGCCGGCCAGCTCCCCGCCCGCGCCACCCCCGCCCCCCGCCATCCCGGCCACAGCATCCCGCCGGCACGCTCGTGCGCGCACCGCCCGGCCCGCAGCTTCACGCGCCGGCGCCAGGTCCGCCGCCGCGCCTGCGCGGAAATCGCCAAATCCCGCGCCGCAGCGCGCGCGCCCGGCACGCCGCGCCATCGTGCGCCCGCCACCCGCCCGCCGATACCCCCGCGCCAGCAGCCGCGATCCGCCTCCGCGCGCGATCCGCCAAGCCGAAGCGCCACGCGAAGCCGCCCCTCGCGGGGCCGCCAAGCCATGTCGAATTCGTTTCGTTATCGCACCATTCGCCCGGCCGCCACCGCCTCAGTACACCACCACGCTGCGAATGCTCTCCCCCCGGCGCATCAGGTCGAACCCTTCGTTGATCTTCTCGAACGGCAGCACATGGGTGATCAGGTCGTCGATGTTGATCCGCCCGTCCATGTACCAATCCACGATCTTCGGCACATCCGTCCGCCCCCGCGCGCCGCCGAACGCCGTGCCCATCCAGGTCCGACCGGTCACCAGTTGGAACGGCCGCGTCGCGATCTCCTGCCCCGCCCCGGCCACCCCGATGATCACGCTCTTGCCCCACCCCCGCCGCGTGCATTCCAGCGCCTGGCGCATCAAGGTCGAATTCCCCACGCATTCGAAGGAGTAGTCCGCCCCCCCCTTGGTCAGGTTCACGAGGTACGGCACCAGGTCGCCCTCGACCTCCTTCGGATTGACGAAATCCGTCATCCCGAACTTCTCCGCCATCGCCTTCCGCCCGGGGTTGATGTCCACGCCCACGATCTGCTCGGCACCGACCATCCGCAGCCCCTGGATCACGTTCAGCCCGATCCCGCCCAGCCCGAACACCACCGCCCGGCAGCCCAGCTCCGCCTTCGCGGTATTGATCACCGCCCCGATCCCGGTGGTCACCCCGCAGCCGATGTAGCAAACCTTCTCGAACGGCGCGTCCTGGCGGATCTTCGCCAGCGCGATCTCCGGCAGCACGGTGAAGTTCGAAAAAGTGGACGTGCCCATGTAGTGCGAAATCACCTCGCCGTCGCAGGAGAACCGGCTGGTCCCGTCCGGCATCACCCCGCGCCCCTGGGTGGCCCGCAGCGTGATGCAAAGATTGGTCTTGCGGCTCAGGCAGTACTCGCACTGCCGGCATTCCGGCGTGTACAGCGGAATGACATGGTCGCCCTTCTTCAGCGACGTCACGCCCTTTCCGATATCCACCACCACCCCCGCCCCCTCATGCCCCAGGATCGCCGGAAACATCCCCTCGGGATCGGCGCCGGACAGGGTGAACTCGTCGGTATGGCAGATGCCGGTCGCCTTGATCTCCACCAGCACCTCACCCTCCCGCGGCCCGTCGAGATCAACGGTCTCGATCGACAGCGGGGCTCCAGCCTTGCGGGCAACGGCGGCGCGGGTCTTCATCGGGCGGTTCCTCCAACTGGCCGAACGCGGCCGGCTTGCTATGGTGGTGCAGCATACATGACCGCCGGAGCCTGCCCATGCCCGTCATCAACCGCATTGCCGCCGACGCCCCGGAACTCACCGAATGGCGCCGCGACCTGCACGCAAACCCCGAGCTGGGGCTGGAGGAGCATCGCACCAGCCAGATCGTGGCCGACAAGCTCGCCGCCTGGGGCATCACCGTCACCCGCGGCCTCGCCGGCACCGGCCTGGTCGGCACGCTGAAAATCGGCACCTCCGATCGCTCCATCGGCATCCGCGCCGACATGGACTGCCTGCCGATGACCGAGGAGAACGACTTCCCCCACAAATCCACCATCCCCGGCCGCATGCATGCCTGCGGCCATGACGGCCACACCACCATGCTGCTGGGCGCGGCCAAATACCTCGCCGAGACCCGCAACTTCGACGGCACCGTGCACTTCATCTTCCAGCCCGCCGAGGAGAACGCCGGCGGCGGCCGCATCATGGTCCAGGAGGGACTGTTCCGGCGCTTCCCCTGCGAGCGCGTCTACGGCGCCCACAACGACCCGCTGATCCCGTTGGGCACCATCACCGCCGTCGCCGGCTCGGTCTCCGCCGCCTCGGACCGCTTCATCATCACCCTGGCCGGCCGCGGCGGCCACGCCGCCCGCCCGCATCTGACCATCGACCCCGTGGTGGTCGGCAGCCACATCGTCCTCGCCCTGCAATCCATCGTCGCCCGCCGCATGGACCCGCTGGCCAGTGCCGTGGTCTCCATCACCCAGTTCCACGCCGGCAGCGCCCATAACGTGATCCCCGACACCGCCACCCTCAGCGGCACCGTCCGCACCCTGCGCCCCGAGGTCCAGGACGAGGTCGAGCACCTGATGCCCCAGATCATCCACGCCACCGCCGCCGCCCACGGCGCCGAGGCCACCATCGACTACCGCCGTGGCTATCCCCCGGTGGTGAACAACCAGGACGCCGCCGACCGCGCCGCCCTGGCCGGCGAGAAGCTGCTCGGTGCCGGAAAAGTGTTGCGCCATCGTCCCCCCAGCATGGGCGGCGAGGATTTCTCCTACATGGCGCAAGCCGTGCCCGGCTGCTTCGTGCGCATCGGCCAGGCCGAGGGCGACCGCTTCGCCACCTCGGTCCACCACCCGAAATACGACTTCAACGACGCCATCCTGCCGATCGGCGCCAGCTACTGGGCGACGCTGGTGGAACAGGAACTGGCACGGCACGGCGATGCGTGATGTGGGTGAGCGGGAGGTGCGCTCCGCTCCCGGCATTGCGGTGCCCGATGCTGGCGGGGCGGCGATGGTGGAGCTGAGCGGGATCGAACCGCTGACCTCCTCATTGCGAACGAGGCGCTCTCCCAACTGAGCTACAGCCCCATCGCCGCGCGGTCCGCCCCCGGGGGTGCCGGGTTCGAACGGGGCCGGACAATGCTGATGGCCGGGGGGCAAGTCAAGCAGCACCGGCGCCGGCCAGGGTTTACCGCCGGGCCGGGCCATGGCAGAGGATGGCGCGGTGCGGCTGTGCGTCCGGGCAGGTCCGCCCCAGGCCCGACATCGCCGCCGCGGAGGACCCCGTGATCACCATCCTGTTCCAGATCGCCCAGGAAGTTCTGAACCTGTACAAATGGGCGGTCATCCTGGCGGCGGTGATGAGCATGCTTGTCAGCTTCGGCGTGCTGGACACGCGCAACCGCGTGGTCTGGACGATCGGCGACTTCCTGTTCCGCATCACCGAGCCGGCGCTGCGCCCGATCCGCCGCGTGATCCCCATCTTCGGCAGCATCGACCTCAGCCCGGTGGCGCTGATCTTCCTGATCTATGTCGTGCAGATGCTGCTGGCCCGCATCTATGGCGCGATCGTCTATGGCAACCTCTCCGGGCTGTTCCTGTAGCGCCGCGATGGCCCTCTGGCGCGCGGTGGAGGGTGGCCTCCGGGTGGCGGTGAAGGTGCAGCCGAAATCGCGCCGCCCCGGCCTGGGCGGGCGGGCGCCGGACATCGATGGCGAGCGGCTGCGCATCGGCGTGGCCGAGGCGGCCGAGGACGGGCGGGCCAACCGCGCCGCCTGTGCCGCGCTGGCCCAGGCACTGGCGGTCAAGCCGGCCGATGTCAGCGTGGCGCTGGGCGCGGCAAGCCGGGACAAGACATTGCTGGTGGCAGGCGACGCGGCGGTGCTGGCCGCCCGATTGGAGGC
The DNA here is from genome assembly GCA_020848935.1 of Acetobacteraceae bacterium. Lineage (GTDB taxonomy): Bacteria > Pseudomonadota > Alphaproteobacteria > Acetobacterales > Acetobacteraceae > CAMDGX01. The sequence continues at coordinate 5,216 of JADLHF010000261.1, forward strand.
GTTGTGAACGAGAGCATGGCTGCGACCGCCCGGATCATCGATGGCCGCGCAGTGGCTGCCGCCCTGCGGGCCGAGACGGCCGCCCGGGTGGCCGCGTTGCCGTTCACGCCCGGGCTGGCGGTGGTGCTGGTGGGCGACGATGCGGCCAGCCAGGTCTATGTCCGCAGCAAGGACCGCGCCGCCACCACGATGGGAATTGCCGCGCGCACCATCCGCCTGCCGGCGACCACGAGCCAGGCCGAGTTGCTCACCGTGGTGCGCGGACTGAACGACGACGCCTGCGTGGACGGCATCCTGGTGCAGTTGCCGCTGCCGGGCCATATCGCCACCGCGGCGGTGCTGGACGCGATCGACCCGGCCAAGGACGTGGACGGGCTGACGCCGACCAATGCCGGGCTGCTGGCCGCCGGCCGGCGCGGGCTGGTGCCCTGCACCCCGCTGGGCGTGATGAAGCTGCTGGCGGCGGCCGGCGTGGCCCTGGCCGGGGCGCGGGCGCTGGTGCTGGGCCGGTCCGTGCTGGTGGGCCGGCCGCTGGCCGCGCTGCTGACGGCGGCGGATGCCACGGTGACGCTGGCGCACTCGCGCACCCGCGACCTGGCGGGCGAATGCCGGCGCGCCGAGGTGCTGGTCGCCGCCGTGGGGCGGGCGGAAATGGTGCGCGGCGATTGGGTGGCGCGCGATGCGGTGGTGATCGATGTCGGCATCAACCGCACCGCCTCCGGCACGCTGGTGGGCGATGTCGCCCATGGCGAGGTGGCCGGCCATGCCGGCGCCATCACCCCGGTGCCGGGCGGGGTGGGGCCGATGACCATTGCCTGCCTGCTGGAGAACACGCTGACAGCGGCGCTGACGCGGCGCGGCTGAAACGCCGCCATCGCGACGCGGTTGAAACCACTTGGCGCGAGGATCGCGAGCGGTTATTTTTAATACCTAACAAAAGGGACGGGGCGATGTGCATCGGGGGTTCGGTCGGCAAAGGCTGCGGCAATGCGCACGACGACGTGCTGGTGGTTCAGGTGTTGCTGACGCTGAACCGGCCGGCGGACCTGCCGCCGATCGCCATCGATGGCGGCTATGGCGACGAGACCGGCAGGGCGATCGCGGAATTCCAGGCGCGCGCGATGCGGCAGGCCGCGCCCGACGGCCGGGTTGACCCCGGCGGGCGCACGCTGGACGCGCTGCGCGCCGGGCTGGCCGCCGGCCCGCCGAGCGCGCTGAGCCTGCGCGGCATCATGCCGGCGGCCAGCCCGGCGCGGATCGATCGCTACCTGGCGCCGCTGCTGGCCGGGATGGCGGCGCGCCACATCGACACGCCGTTGCGCCGCGCCCATTTCATCGCCCAGCTGGCCCATGAGAGCGGCGCGTTCCGCTTTGCCGAGGAACTGGCCGACGGCCGCGCCTATGAGGGCCGCGCCGATCTGGGCAACAGCCAGCCGGGCGACGGGCCGCGCTTCAAGGGGCGCGGGCTGATCCAGCTGACCGGGCGGGCGAACTATGCCGCCTATGGCGCGGCGATCGGGCGCGACCTGCTGGCCGACCCGACACCGCTGGCCAGCGATCCCGCGCTGGCGGTCGATGTCGCCTGCTGGTTCTGGGAGACGCGCGGGCTGAACGCGATGGCCGATGCCGATGACGTGACGCGCATCACCCGGCGGATCAATGGCGGGCTGAACGGCCTTGCCGACCGGCAGGCGAATCTCGGCCGGGCGAAATTCTTCCTGGCCGCCTAGTGGTCCGATGCCGACAGGTCCTTCAGCCTGTCAGCCGAATCGGCCCAGCAAATCAGGCTGCCGTTGCAGCCGCAAGGGAAGGCGGCCGAACTCAGCGGACGTAGCGCCACTGGAAGCGGGCGCCGTCGCCCTTGACGCGGCCCACGGTCGGGGTGGGGAAGTGGACCGGCAGGATCAGCGTGTCGGTGTCGGCCACCGAGGCCAGGAAGCCGCGGCGGGACCGTGCTGCCTGTTTGGCATCGACGTCGAACACGGTGGACCAGTCGGGCTCCCGGCATTGCAACGCGTGGTGCATCATGTCGCCGGTGACCACGGCGCGTTGGCCCTTGGAGAAGATGTTGACGCAGCAATGGCACGGCGAATGGCCCGGCGTCGGCGTCAGCGTGATGGTGTCGTCCAGCGCATAGTCGTCATCCACCAGCAGCGCCTGGCCGGCCTCGACCACCGGCAGGCAGTTCATCGTCCAGACCTGGCCGGGCGGGTTGGCGCCCTGGGCGGTGGCCTGTTCCCAATACTCGTATTCGCGCTTGTGGAAGACGTATTTGGCGTTCGGGAAGGTGGGCACCCAGCGGCCGTCGCGCAGCACCGTGTTCCAGCCGCAATGGTCGATGTGCAGATGGGTGCAGAACACGTAGTCGATCTTGTCGAAGGACAGGCCGGCGGCGCGGAAGCCGTCCAGCCACGGCGTCTTGTCGAAATCCATCGGCGCGGGATGGCCCTTGTCCTCGCCGGTGCAGGTATCGACCAGGATGGTGTGCTTGGGCGTGCGGACCACGAAGGTCTGGTAGGTGATGACCATGCGGCCGGAGGCATGGTCGAACACCTCGGGCTCCATGGTCTTGAAGTGCTCGGCGGCGATGGCGGGGTCGTAGGCGGGGAACATCGTCTCCGGCTTGCGCCAGGGGCCGTCGCGCTCGACGATGCTGGTGATGGTGACGTCGCCGATCCGCACGTGCCGCATGCCGCTTCTCCCCCGGTGCCGGCAGCCTAGACCAGCGGCGGCGGGCGCGCGACCCCGCGCACGTGTTCGCGCAGCACGATGTAAAGCCCGGCGGCGACGATGATGGTGGCACCGGCGAGCAGGGCGGCGGTGGGCACCTCGCCGAACACCAGGTAGCCCAGGATCGAGGCCCAGACGATGCTGGTGTAGTTGAACGGCGTGACCGCCGAGGCCGGCGCCATCTGGATGCCGCGGTTGATGCACAGGTAGCCGACCATCGACAACAGGCCGACAAGGCCCAGGATGGCGGCATCGCGCCAGCCCGGCAGCAGCCAGCCGCCGACCAGGCTGGTGGGCTGCTGGATCGGCCAGGCCGACGCGGCAGTGATCAGCAGCAGCGGCACCACCTGCGCCGTAACCAGCAGCGTGGTCGGCGTGCCGCGCAGCCGGCGGGTGATGACCAGGGAGGCGGCGTACATGAAGCTGCCGGCCAGCGAGACCAGGGTGTAGATGTTCAGCGCCAGGCCGCCCGGTTGCAGCGCCACCAGCACGCCGCCGAAGCCGGCCAGCACGGCGCACCAGCGCCGCCAGCCGACATCCTCGCGCAGGAAAATCGCCGCGAGCGCGGTCACGTAGATCGGCGCGGCCAGGTAGATGGTGGTGCCGCCGGCCAGCGGCAGCTCGACGATCGCCCAGTAGAAGCACACCACCTCGACCGCCGAGAGCAGCCCGCGCCAGGCGTGCAGCCCGAAGCGGCCGCCCTGGCGCATGGCGCGCAGGTCGTCGCGGGTGATGAAGCCGGCCAGCACCAGCAGCACCACCACGCTGCGGGCGAACAGGATCTCGCCCACCGGATAGCCGCCGGTCAGCCATTTCGCCAGCGCGTTGCTGAGCGAGAAGACGAAGACGCCCAGCAGCGTGATGAAGATGCCGGCAAGCAGGCGCGGCACCTCGGCCGGGGCGGCGGCCGCCTGGGACATCAGACCGGCGCCAGGTAGCGGTGCGGCGCCGGCGGCAGCACCACGGCGATGGCGTCGCCCGCGCGCACCACGCCGCCGCGCCGCACCGTGGCCATCACGCCCGCCTTGCGCACCAGATTGCCGCCGGCGTCGTGGCCCAGCGTGGCGGCCATCAGGCCCGGCGTGAAATGGTCGAGTTGCACGCAGGGATTGCGCAGCCCGGTGATGGCGATCTCGGCCGCCTCGCCAAGGCGCAGGATGGCACCGACCGGCAGGGCGAGCAGGTCGATGCCGGATGTGGTGACGTTCTCGCCCATGTCGCCCGGCGCGATGCTGAAGCCGGCGGCGGCGAGTTCGGCGAACAGCTCGGCGTGGATCAGATGCACCTGGCGCAGGTTGGGCTGGGCCGGATTGCGGGCGACGCGGGAGCGGTGGCGGACGGTGACGCCGGCATGGGCATCGCCCTCCACGCCAAGCCCCTCCAGCAGGGTGATGGCATCGCAAACCGGCTTGCTGAAGCGGTGCCGCGGATTGCGCGCCACCGCCAGGATCGTTGCCGCCATCGCGCTGCTCCCACTGCTCCGGCGATGAATCGTCGCAGCACCGCGCCGTGTCCAGCGCGGTTCCGGCGAGGCTCCCTTGCGCCGTGCCGGGCGGCAGGCATGATCGCGGCGAAAGCGGGAGGGGCGGACATGGATTGGACGGCGGCAACCAAGACGGCACAGGCGATCGCCGATGGCTGGACTGCCGAGGCCGGGCCCGGCGGGGCGGTGCTGCTGTTCGACGAAGGCGGGCTGCGCGCCAGCGCCTGTGGCGGGTTCGCCAGCATCGAGCATGCGCTGCGCTTCACGCCGGACACGGCGATGCGCTACGCCTCGATCAGCAAGCATTTCCTGTGCGCGCTGCTGGCGCGCGACGGGCGGATCGGCTTCGACGACCGGCTGGGCCAGCACATCGCGGCCGGGCCGGCACAGGGCGCGGTCACGGTGGGACGGGCACTGGACATGACCAGCGGGCTGGCCGATGCGGCGCCCACGCTGTGGCTGCTGGGCAATTCGTCGTCCACCCATCTGGACCGCCACGCGCTGCTGGACTTCGTCACCGGGATCGACGCGCTGAACTACCCGCCCGGCACCGAGATCTCCTACACCAATTCCGGCTACCGCATGGTGCAGGCGGCGCTGGAGGCCAAGGGGACGGAGTACGGCACCGCGCTGCGCGACAGCTTCTTTCGTCCGCTCGGCCTGTCCATGCACCTGCCCGAGGACGAGTCCGAGCCGGTGGCCAATCTGGCGACCGGCTACTGGCACGCGCCGCAGGGCTGGCGGCGCGGGCGCTACGGGCTGCACTACTCGGCCTCCGGCGGCATCACCGGCACGGCGCGCGACCTGGCGAGCTGGGCGCATGCGCTGCTGGTCGGGCGCGGGCCGGCGGCGGGGCTGCTGGACCTGCTCTCGGCACCGCGGGCGCTGCTGGACGGCACCGTCACCGGCTACGGGCTGGGGCTGGCGCGGGCGCCGCTGGGCGATCACGTGCTGGTCGGCCATGGCGGCTCGCTGCCGGGCTACAAGAATCACTTCCTGATCGCGCCACGGCTGGGCGCCGGCGTGGTGGTGCTGTGCAACCGCGAGGCGGTGGACCCGCTGGCGCTGTGCCTGTCGGTGATGGCCGCGCTGACCGGCACCGCGGAGCCGCCGCCGGCGCCCGACCTGCTGCCCGAGGGCCGGTTCATCGCCGAGGATGCGCCGATCTGGATCGAGCACAAGGCCGGCGTGTTGAGCTACCTGGATGCCCAGGCGACGCTGTTCCGCGACGGTGCGGACGCGGTCAGCCGTGCCGTCGAGCTGCCGATGCGGCTGCGTGCGGAGGGCGGCGGGATCGTCGGCACGATCGGCCATGTGGCGCGGTGTTTCCGCCCGGCCCAGCCCGGCGCGGCGCACCCGCATTGGGCAGGCGAATGGATCTGTCCGGCGCAGGGTGGCCGGTTCAGCATCGCCGTCGCCGGTGGGCAAGCGGCGTTGACCATGGGCGCCGGGCCGATGCGCCGCACGCTCGACCTGCTGCCGATCGCCGCCGACATGGCGCTGTTGACGCGCCAGGACGGGCCGTGGAGCCAGCGCGCCTGCCTGCACTTCACCGCCGACGGCATCCGCCTGCTGGTCAACCGCTCCCGCGTTCTGCGCTTCGTGCGGGCCTGACCGGCCAGGCCGCGGCGGGCGCCGGCAGCCCGCCCCCACCCTTCAGCCCGCCCGCACCACCCCGGCGCCGCGCAGGCTGATCGACGGACCGCAGCGTTCCCACACCACCGGGGCGGCATCGCCCTCCTGCACGCGCACGCGGGTTTCGCCCATCAGCACCATGCGGATGCGGGTGCCGGCACCGGGTTCGCCGGGCGGCACGGTATAGGCGAAGTCGTGGCGGCCGTACTCCCCCTCGATGCGGTTTCCGCCGGCGGTGACGATGCTGGGGCCGCTGATCACCATGCGGCGGCTGGTCTCGTGGCACCAGGCGCCGTCGATGGCATCGGCGCGGGCCGCCTGCGGCAGGGCGAGGGTGGCAAGCAATGGCAGGGCGAACGCAAGGCGGGACATGGGGCATGCTCCGGCGCAGGGTGCGATGCGGCGAGCCTAGCGCCGGGCGGCGGCGGAACGGAAGGGCAATGATGCGCGCCGCTATTTTGCCGCGGCCGGCGCCACCGACTTGACCGCCTTGAAGTCCACCGTGAGTCCGCCGACCTGGAGGCGGACGGCGCTGTCCTTCTGCTCCACCCCGGTTGCGGTTCCCACCACCGTGAACGGCAGGGCGCGGGCACTGCCATCGGCATTGCTGCTGGCGACCGCCACGGTGTAGGCGCCGTCGCGCATCAGCGTGCCCTGCCCGTTGCGGCCGTTCCAGTTCCATTGGTTGGGGCCGGTGCTGGCCTGCACCAGGCCATCGGCGAGCTTGGCGCCGTTGGCCCCATAGACGGCGATCGCCACCGGGCCGTCGGTGGGTGACGTGAACTTCACCGTCGCCTGGCCGTCCTGCAGCGACAGCTTGTCGGAGGTGACCTCCACCTGGCGGCCGACCATGGCCGAGGACTGCACCACCTGGCCGCTCTGGGTCAGGTCGATCAACTGGCCGAGGCTGCGGTTGGTGGCGATCTGCTGCTCGACGCTGGCGAACTGGACCAGCTGGCTGGTGAACTCGTTGGTGTCCAGCGGGTTGGTGGGGTCCTGGTTCTTCAGCTGGGTCATCAGCAACGACAGGAAGGTCTCGTAATTGCCGGACAGCGCGGTCAGCGCGCTGCCGCTGCTCGCGGTGGCCGCCGTGGTGGTGGCGGCGGTGGTGGCATTCGGGGCGGCGAGGGCCATGGCGGTGTCCTGCACGTGGTTCAGGGTCAGGCGGTGATGTCGATGCCGCGCAGGCGGCGCGGGCGTGCGGGTGGCAGCGCATGGATCGGCATGCCGCCGGCGGCGTCGCTGCCGGGCGCGGGGCGGGGCGGGGCGGGGCGGTCATGCCCTGGCGGCGCGCCGCCATTGCCGTTGCCGTTTTCTGGGCCGGCGCCTGAGCCGGTGCCTGGGTTGCCCTGTTGCAGGGTCACCGCGAAGGCTCCGCCATCCTGGAATGCGGCGGGCGGCGGGCGGCTTTCGGCGCCGGGTGGGGCTGCCAAAGCGGGTGCGGGCCGCGCGTCGGGCGGGGCGAGCTGGAAGCGCAGCGTGCGATCCTCGGCCGCCAGCCCGGCCTGGTTCAGCGCGTTGGCCAGGCCATCGCGGTCGCGCACCAGGCGCAACAGGGTTTCCGGCCGCTCCACGGTTACGGTAACGGCGGCCGGGCTGCCGCGACGGCGGTCGATCACCACGGCGATTCGGCCGAGTTCACCGGGATCGAGCTGGAGGGTCAGGCGATGGGTGCCCTCGCCGTTGCGCGCCAGCACGGCCACGGCACTGGCCAGTTGCGCGGGCGGATCGGCCCGCGGCGGGGCGGGCGGAGCCGGATGTGCGGATGGCTGGGCCGGCGGCGGCGAGGATGGCGGTTGGGGGGGTGATTGCGCGCCAGCTTGCGCCTGAAACGCGGCGGCATCGGCAGCGGCAATGGCTGGCGCGGC
>JADLHF010000262.1 GCA_020848935.1 Acetobacteraceae bacterium
GCCGGGCGCGGCCGAGGTGTTGCGGGTGCTGGTGGGCGATGCCGCGCTGGCGCCGCAGCCGGGCAGCACCGCCACCACCTGGCATTTCCTGCTGCCCGACGGCGCGACGCTGGTGCGGCTGGTCTCGCCGCGCGGCCTGCCGGCCGGCACCGATGCGGCGGCGCGGACCCGGCTGCGGCCGTACGGCGTTGCGGTGCAGGCGATCCTGCTGGACGACGCGGCGCTGGCGCTGGATGGCCCGGCGATCGGCACGGGGTTCCATGACCCGGAGACCGCCGGCGGCGACACCTGGCGCTGGACCGACGGGGACGCGGCGCTGCATGTGCCGCCGGGGCCGGCGCGGCGGCTGACGGTGGCGATCACCGACTGGCACCTGTTGCTGCAGGCGCGATAGCGCGGCGCCGCGGCCGGCGCCGCATCGCGGGACCCGAAGGCGCAGAATCCCCAAACGCAAAACGGGCCGCCCAAGGGCGGCCCGTTCGGTAGCGATGGCTGCGGCTGAAATCAGACCTTGCTGATGTCGGAGGCGAAGATGTCCTGCTTGCCGTCGGAGCCGGTGTCGAAGAAGTCGTAGGTGGTGCCGTTGGCCAGCAGCACCTGGGTGCCGGCAGCGGAGCCGAACGGGCTGCCGGTCTCGCCGGCGGTGAAGAACTTCACGGTGAAGTCGGAGCCGTTGGTGATCAGCTTGTCCACCCCGGTGACGAAGTCGCCGATCAGATGGGTGCCGCCGGGGTTGGACCCGAACTCCTGGTAGGTGTTCTGCGTGGCCACGCCGGCCGCGGTCTCGTCGCGGCCGTCGATCAGGCCCGAGCCCAGGCCGCTGAAGTAGTAGGTGTTGCCGCCCTGGCCGCCGCCGAACACGGTGGCGAAGCCGTTGCCGACGATGAACCGGTTGGCCTCGTTGCTGATGGCGGAACGCGCCACCAGGGTCTCGCTGCCCGCACCGGCGATCAGCAGGTTGTCCTTGCCCAGCGAATACAGCAGGTCGTTCGACCCGCCGCCGGTCAGCGTGGCGGAGCCGGCCACGGTGCTGGAGAACATCATGTTGTTGCCGGCGGTGCCGCCGGTGAACTCGCCCTGGCCGTTGGACACGACCACCGCGTTGGCGCCGCCGAACAGGGTGGTGCGCCCGCCCAGGTCGGTGGCGTTGCCCACCACGGTGACGTTGCCGTTGCCGGGGTTGATCACGCCGCTGCCGGCGCCCTGGTTGACGAAGAACAGGTCGCCGCCCGCCGCGTTCACGGTGACCGCCACCGTGCTGTTGCCGCCGGCAACCACGCTGGCCTTCGCACCGGCGTTCAGGCCGATGGTGTTGGCGCCCTGGCTGCCGCCGAGGTCGGAGGTCAGGATCAGCGCGCCATTGCCGGCGGTGACGTTCGACGCGGTTCCGGTCTTGGTCAGAACCACATAGTCGCCGGCATCGGTGGTGAGGTTGGCGGTGCCGCCGTAGTTGATCAGCGTGCTCTGGCTGTCGCCGAAGAAGATCTTCCCGTGGGCGGACTGGTTGCCATAGGTCAGGTTGGCGCCGTCGCCGGCCACCACGGTGGACTGGGCGTTCTGCGGCCCGATCACGGTGGAGTTGCCGACCGCGTTGACCGCAACCGAGATATACTGGGAGGTCAGGCCGCCGAGGTCGCCAGGGGTGGTGAGGATCGCACCGGCAAGGATGTTGGCCGGCGCCGGCAGCGTGCCGGTGCCCGACCATGTCTGCTGGTCAACGATGCCGTTCGCCGTGTTCTTGTTCACGGAGTCGACGGCAGCCTGGGCTGCCGCGGCATTCTGGGCCGAGGAAAGTGCGATGGTGACGGTGGCGCCACCGGCGCCAAGAACAGTTACATTTGCCATGTCAGTGTCGGCCCCCTGGGGGTGTTAATGGTGTGTGAGGAAGCTTCTAACGGAAGGTCGCGGGGGATCGCAAGTAACAACGTGCCGGATGACGCGATTTTTTTTGGACAGTCGTCGCCGGACGATACGGCCGCCGTCCCGGCTGCGCCCGCGGCTTCGGCTGGATGAGATCGGGTTTTTCTCGGACCTGCTTGTAATTCCAGGCAATTCCCCCTCGCGTGCTGCGTCGCAGCACGCCCCGGCGGTGGCGGCGGGGCCACTTCAACACCATTCACAAAAGCGCGAGGGTCCCGCGGATTTCCGAACCGGCGGCGGCGGATTCCACGCCCGGCCCCGGCCGCCGGCGATGAACTAGGCCGCCGGGGGCGATTCCACGCCGCGCACGCTGGCGGCCATCACGCGGTCGGCGTGGCGGGCGAAGCGGGCGGCCATGCGCAGCAGGATCTGCCGGTCCTCGCTGTGGCACACCCGGAACAGGCGCAGCAGCGCCAGCTCGGAGGCATCCTCGGCCAGGGCGCCGCCATCGGTGGGGAAGGTGCCGCGCAGCAGGTGCTCGCTGGAGACGCGCAGCACGTCGGCGATGCGCGCCAGGTTGCCGCCCACCTGGCCGGCGCGGTCCGTCTCCCACTGCGCCACCGCGCTGCGGCTGACGCCGACGGCCACGGCCAGCTCGGCCTGGGTCATGCCGGCCACCTGGCGGGCGGCGCGGATGCGCGCCCCCACGCCGGAGGTGGAGTTGCCCGCCGCGGTGGTGTTCACCCCGC
>JADLHF010000263.1 GCA_020848935.1 Acetobacteraceae bacterium
AGTCTTCTCCTGGGCACCAATCGGATGGCGGCGATGGCGCCGCGGACGGGAAGGAAGGAAGGTCTTCTTTTTCTGAAGAAAAAGAAGCAAAAAGACTTTTCATTCGATTTCTGGGCGATGCGCTGTCCTCACTCGCGACCCTTGGGAATGAAAGTTTTTTGGTTCTTTTTTTCAAAAAAGAACATTCTTCCCTGACTTCTCCTCACTCCGGGATTCTCTGATGGCGGACAGTGTTCAATTCATGGCCAATGCCACCATCCACCTGCATCGCCACGACCTTCCAGAGGGGTTGTTGCTCGGCCCCGTGCTGGCGGTGGACACCGAGGCGATGGGGCTGGATTCGCGGCGCGACCGGCTGTGCCTGGTGCAGATGTCGGCGGGCGACGGGGTGGTGCACCTGGTGCAGATCGTGCCGCCGGCGCTGGGCGGGCGGGGGGCGGATTGTCCCAACCTGAAGCGGGTGCTGGCCGATCCCGGCGTGGTGAAGCTGATGCATTTCGCCCGGTTCGACGTGGGACTGTTGCAGCATGCGCTGGGGATCGTGGTGGCGCCGGTGCGGTGCACCAAGATCGCGTCGAAGCTGGTGCGGACCTACACCGACCGGCATGGGCTGAAGGATTTGTGCCGCGACCTGCTGGGCGTTGATTTGTCCAAGCAGCAGCAGACCTCGGACTGGGGGGCGGCGGAGCTGAGTGCCGAGCAACTGGCCTATGCCGCGTCGGACGTGCTGCACCTGCATGCGCTTTGGGCCAGGCTGGAGGCGGTGCTGGTGCGCGAGGGGCGGCTGGCGCTGGCCGAGGCATGCTTTGGCTTCCTGCCGGCGCGCGGGCAGCTGGACGTGCTGGGGTGGGATGCGCCGGACATCTTCGCGCACTGAGATTGGCTTGACCCGTGGGGTGGCGGGGCCGTAACTCCACCCCATTCTATATGCTGCGCGGCGCGGGTTCCCGCCGCCTCCCCTGGCTGGGACACATTGTTGATGACCGCGGCGATCGCAACCCTGGCGCGTGACCTCGATGTCGCCCGCGACGTGCTCGCCGCCGAGGCGGCGGGGCTGGCCGCCCTTGCCGCCGGGCTGGACGCGGGCTTCGTGCGGGCGGTGGACCTGCTGGCCGGGGCGGCGGGGCGGATCGTGGTGTCCGGCATGGGCAAGTCCGGGCATGTGGCGCGCAAGATTGCCGCCACCCTGGCGTCCACCGGGGCGCCGGCGCTGTTCGTGCATCCCGCCGAGGCGAGCCACGGCGACCTGGGCATGATTGTGGCCGGCGATGCCGTGCTGGCGCTGTCCAACTCCGGCGAGACCGCCGAACTGGCGGATCTGGTGGCGCATACGCGGCGGTTCGGGCTGCCGCTGGTGGCGATCACGGCACGGAGCGGCAGTGCGCTGGCTGGCGCCGCCGATGTGGCGCTGCTGCTGCCGACGGCGCGCGAGGCGTGCCCGATGGGGTTGGCGCCGACCACCTCGACGACGATGCAGATGGCGCTGGGCGATGCGCTGGCGGTGGCGCTGCTGACGCGGCGCGGCTTCGGGGCGGCGGATTTCCGCCAGTTCCACCCCGGCGGCAAGCTGGGCGCGCGGCTGCGCCGGGTGCGCGAGATGATGCATGAAGGCGAGGCGCTGCCGCTGGCCGGCCCGGACACGGCGATGGATGCGGCGCTGGTGCTGATGACGTCCAAGCGGTTCGGCTGCCTGGGGGTGGTGGATGGGCAGGGGCGGCTGTGCGGCATTTTCACCGATGGCGACCTGCGCCGCGCGATGGGGCCGGCGCTGCTGGGCCGCCGGCTGGGCGAGGTGATGACGCCGGCGCCGCGCACCATCGGTCCGGAGATGCTGGCGGCCGAGGCGCTGCATCTGATGAACGCGCCGGAGCGGCCGATCACGGCGCTGTTCGTGGTGGATGATGCCCAGCGGCCGCTGGGCATCCTGCATATCCACGACCTGTTGCGCACCGGTGTCGCGTAGGATGGGTGTGGTGCAGGATGGCGGCATGAGGAGCACCGCGATGGCGTCGCTGCCCGAGGCGCCGCGCCGCGAGACCGATCGGCGGGCCGCCGGGCTTGGCGTGGGCGATGGCGCGCGGCGGCGGGCGGCGCTGCGCCCGTATCGCAGCCGGCTGGTGGGCATTGCCAAGCGGCTGCTGCCGCTGGGGGCGCTGGGGCTGTTGCTGATGGTGGCGTTCTACCCGGAGCTGAACGGCAGCGGCGAGCATGGGCGGGTCAGCTTCGGCGGCGCCAAGGTGACCCCGGAGGGCGGGCAGCTGACCGAGGCGCATTACCAGGGCGTGGACACGGCCGGGCGCCCCTATACCGTGACCGCCGCCAGGGTGGTGCAGGTGGGGCCCGAACGCGCCGAGCTGGAGGCGCCGAAGGCGGACATGCAGCTGCAATCGGGTGAATGGCTGATGGTCGAGGCCGAGCGCGGGGTCTATGCGCAGAAGGCCAACCGGCTGGACCTGTCCGGCGATGTGACGCTGTACCGCGACGACGGCACGGTGATGCAGACGGCTTCGGCCAGCCTGGACCTGCACGCCAATGCGGCGGCGGGCAGCGAGATGGTGCATGTGGAGGGGCCGTTCGGGGTGCTGGACGCGCAGGGCTTCACCGTGCTGGACCGCGGGGCGGTGGTGCAGTTCACCGGGCCGGCACGGCTGGTGCTGAAGGGGGATCGGCCATGATGCGCGGATTCCTTCGGGGGGTGGCGCTGGCCGCCGGGCTGGTGTCGGCCGCGGCGGCGCAGCCGATCGACCTGTCCAGCGGCGGCCCGGTGGCGATCACGGCGCGCGAGGGGTTCGAGTGGCGCGAGGCGGAGCAGATGGTGGTGGCCAGCGGCGATGCCCGCGCGGTGCGCGACAACGTGACCGTGATCGCCGACCGGCTGATTGCGCGCTATCGCAAGAAGCCGGGCGGCGCGGCGCCGGCCGCGGCACCGCAGCCGGGACTGGCCGGGGATGCCGGCGGCAACGAGATCTACCGGTTGGAGGCGGAGGGGCATGTGCGCATCTTCACCGCCACCGACGAGGCGGTGGGCGACCACGCGGTGTACGACATCGACCAGGCGGTGATGGTGATGACCGGCAGCGGGCTGCGGCTGACCACGCCGACCCAGGTGCTGACGGCGCGCGACAGCCTTGAATACTGGTCGCAGAAGCGCATGGCGGTAGCGCGCGGCAATGCGGTGGCGGTGACCACCGATGCGCGGCGGCTGGCGGCGGATGTGCTGGTGGCGTACATCGAGGAGGACAAGCCGGGAACGCCGCGCCCGGCGGCAGTTCAGGGCGGTGCCGAGCCGCCGGGGGCCGGCAGCAAGCTGAAGCGGATGGAAGCCTATGGCAACGTGGAAGCGCGCACCGCGACGGACATCGTGCGCGGCGACCGGGCGGTTTACCTGCCGGAGACCGGGGTGGCGCGGGTGCTGGGCAACGTGCGGGTGACCAGCGGGCAGAACCAGATCAACGGGCCGGCGGCGGATGTGAACATGCGCACCGGCGTGGCCCGCATGCTGGCCGATCCCGGCGCGCGGGTGCAGGGCGTGATCATGCCGAACAGTGCGACCGGTGCGGCACCGGACACCGCAGCCCGGCCCGGCGTGAAGCGGTGAGCGCGGCCTTGCAGGCCGAGGCGCCCGCCGGACGTGGCGAAGGCCGGCCGACGCCGCTGGGCGGGGCGGGGGCCGGCGCCGGGCTGGTCGCCACGGGGGTCGGCAAGGTCTACCGCAAGCGGCCGGTGGTGCGGAACGTGTCGATCGGGCTGCGCCAGGGCGAGGCGGTGGGGCTGCTGGGGCCGAACGGGGCCGGCAAGACCACGACGTTCTACATGATCGTCGGCCTGGTCCAGCCGGATACCGGCTCGATCAGCCTGGACGGGCACGACATCACCACCCTGCCGATGTATCGCCGCGCCCGGCTGGGCATCGGCTACCTGCCGCAGGAGGCAAGCGTGTTCCGCGGGCTGAACGTGGAGCAGAACGTGATGGCGGCGCTGGAGGTGGTGGAGCCGGAGCGGGAGCGGCGCGAGCACATGCTGGAGGCGCTGCTCGCCGAGTTCGGCATCGGGCATTTGCGCCGCACCCCGGCGCTGGCGCTGTCCGGCGGCGAGCGGCGGCGGGTGGAGATTGCCCGCGCACTGGCGACGCAGCCCAGCTATGTGTTGCTGGACGAGCCGCTGGCGGGCATCGACCCGATCGCGGTGGGCGAAATCCGCGACCTGGTCTCGCATTTGAAACACCGTGGTATCGGGGTTTTGATCACCGACCACAATGTGCGGGAAACCCTTGAAATCATTGACCGTGCCTACATCATGCACGACGGCCAGGTGCTGATGGAGGGGGTTCCGCAGGAGGTTGTGGCGCACGAGGATGTTCGTCGTGTCTACCTGGGTGAAAGGTTTTCCCTCTAAGATCGCTGGCATGCCGATTGCTGAGCATGTTTCTTGCTTTGACCCCCCTGCACCGGCCGCGCATCTGGCGCGGAGGGTCGGCTGATGGCGATCGGGCCACGCCTGGATCTGCGCCAGTCGCAGACGCTGGTGATGACGCCGCAGTTGCGGCAGGCGATCCAGTTGCTGCAATTCAACAACATGGAGGCGGCCGCCTTTGTGGAGGAGGAGCTGGAGCGCAACCCGCTGTTGGAACGCGACGACAGCACCGACCTGCCGCCGCCGGAGCGCGCCGCGCCGGACCAGGGTGCGATGGCCGGGCCGGCGGATTCCGCCGTCGCGGTCGCGTCGGGGGAGCTGCCCTCGGCCGATGCCGCGCCGCTGGAGATCGACGACAGCAACAGCTACGACCCCGGCGGGGCCGGCGACGGCATGCGCATGGGCAGCGGCGGCAATGCCAGCTTCGATGACGACGAGCGCGGCCTGGACGACTTCGCCAATGCCGGCCCCACCCTGCGCGAGCATCTGGGCGCGCAGATGCGGCTGTCGTTTGCCGACCCTGCCGACCGGCTGATCGGCGCCTACCTGATCGCGCTGCTGGAGCCGTCGGGCCGGCTGTCGGCGACGCCGCAGGCGCTGGCCGAGGCGATGGGCACCGACGTGGCGCGGGTGGAGGCGGTGCGGGCGCGGATGATGCGCTTCGACCCCACCGGCATGTTCGCCACCTCGCTGGCCGAATGCCTGGCGGTGCAGCTGGCCGAGAAGAACCGGCTGGACCCGGCGATGCAGGCGCTGCTGGACAACCTGGAACTGCTGGCACGGCGCGACCACAGGCGGCTGATGGCGGTGTGCGGGGTGGATGCCGCCGACCTGACCGAGATGATCGCCGAGATCCGCGCGCTGGACCCCAAGCCGGGCGCCACCTGGGACACCACGCCGCCGCACCCCGTGGTGCCCGACATCCTGATGCGCCGCGCACCGGACGGCACCTGGCTGCTGGAGCTGAACCCCGAGACGATGCCGCGGGTGCTGGTGAACCAGAGCTTTTCCACCCGCGTGCTGGCCAATGCCAGCAAGGACGACCGCGCCTTCGTCGCCGACAAGCTGCAGACCGCGACCTGGCTGGTGAAGTCGCTGCAGCAGCGGGCGCAGACCATCCTGAAGGTGGCCGCCGAGATCGTGCGCCGGCAGGACGGGTTCTTCCGTCTCGGTGTGGCCCATCTGCGGCCGCTGATCCTGCGCGACGTGGCCGAGGCGACCGAGCTGCACGAGAGCACCGTCAGCCGGGTGACCAACAGCAAGTACATCGCCACCCCGCGCGGCACCTATGAGCTGAAATACTTCTTCACCACCGCCATAGGTGCCACCGGGGGCGGCGAGAGCCACAGCGCCGAGTCGATCAGGTTCCGCATCAAGGCGATGATCGACGCCGAGCCGGCCGACGACATCCAGTCGGATGACGCGATCGTGGCGGCGCTGCGCGGGGAAGGCGTGGACATCGCACGGCGGACCGTGGCCAAATATCGCGATGCGTTGCGCATCCCAAGCTCGGTGCAGCGCAAACGGGAGAAGGCCGTGCCGGTCTGAATCGCGCCATGTCATGCGCGGCGCAGCCGGCAGGCGGTCCCGAATGAGAAGGGCGCGAGGAACAGACATGCAGATCACGGTTTCGGGCAAGCAGGTGGAGTTGTCGGATGCGCTGCGGACGCGGGTGTCCAACGCGCTGGACACCATCGCGGGCAAGTATTTCGACCACGCCCTGGAAGCCCATGTCACCTTCGGCCGCGCGCGCAGCTTCTTCACCTGCGACATCAACGTGCATGCCGGCCCCGGGCTGATGCTGCGCGGCGAGGGTGAGGCGGCGGATGCCAATGCCGCCTTCGACGACGCCGCCGAGCACATCGCCAAGCGGCTGCGCCGCTATCGCCGGCGGGTGAACGACCATGCCCGCGATGCCGCCAGCCGCGAGCGCCCGCAGGCGGCGCGCCAGTACACGCTGCGCCAGGAGGAGGACGAGGACGCCGCCGCACCGGGCACGGCGACGCCGGCCGAGGTGACGGCCGCCACCTATGCCACCGTGGTGGCCGAGGCGCCGACCGAGATCGTCATCCTGACCGTGAGCGACGCGGTGATGCGCATGGACCTGGCCGACCAGCCGGTGCTGATGTTCCGCAACAGCGCCAATGGCGAGCTGAACGTGGTGTACCGGCGCAGCGATGGCCATGTCGGCTGGATCGACCCGAGCGCGGCGGGGTAGGAACGGCGTTCTTTTTTGAAAAAAAGAACCAAGAAACTTCATCCATTGGAGCGTGAGGCACGGTAGTGCCCCAGGAAGGACAGTGGATGAAGTCTTTTTGCTTCTTTTTCTTCAGAAAAAGAAGTGCTTCTCTTGCCTTTTCTTCTACCGCCCCATGTCGCGCAGGAACTCGACCTGCCATCGCATCTCATCCACCGCCAGCGGAAAACCGCCGCCGGGGGTAGGGCGCAGGACGGCGGAGGGGTTGAGCCTGGCCAGCAGGGTTTGCAGCGGGCCGGCGACCTGCATGGTGAAGCCGGCCTTCCAGACCAGGCTGACCAAGCCCTTGGCGCTGCGCAGCGTGGCGGCGCGGTCCACCACCGAGGCCGGCAGGTCGGCGGCCATGGCCAGGATGGCGGTGGCCATGCGCGGTTCGCCGCGCTGGATGGCGGCCAGCAGGGCGGCTTCGTTCAATCGGTTGGCGACCTGGAGCTGACCGGCCTCGATCATCGCCTGTTCGATGTCGGGATCGCCGCGCACCGGTGCCGGTGGCGGGTTCAGCCGCGCTTCCAGCCGGCGGCGCAATTCGCGGGCGGTGGCCACCGGCAGGTCGGCGCGCCCGGCCAGCACGTCCAGCAACTCGGTGGCCACGTAGTCCGACAGCGCCCGCGCCGCGCGCGCGGACAGGCGCGGGCGGCCGACCAGCGGCTTGTGCCATTCCTCGTGCGGCGCGCTGGCCATCGCCAGCATGTCCAGCGTCGACTCGCGGATGGCCGCGGTGTGGTTCGAGAGCAGGGCGGTGATGGCGCGCACGTTGCTGCTGGCGGCGACCGCGTCGGCCACCTCCTCGGCCAGGCACGGCCGGGCGGCGACGGAGACCGCGACATCGGTCCCGGGGGCGCCGGCGAGCAGTGCCAGCAGGTCTTCGGAGCCGAGCAGCGGCGACAGGCGCACCACCGGGTCGTACACCGTGGTGGCCTCGTCGCGGGCGAGTTGCAGCACGATGCTGCGCGGCGCCTGCGGCATGTCCTTCAGCACGTCGGCGATGGCCTCGCGCACGCGCACCGCCTCGTCGCGCACCAGGTTGTTCAGGGTGACCAGCGCCCGATCGCGCAGCGCCTCGCGGTCGGCGTCGGCCAGGCCGGGCACCAGGTTGGCCAGCTTGCGCGCCAACAGGGTGCGCACGCGCTCGTCGCGGTCGCGGGCCAGCACCACGTCGATGTCGCCGGCGGCGGCCGGGTTCATGGCGACCGCGGCGCGCACGGTCACCTCGGGGTCGTTGGCCAGCGAGCGCAGGACATCGGGCGCGGTGTCGAGGGCCGCGCCCAGGCGCACGCGCTGGGCTTCGGTGACCCGCGCGCGGGTGGGCCGGGCCGGGATGTTGCCGGCGGGGATGGTGCCGGCGGGGATGGCGGTGTCAGGGTGCAGCATCGGGCGCCTCCGCCCGCCAGGCGCGCCACTGGCCGCGGCCGGCACGCTTGGCCTGGTACATCGCCTGATCGGCGCGTTGCAGGATTTCGTCCAGCCCCTCGCGTTGCGCCGGCCAGCGGGTGGCGATGCCGATCGACATGCCGAGGCGGATGTCATGCCCGCCCGCGAGCTCGCGCAACATGCGCGGGGCGGTGATGGTGAGGTGTTCGGCGCGCTCGGCGGCGGTCAGGTCGTCGGCGCCGTCGAGCCAGAGGGCGAATTCGTCGCCGCCGAGGCGGGCCACCAGATCCGACGGGCGCACGGTGTCGCGCAGCAGGTCGGCCACCAGGCACAGCGCCTCGTCGCCCACATCGTGGCCGCACTGGTCGTTCAGCGCCTTGAAACTGTCCAGGTCGACGAACAGGATGGTGCCGGGCTGGCCCTCGCGGCCGAGGCGTTCGATGCGCCGGCCCATTTCGTCGAGGAAGGCGCGGCGGTTGAGCAGGCCGGTGAGCGGATCGGTGCGCGCCTGTTCGGTGATGTCGCGCTGCATCGCCTCGTGTTGCAGGATGACCCGGATGATGCTGTTGACCGAGGTGGCCAGCATGCGGTCGTCGGCGTCCCATGGCCGCCCCCCGAGGCTGCCCCACAGCGCCAGGGCGGCGGTCTGGGTGCCGCTGCTCTGGGCCGGGCAGACCAGCACCCAGCGCCCGTCATTGGCCATCGTGTCGCCCAGCTCGGTCGGCGAAGCCTCGATCAGCGACATCGCGGTGTGGATCACCGCGGCGCTCGGCACGCCGACCTGGTGCAGGAACGAGGCCTGCACGCCGTCGCCCAGCAGGTCGATCACCACGCAGCCTTCCGCGCCCATGGCGGTGACCAGCGCGCCGAGGGCTGCCTTCATCATGCGCGCGGCCTGCACTTCCTTGTGCATGCAGCCGAGGATGTGTTCCACCACCTGGCTGCGGCGCAGGGTGGCGGCCAGCTGGGCCTCGTGCATGTCCTGTTCGGTGATGTCCTGGCCGATGCCGCGGGCGCCGGTGATCCGGCCCTGGTCGTCCAGGATCGGCGCGGCGCTGAAGGTGAGGCAGACCGGGCTTCCATCGGGCCGGCGCAGCCAGGCGCGGCGGCCGCGGGTGCGCTCGGTGGGGCGGAACGGGTCGAAGCCGGGCAGCCCCGCGGCGTCGGCCAGCAACAGCGCCGCCGGCTGGCCGATCAGCAGATTGGCGGACCAGCCGATCGGGCAGTCGGGGGTGATGAAGACGAAGCGGCCCTGGGCGTCGGTTTCGAAGGCGATATCGGCGGTCAGGACGACCAGTTCGCGCCAGCGCTGTCGGCTTTCCAGCAGGGCGGCGTTCAGCACGTCGGTCCCGGATTGCG
Organism: Acetobacteraceae bacterium; assembly: GCA_020848935.1. Taxonomy (GTDB): domain Bacteria; phylum Pseudomonadota; class Alphaproteobacteria; order Acetobacterales; family Acetobacteraceae; genus CAMDGX01. Next base: position 9,401 of record JADLHF010000263.1, read on the forward strand.
CGACGGGCTCGCCGGGCAGGTCGGAGCCACGGGACGGCGATGCCTCGCGCACCATCGGGGGCGCGGTGGTGACCGGTCCGGGGTCGGTTGCCAGGGGCATCGGCGGCGCTCCTCTTGTGCCCCTATCCAAGTTGAAAGACGTAAATTCCGGATGAACGCGGGCGGCGAAGGGTGCGCCCGGGCGTTCGATTGACAGGTCCAGCCCGCCTGCGCATGGTCCGGCGAACTTTCCAGGAGGCCTGCCGCGATGAGCGATCTTTCCCTGCGTTCGACGATCGAGGCCCTGTGGGAGCGGCGGGATTCGCTGAACGCGCAGACTACGGGGACCGATCGCGCGGCGGTGGAACAGGCGCTGGCGGGGCTGGAGGCGGGGCAGCTACGCGTGGCCGAGAAGGCCGGCGCCGAGTGGGTGGTGAACGAGTGGCTGAAAAAGGCGGTGCTGCTGTCGTTCCGGCTGTTCGACTCGGCGCTGATGGAGGGCAATGGCGGCGCGCCGGTGTGGGACAAGGTGGCGATGAAGTTCGCCGGCTGGGACGCGGCGCGCTTCAAGGCGGGCGGGTTCCGCGCCGTGCCGGGCGCGATCGTGCGCCGCAGCGCCTATATCGCGCCCGACGTGGTGCTGATGCCGAGTTTCGTGAATGTCGGCGCGCATGTCGGCGCACGCACCATGGTGGATACCTGGGCCACCGTGGGCTCCTGCGCGCAGATCGGCGCCAACTGCCATCTGTCCGGCGGGGTGGGCATCGGCGGCGTGCTGGAGCCGTTGCAGGCCACCCCGGTGATCATCGAGGACGACTGCTTCATCGGCGCGCGCTCCGAAGTGGTCGAAGGGGTGATCGTGGAGCGCGGCGCGGTGCTGTCGATGGGGGTGTTCATCAGCGCCACCACCAAGATCGTCAACCGCGAGACCGGGGAGGTGCATATGGGCCGGGTGCCGGCCTATTCCGTGGTGGTGCCGGGCGCGCTGCCAGGGCCGGTGGGCACTCCGTCGCTGTATTGCGCGGTCATCGTCAAGCAGGTGGACGAGCGGACGCGGGCAAAGACCTCGATCAACGACCTGTTGCGGTACTGAGCGGCTGATGAGCGCCGACAACCAGACAAGCGATCCGCTCGCCCTCGCCCAGGCGCTCATCCGGTGTGCGTCGGTGACCCCGGCCGATGCCGGGGCGCAGGGCGTGCTGGCGTCGGCGCTGGCGGCGCTCGGCTTCATGGTGACCCGGCTGCGGTATGGCGAGATCGAGAATCTCTTCGCCCGCATCGGCAGCGGGGCGCCGCATATCTGCTTCGCCGGGCATACCGACGTGGTGCCGGAGGGGACGGCCACCTGGTCGAGCGGACCGTTTTCCGGCGAGGTGCGCGACGGGGTGCTGTATGGCCGTGGCGCCTGCGACATGAAGGGGGCGATCGCGGCCTTTGTCGCCGGCGCGGCGGATCACCTGAAGGGCGGCGCGCCGAAGGGCTCGATCTCGCTGCTGATCACCGGCGACGAGGAGGGGCCGGCGGTGGACGGCACCGTCAAGGTGCTGGAATGGATGCGGGCCAATGGCCAGGTGCCGGATTTCTGCATCGTCGGCGAGCCCACCAACCCGGCCGCGCTGGGCGACATGATCAAGGTGGGCCGGCGCGGCAGCGTGAACATGACGCTGACGGTGCACGGCACCCAGGGCCACGTGGCCTATCCGCACCGGGTGGACAATCCGGTGCACCGGCTGGCGCGCATAGCCGCCGCGCTGACCGCGGCCCCGATCGATGCCGGCAGCGAGTTCTTCGAGCCGACCAGCATCCAGCTGACCAGCATCGATGTCGGCAACGCGGCGACCAACGTGGTGCCGGCCAGTGCCAGGATGATGCTGAACATCCGCTTCAACGAGCGGCATTCCGGGGCATCGCTGGCGGCCTGGGTGCGGGCGACGGCGCAGCGCCATGCCGAGCGCTTCGAGCTGGAGGTATCGATCTCCGGCGAGAGTTTCCTCACCCCGGTCGGCGCGGAGATCGAGGCATTGCGGGCGGCGATCGCCGCGGCAACCGGGCGGCAGCCGGCGCTGGATACCGGCGGCGGCACCTCGGATGCCCGTTTCATCGCGCGCTACTGCCCGGTGGCGGAGTTCGGCCTGGTCGGGCAGACGATGCACCAGGTGGATGAGCGGGTGCCGGTGGACGAGTTGCGCGCGCTGGCGGGGATCTATCGCGCGGTGCTCGATCGGCTGCTGGCATGAGCGAGCCGCCCGCGCGCCGCAGCGTGTTGCGCGGGGTGTTCAACCTGGCGCGGTTCCGCCGCGAGGGGTTCGCCGAGTTCGGCGATACCCGCCAGGCGTTCCTGAACTCGCTGGCGCCGTTGGTCGCCTTCCCGCTGGTGGGCGGCGTGCTGATGCTGCTGTCGGGCGGCAGGGTTGCCGTGCTGGCGGAGATGCTGGCGGCGCTGGTGGCGCTGCTGGGGCCGGCGGTGATCTCGGCCGGGCTGGCGGCGCGCTGGCAGCGGACGGAGCTGTGGCTGCGCTATGCCGTGGCATTCAACTGGTCGCAATGGGCGGTGCCGGTGGTGGCGGTGGGGCTGCTGATCGCCGCCGGATTCCTGCGCCGCGCCGGGCTGGGCGAGCAGGAGGCGGCGATCGCGGCGCTGTTTGCGATTGCCGCCTATGGCATGTCGCTGCATTGGTTCCTGGCGCGCCACGGGCTGCAACTGCGGCCGGGACAGGCCGCGCTGCTGGTGGCGGCGATCAATTTCGGCACCGTGGTCCTGGTGCTGGCGCCACGTGTCGTCGCCGCGCTGCTGCTGTGAGCACCATGCGATGAGCACGCTGCTGCTGGAGCCCTGGATGGGGCTGCGTGCCGCCCTGCTGCTGGCCGGTGGGCGGGCGGAAGGGGCCGTGCGGATGGGTGGCGAGGGGCCGGCGCACCAGTTGGCGCGGGCGCGGCACAGCTTCCTGGCGTTGCTGCTGTGCCTGCCGCTGTTCCTGGGGCTCCAACTGCTGGAGGGCGAGGTGACCGGCGCCGCGATGCTGCGGGGGCTGGCGAGCGTGGTGCTGGGGTGGCTGGGCTATGCCGTGCTGTCCCAGGCGCTGGCGGCGTCGCTCGGCCGGGCGGTGCTGTGGCCACGGTTCCTGGCGCTGTGGAGCTGGTGCAACCTGGTGCAGTACCTGCTCATGGCCGCGGCCACCGTGCCGGGGCTGCTCGGTGCGCCGGCGGTGGTGGTGCAGGCGGCATGGCTGGTGGCGCTGGGCTGGGCGTTGTGGCTGCAATGGTCGGCGACGCGCCTGGCGTTGGCGCTGGCCGGCGGGGCGGCGGCGATGCTGGTGGTGGCGGATTTTGCGCTGGGGGTGATCGTGCTGCGCTTTGTCAACCAGGGGTTCTCAGGGCACGGCATTCTGGGCGGCTGAACGGATCCTCGGGATAGCGCACGCCGACCAGGGTCAGGCCCTCGGGCGGGGCGGTGGGGCCGGCGGCGGCACGGTGGCGGGCGGCCAGGGCGGTGGCCACGCGCGCGGGCGGCCAGGCGCCCTCGCCGACCAGCTTCAGGGTGCCGACCATGTTGCGCACCTGGTGGTGCAGGAAGCTGCGGGCGCGTGCCGCGATCAGTACGCGCTCCCCGTCGCGGCGGATCGACAACTCGTCCAGCGTGCGCAGCGGCGATTTCGCCTGGCAGGAGGCGGCGCGGAACGAGGTGAAATCATGCCGGCCCAGCAGCGTATCGGCGGCCTGCTGCATCGCCCCGGTGTCCAGCCTGCGGGTGACGTGCCAGACCAGGCCGGCCTCCAGCGCGGCGCGGGCCGGGCGGTTGAGGATGCGGTAGCAGTAGCTGCGCTCGACCGCGGAAAAGCGCGGATGCCAGCCTGCCGGCGCGACGGCGGCATCCAGCACCGCCACGGCATGCGGCTTCATGTGGAAGTTCAGCGCATCGCGCAGCCTGGCCGCGGTGATGTCGCGCGGCATGTCGATGCAGGCGACCTGGCAGCTGGCATGCACGCCGGCATCGGTGCGCCCGGCGGCGAGGGCGGCCACCGCGGCGCCACCCGCCAGCCGGGACGCGGCCGCCTCCAGCACCTGTTGCACCGAACGCCCCACGGCCTGGCGCTGCCAGCCGACGAAGCCGGCGCCGTGATATTCCAGCCGCAGCGCGAAGCGCGGCATCAGCCCAGCCGAAGCGCGAAGCGCGGCATCATCCCAGTACCGTGCCGCGCGGCACGGGGTGCCCGCGCAGGAAATCCTCGGCTGGCATGGCTGCCCGGCCGGGCGCCTGGACACGGGTAAGGCGCAGGGCGCCGGCGCCGGTGGCGACCAGCAGCGCGTCGTCCAATACCGTGCCCCTGCCGCCGCGGGCGTTCGGGTCCGGTTCGGGAGACGCCGCCAGCACCTTCAGCACCATGCCGGTCAGGGTGGTGAAGGTGCCGGGCCAGGGGTTCAGCGCCCGAACCTGCCGGTCCAGCGCCGCGGCGTCGCGCGCCCAGTCGATGCGCCCGTCCGCGCGGGTGAGTTTGGCGGCATAGCTGGCGCCGGCCTCGGGCTGCGGCACCGGGGCGGGGTTTTCCGCCAGCGCCCGCAGCACCAGCGCCGCGCCGATTGCGGCCAGCGTGTCGTGCAGGCAACTGGCCGTGGTGGTGGCTTCGATCGGCACCGCTTCGCGCAGCAGCATCGCCCCGGTGTCCAGCCCGGCATCCATCTGCATGATGGTGATGCCGGTCTGGCGGTCGCCGGCCAGGATGGCCGCCTGGATCGGCGCCGCGCCGCGCCAGCGGGGCAGCAGGCTGGCGTGGATGTTCAGGCAGCCGCGCCGCGGGGCGGCCAGCATCGCCGGCGGCAGGATCAGACCGTACGCCGCCACCACCGCGGCATCGAGGTCCAGCGCCGCGAAGGCTGCATGGGCGGCTTCATCCTTGCGCAACCGATCCGGGGTGCGCACCGCCAGGCCCAGCGCCTCGGCGGCGACATGGACCGGGCACCGCCGCATGGCCTGGCCACGGCCGGCGGGGCGCGGTGGCTGGCAATACACGGCGGCGATCTCGTGGCCGGCCCCATGCAGCGCGCGCAAGGCGGGGACCGCGAAATCCGGGCTGCCCAGGAAGGCGAGCCGCACGCTCAGCGGTCCCCCGCTGTCTGCTCCTTGGCCTTCTGGTCCTTGGCCAGCTTGCGCAGGATCATGTTGCGCTTCAGCGCCGACAGGTGATCGACGAACAGCACGCCGTCCAGGTGGTCCAGCTCGTGCTGCAGGCAGGCGGCGAGCAGGCCGTCGCCCTGGATTTCCCGCCGGGCGCCATCGATATCCAGGTAGCGCACCTTCACCTGCGCCGGGCGCGTGACATCGGCATACATGTTGGGCAGCGACAGGCAGCCCTCCTCGCGGGTGGCCAGTTCCTTGCTGACGGCGACGATCTCGGGGTTGATCAGCACGTGCGGCGTGCGCTTGTCGTCCGGCGCCAGGTCGATCACCGCCAGGCGCAGCGCCACGCCCACTTGCGGGGCGGCCAGGCCGATGCCGGGGGCGTGGTACATCGTGGCGAACATGCGCGCGACCAGGTCGCGCACCGCAGCGTCGTCGGCGGCGGCCACCGGGCGGCAGCGCAGCTTCAGCGTGCGGTGCGGCGCGACCAGGATCGGCAGCTTCTCGATGGCGAGAGCTGGGGCGCGGGGCGCAGCACGGGACGCGGCGGCGGGGCGCCCAGCAGGGGGGCGCCCAGCAGGGGGGCGCCCAGCAGGGGGGCGCGCAGCAGGGGCGCATGCAGCAGCGGGGGGGGGGGCGTCGGTCATGGCAGCGATGTAGCGATGCCGGCGGGCGCGATCAATGACCGGGATGGCGATGACGCAGCCCCTTGCAACGCGGCCCCGCGCTGCCAAACTACAGCGTGTCGGGTTGCCGCAACGGGGCCCGCCATTCGCTTCGCTCGCAGGAGGAGGCCCACGTGACCACTCGCGTCTTTACGTCCCCGCTGTTCTTGGGCTTCGACCATCTGGAACAGATGCTCGAACGTGCGTCCAAGACCTCGTCGGACGGATACCCGCCCTACAATATCGAACAGACCGGCCCGACCGGACTGCGCATCACCCTGGCCGTGGCCGGCTTCACCATGGACGACCTGCAGATCACGCAGGAGGACAACCAACTGGTGATCCGCGGCCGCCAGAGCGACGATTCCCAGGACCGCGTGTTCCTGCATCGCGGCATCGCCGCCCGGCAGTTCCAGCGCGCCTTCGTGATGGCCGAGGGGATCGAGGTGACCGGCGCCTGGCTGGACAACGGGTTGCTGCATATCGACCTCGCCCGTCCGCTGCCCGAGGCACGGGTGAAGACCATCCAGATCAGCAAGCGCAACGGCGCCGGCGGCCAAGCGGTGGGCAGCCAAGTGGTGGGCGGCCGAGTGGTGGACGGCACCCGCGGCTGAAATCCGCGCGCGTCCGCCGCCTTCCGAACGCAATGCGATCGCCCCTCGGGGAACCCGCAGAGGAGTCCTGTCATGACCGACCCGATTGCCGACACGTCGCCTGCCGTGATCTTCGATATCCGCGCCCTGTCGCCCGACGATCTCGGCCGGCTGGGGCTGTCGCAACTGGCCTATGTCAAGCCGGTGATGCTGAACGGCGCCAACGTCTTTGCCATCCACGCCGCCGACGGCACGCCGATGGCGGTGGCCGCGGACCGCAACCTGGCGATGGCGGCGATCGTGCAGCATGAGATGGTGCCCGCGCTCGTGCATTGAACCCGGCGCACCGGCGCTGGGGCGCGGCGGGGGCACCGAGATCACGATTTCGTGATAGCAGGCGCCACCCGCTTGCGGCTCCCGCCCGCTACGGCGACGAAGGACGATGCAGCCCGCGTGGATACCGATTGTCGCCCTGACCATGTCCGCCGGCTGCCTCGCTGCCCCAGCAGCGACAGCCCAAGGCACCGCCCCAGCGGTGACAGCCCAAGGCAACGCCCCGGCGGTGACAGCCCAAGGCACCGCCCCGGCGCCGGCCAGCCGCGAATTCCTCTATCAGGGCGAGGCAACCAGCATCCTCGGCCGGCAGGTGTTCGACCCCTCCGGCACGGTGGTCGGACGGATCGTCGATGTGCTGGTGGGTGACGCCGGGCTGCCGCGTGCCGCGGTGATCGAGTTCGGCGGCTTCATGGGGGTGGGCAATCGCCGCGTCGCGGTGGCCTGGAGCACGCTGCGCTTCAACCCCGCCACCCGCCGCATCGGCTTCGACATGACCGTGGACCAGATCCGCGCCATTCCTTCGTTCCGCCAGCCGGTCAAGCCAGCCGATCCGCCCGTGACCGTGGCCGTGCCCCCAGCCTCCCCGCCGTCAACCTCCCCGCCGCCAGCCTTCCCGCCGCCAGCCTCCCCGCCGGCCAGCGCGCCCAGCCCGCCGCCGCCGCAGCCGTGAGGGCCGGCGCAGCGGCGCCCAGTGCCCGGCTCTGGTCGCTCGATTGGTTCAACTTCATCGTTGCCAACATCCAGACCGGCTTCGGCGCCTTCGTGGCGGTCTACCTGACTTCGGAAGCCTGGACCCAGGGCGAGATCGGCCTGGCGCTGGGGATCGGCACCATCGCCACGATCGCCAGCCAGTTGCCGGCCGGCGCAATGGTCGACGCCCTGCACAACAAGCGCCTGGCCGCCGCGGCGGCCTGCCTCGCCATTGCCGCCTCGGCCCTGATGATCGGCCTGTGGCCGGTTCAGCTGTCGGTCTGGGCGGCCAAGATCCTGCATGGTTTCGCCAGTTCCATGCTCACGCCGACGATCGCGGCGATCAGCCTGGCGCTGGTCGGGCGCGCGGCGCTGGGCGAACGGCTGGGCCGCAACTCGCGCTATGCCGCCATCGGCAGCGGCGTCGCCGCCGCGGTGATGGGGGCCTTCGGCACCTATGTGTCGGAGGCCTCGGTGTTCTACCTGACCGCCGCGCTGATGCTGCCGGCGCTGCTGGTGCTGCGCGCAGTGCCGCCAGCGCCGGCGGTGAGGCCCGGCGAAATGGCGGCATCCGGCGAGGTCGTGGCGCAGGACGCGATGCGCGAGGTGCTCGGCCTGTTGGCCAGCCGCCGGCTGCTGGTGTTTTCGGTGGTGGTGATGCTGTTCCACCTGTCCAACGCCGCCCAGCTGCCGCTGATCGCCGGCGAGGTCACCGTCCAGGCCGGCAGCTACGCCAGCATGGTCATCGCGGCCTGCATCGTGCTGCCGCAACTGCTCGTCGCCATGCTCGCCCCCGGCGTGGGGCGGTGGGCGGAGCTGTACGGCCGGCGCCGTGTGATGGTCGTGACCTTCCTGGCCGTGCCACTGCGCGCCGCACTGCTGGCGACGGCCGGGTCGCCCGAGATCGTCGTGCTGGTCCAGGTGCTGGATGGCATCAGCGCCGCCGGCTTCGGTGTGCTGCTGCCGCTGGTCGCCGCCGACATCACCCGCGGCACCGGGCGGTTCAACCTGTGCCTGGGCCTGTTCGGGCTGCTCGCGGCCCTCGGCGCCACCTTCAGCACCATCCTGGGGGGTGCCATCGCCGATTGGTCCTCCACCTCGCACGCGCTGCTGGTCCTGGCCGGATTCGGCGTGGCGGCGGTGCTGACCGCGGCGGTGGCGATGCCGGAGACGCGGGAGGCGTAGGAAGGAAGGTCTTCTTTTTGTGAACAAAAAGAAGCAAAAAAACTTTATCCGTTAAGGGGTAGCGCCTTTCTTATCCAGAAAGTTTTTTGGTTCTTTTTTTCAAAAAAGAACGCGCTTCCTTGCCTTATGCCCGAATCAGCGTCCCATACCCCCCCTCGGTGAACAGCTCCAGCAGGCAGGCATGCGGCTGCCGCCCGTCCAGGATCACCGCCCCCTTCACCCCGCGCTGCACCGCATCGACGCAGTTCTCCACCTTCGGGATCATGCCCCCGGTGATGGTGCCGTCGGCGATGCCGGCACGCACATCGCCCAGGGTCATCTCGGGGATCAGGTTCTTGTCCTTGTCCAGCACGCCGGGCACGTCGGTCAGCATCAGCAGGCGGGTGGCGCCGAGTGCGCCCGCCACGGCGCCGGCGGCGGTGTCGGCATTGATGTTGTAGGTCTGGCCGGCGGCATCCATGCCCACCGGCGAGATCACCGGGATCAGCCCGGCGCCGGTCAGCGCGTGGATCACCCGGACATCGACATGGGCGGGTTCGCCGACGAAGCCGAGGTCGATCTCCTCCATCTCGCCGGTCTCGGGGTTCTTGCGCGCGCGCTTGATCTTTTCGGCACGGATCAGCCCGCCATCCTTGCCGCAGATGCCCACGGCGAGCGCGCCGGCGCGGTTGATAAGCCCGGCGACGTGTTTGTTGACCGTGCCGGCCAGCACCATTTCCACGACATCGACGGTCTGCTGGTCGGTCACGCGCAACCCGTCGATGAAGCTCGACTTCACATCCAGGCGCTTCAGCATGGCATTGATCTGCGGCCCGCCGCCATGCACCACCACCGGATTCACGCCGACCTGCTTCAGCAGCGCGATGTCGCCGCCGAAACTGGATGCCAGGTGCTCCTCGTCCATGGCGTGGCCGCCGTATTTCACCACCACCGTGGCCCCGGCATAGCGGCGCAGGAACGGCAGGGCGTGGGACAGGATGCGCGCCTGCTCCTCGGCGGCGCTCTTGCGGGCGTCGGCAGCCGCGGCGGCGGTATCGGTCATGCGGGGGTCCTCCAGGCGGTCGGCGGGGCGCGTTGTGCGGGGCATGCCCCGAATGGTCAAGCGGATGGATCGGTCAAGCGGGCGGGTCGGCCAGGGTGGCGAGTTCGGCGCGCAGGGCCTCGATGCCCAGCCCGGTGTCGCTGCTGGTGATGGCAACGTGCGGGAATGCCGCCGGGTGCTTGCGCGCCAGGGCCTGCACCGATTCCAGCTTGCTCTGCAGGGCCGGGGGCTTGACCGCATCGGCCTTGGTCAGCACCAGCTGGTAGGTCACCGCGGCGCGGTCCAGCAGGTCCATCACGGCGGTGTCGGAGTCCTTCAGCTCGATGCGCGCATCCAGCAGCAGCACCACGCGGCGCAGGGTGGGGCGGCCGCGCAGGAACTCGAACATCAGCCCCTGCCAGTCCTCCTTCACCCGCCGTTCGGCCTGGGCGTAGCCGTAGCCCGGCATATCGACCAGCGTCAGCCGGCCGCCGAGGTCGAAGAAGTTGAGCTGCCTGGTCCGCCCCGGCGTGTTCGACGCACGCGCCAGGCCGCGCCGCCCGGTCAGCGCATTGACCAGCGAGGACTTGCCCACGTTGGACCGCCCGGCGAACGCCACCTCCGGCCCCGCCGGCGGCGGCAGCTTTTCCAGTTGCTGGGCGGCGAAGAAGAAGCGGCATTCCGCTGCGAACAGCAGGCGCCCGGCCTCCAGCGCGGCGGCGGCTTCTTCCTCTTGGGTCATGGCGGCCCCGGTCAGACCCGTGCCGCCTGGGGCTTGTCCAGCTTGGTCTGGCGCATGATCAGCCATTGCTGCCCGATGGTCAGCGTGTTGTTCCAGGCCCAGTAGATCACCAGCCCGGCGGGGAAGGAGGCGAGCATGAAGGTGAACAGCACCGGCATCCAGGCGAAGATCTTGGCCTGGATCGGGTCCGGCGGCGGCGGGTTCAGCCGCATCTGCGCCCACATGGTGAAGCCCATCACCAGCGGCCAGGCGCCGAGATGCAGGAAGTGGCCGAACATCGGCAGCATGGCGGGGTCGTAGGGCAGCAGCCCGAACAGGGTGAACACGTTGGTCGGGTCCACCGCGGACAGGTCGCGGATCCAGCCGAAGAACGGCGCGTGGCGCATCTCGATGGTGGTGAAGATCACCTTGTAGAGCGAGAAGAACACCGGAATCTGGATGACGATCGGCAGGCAGCCGCTGGCCGGGTTCACCTTCTCGGTCTTGTACATCTCCATCATCGCCTGCTGGAGCTTCTGCGGCTCTTCCTTGTACTGCTCGCGCAGCGCGGTCATTTTCGGCGCCAGCAGCTTCATCTTGCTCATCGAGCGATAGGACTTGTTGGCCAGCGGGAAGAACAAGCCCTTGATGAACAGGGTGAAGATCAGGATGGCGATGCCGAAATTGCCGGTGATGCCGAACAGCCAATCCAGCGCATAGAAGAACGGCTTAGTGATGAAGTAGAACCAGCCGAAATCAACCGCCTTGTCGAAGCTCGGCACCTGGTAGGCGGACTCGTAGCGGTCCAGGACATGAACCTCCTTGGCGCCGGCGAAGGCGTGGGTGACGGTTTCGGCCATGCCGCCCGGCGGCACCGCAACGGCGTCCTTGGCCACGAAATCCACCTGGTAGCGGTCGCTGCCGGCCTCGCTGATGTGGCGGAAGGCGGCGGTCTGCACGCTGGCCTGGGCGGGCACCAGCGCGGTCAGCCAGTATTTGTCGGTGAACCCGATCCAGCCGCCCGGCCCGGTCTGTTCCAGCGCCACGCCGCCCTTCTTCTCGCCCTCGGACTTGGCGTGGTCGTAGGTGGTTTCCTTCAGCCGGCCGTCCAGCACGCCCAGCATGCCCTCGTGCAGGATGTAGTAGCCGGCGGTGTGCGGCTTGTAGTCGCGGCGGATGCGCGCCCAGGGGTGCAGCGCCACGCTCGCCCCGGTGGTGTTGCGCACCCGCTGGCGCAGCGTGAACATGTAGTCGGCATCGACGCCGACCTCGATCTCGAACACCAGGCCGGCGCCGTTGTCCCAGCGCAGCAGCGCGGTGGTGCCGGGGCCGGCCACGCCGCTGCCGGTCCACAGCGTGTCGCTGTCCGGCAGCTTCGCGGTGACCCCGTCATCGGCCGACCAGCCGACCTGGATGTAGTACGGCTGCTTCTCCGAACGCGGTTCCAGCAGGCGCACCAGCGGCGAGCCCGGCTGCACCGTCTCGCGATAGCCCTTCAGCACCAGGTCGTCCAGGCGTGCGCCGAGCAGGCTGATGCTGCCCTCCAGCCGCGGGGCCGCGATCGGCAGGCGCGGCACGTCGCGCGGCACCGCCTTGGCGCTGGCCGGGGCGATCGGCGCCGGCGCCGCAGTGCCGGCGGCGGCGGGGGCGGTTGGCGTTCCGGTATCGGGCGTCGGCGCCGCCGGCGCGCCGGCAATCGGTGCGGGCACCGGCTTGGGCGTCGGCAGCATCAGCTGGAAGCCGAGCAGGATCGCCACCGAGATGGCGATCGCCAAGAGTAGTCGCTTCTGGTCCATCACGCAGGCATCCGGGTTGGGCGGGGCGGGGGCGGCAGGTCCACCCCCCCGGGGTTCCAGGGGTTGCAGCGCAGGACGCGCCGGGCCGCCAATGCACTGCCGCGCAGCGCGCCATGGCTGGCCAGCACCGCGCAGGCATAGTGGCTGCAGGAGGGCTCGAAGCGGCACTGCGCGCCGATGAACGGCCGCAGTGTCCATTGATAGACGCGCACCGCCCCGGTCAAAGCTGCGGCAGCCGGGCTCATGCGCGGGGGGTTCATTTCGCCACCACGCCGGTCTTGACCAGCGCGCGGTGCAGATCGTCCATCAGGGCGGCGAAATCGCGGCCGCGCGTGGCATCGCGCCCGATCAGCACCAGATCGACACCGGCCAAGGGATGGTCGCGCAGGTACAGCCGGGCGGCTTCCTTCAGCCGCCGCCGGGTGCGGTTGCGCACCACGGCGTTGCCGACCTTCCTGGTGACGGTGAAGCCGAGGCGCGCCGGCCCGGCCGCCACGCCTGCGCCATCACCGCGCGGCAACGCCTGCAGCACCAGGCCATGCACCGCCGCGCGGCGGCCCTTGGCCGCCACCTGGAGGAATTCGGCCCGCCGGGTCAGGCGGTTCGGCTTGCGCGGGGGGTGCGGAGCCGGCGTCATCGTCGCCTCCGCTGGCTGGACGGAACCGGGGGTAGACGACCGGCGGTCAGGCCGACAGCTTCGATCGGCCCTTGGCGCGACGATTTGACAGGATCCTGCGGCCGCTCACGGTCGCCATCCGGGTACGGAAGCCGTGCCGGTGCTTGCGGACCAGCTTCGACGGTTGGTAGGTGCGCTTCACAACTCTCTCCGATCTCGCATAGGTCTGGCCGCTCTGGCATAGGTCCGGCTCTTACACGCAGGCTGGTTCAGGTCTGGCCGGAACCGCCGGCTTGTGCGAACCATGGCAACAGGCAGTTGCGGGACCCTGGCCAGAGGTCCCGTTGCAGGCCGCGGCTTATACGGGTTGGCTGCTTGGCCCGTCAACCTTGCGCCGATTGCCAAGCGCCCGCCCCAAGGAGCCCGGCGATGCGACGGATGCTGCCGCTACTGTTGTTGCTGGGCCTGCTGGGGCTGGCCTATGCCCTGGGCTGGCACCAGGCGCTGTCCTGGCCGGCGCTGGCCGCGCGCCGGATGGCGTTGCAGGACGCGGTGGCCGCCCGGCCGGTGGCCGCCGCCCTGGCCTATGTTGCGCTGTATGGCGCCGCCGTTGCCGTGTCCGTTCCTGGCGCGGTGGTGATCACCGTCGCCGGCGGGCTGCTGTTCGGCACCGCGCTCGGCGCCGCCCTGGCGGTGGCGGGCGCCACCATCGGCGCCGTGCTGGTGTTCCTGGTGGCGCGCAGCGCCGCCGGACCGTTCCTGGCGGCACGCGCCGGCCCGTGGCTGGAGCGGCTGCGCCCGGAGATGGAGCGCGACGGCTTCCACTACCTGCTGGCGCTGCGCCTGATCCCGGTGCTGCCGTTCTGGCTGGTCAACCTCGCCCCCGCCCTGCTCGGCATGCGGCTGGCGCCGTTCGCGCTGGCGACGTTTCTCGGCATCATCCCCGGCACCGCGGTGTTCGCCTCGATCGGTGCCGGCGTCGGCCATGTGCTGGATGCCGGCGACACGCCCGACCTGTCGCTGATCCTGTCCCCGCCGGTGCTGCTGCCGTTGCTGGCGCTGGCCGCGCTGTCGCTGCTGCCGCCCCTCTGGAAGCGCTGGAAGTCCCGCCATGGCCGAGTTTGACCTTGCGGTGATCGGGGCCGGCGCCGCCGGGCTGTCGGTCACCGCCGTTGCCGCCCAGCTCGGCCTGCGGGTGGTGCTGATCGAGCGCGACCGCATGGGCGGCGACTGCCTCAACACCGGCTGCGTGCCCAGCAAGGCGCTGCTGGCCGCCGCCCATGCCGCCCGCGCCGCCCGTGCCGCGCACGCGCTGGGCCTGCGCATCGGCGAGCCGGAGATCGACTGGGCGGCGGTGCAGGCCCATGTCCATGGCGTGATCGCCGCCATCGCGCCGATGGACAGCGTGGCCCGCTTCACCGCGCTGGGCGCCGAGGTGCTGCACGGCGCTGCCCGCTTCGCCGCACCCGATACGCTGGCGGTGGCGCTGCCCGAGGGCGCACGGCGGCTGACCGCGCGGCGCATCGTGATTGCCGCCGGCGGCCGCGCCGCGATCCCCGCCCTGCCCGGCCTGGGCGCGGTGGGGTTCCTGACCCATGCGACGATCTTTACGGTCACCCCCCGCCCCGCCCACCTGCTGATCCTCGGCGGCGGGCCGATCGGGCTGGAGATGGCCCAGGCCCATGCCGCCCTGGGCTGCCGCGTCACCCTGGTGCAGCGCCGCGCCATCGCGCCGCATGACGACCCGGAACTGGCCGACGGGCTGCGCCAGGCGCTGCTGGCCGATGGCGTGGCGCTGCTGGAACACACCACCGTCGCCGCCGTCGAACCCGGCCCGACGCTGGTGCTGGCCGATGGCCGGCGCATCGCCGGCAGCCACCTGCTGGTGGCAACCGGGCGCACGCCCAACCTGGAGGATCTCGATCTGGCGGCGGGCGGGGTGCAGGCCACGGCGCGCGGCATCGCCACCGATGCCGGGCTGCGCAGCCTGTCCAACCGGCGCGTGTTCGCCGCCGGCGACATCGCCGACCCGCAGCGCGGCACGCCCGGCAACACCGGGCCGCGCCACTTCACCCATGTCGGCAGCTACCACGCCGGCATCGTCGTACGCCGGGCCCTGTTCCGCCTGCCGGCGAAGCTGGACTACGCCGCCCTGCCCCGGGTGACCTACACCGACCCCGAACTGGCCCAGGTCGGCATGACCGAGGCCGAGGCGCGCGCCGCCGGCCACACCAGGCTGCGCATCCTGCGCTGGCCGCTGGCCGACAATGACCGCGCCCAGGCCGAACGCCGCACCGACGGGCTGGTGAAGATCGTCGCCACCGCCAAGGGCCGCGTGCTCGGCGCCGGCATCCTCGCACCGCATGCCGGCGAGATGGTCGGAGCCTGGACGCTGGCGATCAGCCAGCGCATCGGGCTGGCCACGCTGGCCGGCATGATCGTGCCCTATCCCACCCGGGCCGAGGCCGCCAGGCGCGCCGCCGGCGGCTTTTTCACCGCGCGGCTGTTTTCGGCCGCCACCCGGCGGCTGGTGCGGTGGCTGGCCCGCCTGCCATGACGGCCGGCGTCGCGCTGGCGTGATGTTTAGGGTGCCATGCCGCCGACCGCAGGAAAACATTGCGGCCACCGCACCATGACCGCACCATCGGCGCATGCCCCTGCCTTTGCGAAGCGGTGCCCGGCCGTGATGCCGGCGCCCATTCCCCCACCGCGCCGGAGCCTGTCGTGGCGGCTGGTCGGCTTCACCCTTGCGGTGATGGCCGGCACCGAACTGCTGCTGTTCCTGCCGGCGATGCAGCGCGAGCGTCAACGATGGCTGGGCGACCGCATTGTCGCCGCCCAGATCGCGGTCCAGGCGGTGCCCTCGTCGCCCGCCCCATCTGCGCCTGCCATGCCGCCCGCCGGCCAAGCCGCGCCGGCGGTGCCGGGCGGGCCCGATCGCGCAATCCGCGAGGAATTGCTGCGCCTGGCCGGGGTGATGTCGGTGCGGTTGCAGGAGCCCGGGCGGCCGATGGTGGCGCTGGCCCCGGTGGGGCAGTTCCACGCCCCGGCGCTGCTGGACCTGCGCCAGGAGACCCTGTGGTCCGGCCTGGGCGCCACCCTGGCCGCGCTAACCCGCAGCGGCAGCCGGCTGCTGCTGGTGGTCGCCCCCAGCCCCAAGCGCCCACAGGCGATCCTGTCGATCGTGCTCAAGGAAAGCGACCTGGATGACCACCTGAAGACCGCCGCCGCCAGCGTGGCGCTGCATGGCCTGGCGGTGGCGATCCCCACCGGTGCACTGGTGTATCTGGCGCTGCTGATGCTGCTGGTGCGCCCGATGCGCCGCCTGACCGACAGCATCATCGCCTTTCGTGCCGACCCCGAACGCAGTCCGCCGCTGGATGCGCCGCGTGCCGCCCCCACCACGCGCGATGAAATGGCGGTGGCGCAGCGCGAACTGGCCGCGATGCAACGCGAGCTGCGCGCGGCACTGTGGCGCAACGCCCGCCTGGCCGCGCTGGGTGCCGCGCTGGCCAAGGTCAGCCACGATCTGCGCGGCATTCTCGCCCCGGCGCTGCTGACCGCCGAGCGGTTGCAGGGCAATGCCGACCCGGCGCTGCGCCGCACCGGCGATTCCATCGCCCGCACGGTGGAGCGCGCCACCGAGCTGATGCGCGACACGCTGGAATTCGCCGGCGCGGTGCCCGCCTCGCCGCGCGAGCGCATCGCGCTGTTCCAAACGGTGCAGGAAGTGGCCGAGGAGGTCCGCCAGCGCCACCCGGCGGTGCGGTTGCAGTTGGCCATCGATCCCGCCCTCGTGGTGCATGGCGACCGGGTTTCGCTGCGCCGTGCGCTCAGCAACCTGATCCGCAACGCCGCCGAGGCGGGAGCCGAGCATGTCGGCATCGCCGCCGCGCCCGAAGGCGACCTGGCGGTGCTGACCATCGAGGATGACGGGCCCGGCCTGCCGGACGTGGTGCGCGCCAACCTGTTCCAGCCCTTCGTGACCAGCGGCAAGCCCGGCGGCACCGGGCTGGGCCTGGCGATCACCCGCGACCTGGTGCGCGCCCAGGGCGGCGAGATCGGCCTGGTGCGCACCGGCCCGGACGGCACCACCTTCCGCCTGGCGCTGCGCACCCCTGGCCCCGAACTGCGCCGCCGCGCCCCGGCCGACACGCCGGGCGCGTGACGCATCGCCGGCGGCAGGTGCCTTGGCCGCTATGTTCCCGACAGGGCCGCGCGGAACCGGTCGCGCACCACATGCGGGCGCAGGCTGCGCTTCTTCTTCAGTGCCGGCCCGTCCTTCACCCGCAGCAGGATGAACGCCAGCCCCGGCGCGGCCAGGATGCGTTTCCCCTCGTCGATCTCGGCCATGGTGTTGATCGCCAGCACGGTTGGAAAACCGAACCCGGCGGCGATGCGGTCCAGTTGCACCCCCAGGCCGGTATGGCTGTCCTGGTTGCCGGTCTCGCCGTAATGCCCGTTATCGACGCAGACGATCTTCAGGTTGGCCGGCGCCATCAGCGCGATGGTGCCCAGCGCGCCGATATTCATCAGCAGCTCGCCATCCCCGGTGATGCCCAGCACCCGGCGCCCCGGCTGCGCCAGCGCCAGCCCCAGCGCCATGCTCGGCCCCGCCCCCATCGCGCCCCCAAGGCCGAACACGTTCGGCCCGTCATCGGTCATGGCGCACAGCTCCTGCGCCGTGCCGGCCAGCCCGGCCACCACCAGCCAGTCGGCCGGGCGTTCGATCAGCGCCGGCACCGCCTCGCGCCGATCCAGGGTTGCCGGCGGCTGGTTCACCCCGGCGATCCGCTTCAATTGTGCCATGGTGCGCCCCCTAGAATTTCTTGGCGCCGAGCAGCCGCTGCCCCAGCAGCACCGCCACCGCCTCGCCCGAGCCCCACACCATGGTGCAGGCCGCCTGGATGGTGGGGATCACGTCCCCCGGCCCCTCGGCCTTCAGCACCACCACCCCCATCGCTTCCAGCACCGTCCGGGTCGCGCGCCCCATCGGAAACTGCCAGGGATTGCCCTCGCCGAAATCGCCGCGCATCGAGACCAGGCACAGCAACGGAAACCGCGCCCCATTGGTCAGCGACAGCATGTTGATGCAGTTGCCCACCCCGGAGGACTGCATCAGCAGCACCCCCTTGCTGCCGCCCAGCTCGGCGCCGGCCAGCAGCGCCACCCCCTCCTCCTCCGTGGTCAGCGGGATGGAATGGACCTCGGGATCGGCCAGCGAACGGTCGATCATCACCCGGTGCCCGGCGTCGGGCACGTAGCAGATCTGCGTCACCCCCTCGGCCCGCAGCAGGTCGTACATGTCGTGGGCCCAGTCCGGCCCGCCGATCACGGCCTTCGCGTCGCTCATGAAACTTCCTTACAAGGTCTGGATGGTCTTGAGGTCCGCGGGCACCTCGATCGGTGCGCCGGTCGCCGCCCGAATTTGGTCCACCGTCACCCCCGGCGCGATCTCGCGCAACAGGAACCGGTCGCCCAGCGGCTTGAACAGCCCGAGATTGGTCGCAACCAGGCTCACCCGCCCGCGCGCGGTCACCGGCAGGGCGCACTCCTTCAGCAGCCGCGGCTTGCCGTCGCGCGTGGTGTGCTCAAGGATGACGAAGACGTTCTTGGCGCAGGCCGCCAGGTCCATCGCGCCGCCGATCCCGCCGCCCTTCGCGCCGGCCACCTTCCAGTTGGCGAAATCGCCGTTGCAGGCGGCCTCGTAGATGCCCAGCACGGTGACATCGATCCGCCCGGAGCGGATGATCGCGAAGCTGTCGGCGTGGTGCACCACCGCGGCCCCCGGCTTCAGCGACACGTTCTGCCCGCCGGCGTTGACCAGGTGCAGGTCCTCCTGCCCCGCCGGCAGCACCGGGCCGTAGCCGATCACGCCGTTCTCGGAGTGATAGATGATGTCGGTGTCGATCGGCGTGTTCGAGCACATGGTCGGCATGCCGACGCCCAGGTTGACGATCCAGCCGTCCTGGAATTCCTGCGCCACCCGGTCGGCGATCTGCTGGCGCGCCAGCCCGTTCGATCCGCTCATGCCTTTGCCCCCCGTTCGGCACGTCGTGCCGGCCACAACCCCTCCGGCGCCGGCGGGATCTTCACCATGCGCTGCACGAAGATGCCCGGCGTGTGAACCTCATCGGGATCGATCTCGCCGGGTTGGAGGAAATCCTCCTCCACTTCCACGATCACCAGCCTGGCCGCCATCGCCATGATCGGGTTGAAGTTGCGCTGGCTGCGGCGGAACAGCAGGTTGCCGAAGCTGTCCGCCTTCCACGCCCGCAGGAACGCCACGTCCACCGGCATGGCATGCTCCAGCAGGTATTCCCGCCCACCGAACACCCGCGTCTCCCGCCCGGCGGCCAGTTCGGTGCCGACGGCGGTGGGCGTGTAGAAGGCGGGGATGCCGGCGCCGGCCGCGCGCAACCGTTCGGCCAGCGTCCCCTGCGGCACCAGTTCGGCCTCGATCTTGCCTTCATCGACGTATCGGGTCAGCGGAATCCGGTCCGACGCCCGCGTCGGCGCGGTGAAGGCGGCCACCACCTTGGCCACCTGGCCCGCCTCCACCAGCATGCCGATATCCGGCATCCGGTCCGCCCCGGCCCCGCCGGTGCCGTTGGTGATGCAGGTCAGGCCCTTCGCCCCCTGGTCCAGCAGTGCGCGGATCAGGTTGAACGGCACGCCGGGATAGGCGAAGCCGGCGAAGGCGATGGTGCTGCCATCGGGGATGTCGGCCACCGCCGCCGCAAAGCTTCCGAATATCTTCGACCGCGCCATGCGTCCCTCCCGCCTGTTGCCGCAAGTCTGGCGGGTTCGCCGCGCGCCGGAAAGCCCCCAAGGGGAAGAAGTTCTTTTTTACAAAAAAGAACCAAAAAACTCTCATTCCCTGGAGCGTGGAGACACGCCGATGCCACCCGATGAACAACGGGTGAAAGTCTTTTTTCTTCTTTTTCTTCAGAAAAAGAAGACCTTCCTTCCTGTTCCCTGAACTAGACGGCCATCCCCGCGCACCACCCGCTGGACCACGCCCACTGGAAATTATACCCCCCGAGCCAGCCGGTGACATCCACCGCCTCGCCGATCACGAACAGCCCGGGCACGTCGCGCGCTGCCATCGTGCGCTGCGACAGCGATGCCGTATCCACCCCGCCCAGCGTCACCTCGGCCTTGGCGTAGCCTTCGGTTCCCGCCGGCATCAGGCGCCAGGCGCGCAACGAAGCCGCCACCTCGCCCAGCGCGCGGTCGCGCAGGGTTGCCATGGCGCCGTCGCCGAGGCGCCCGGCCAGCGCCGCGGCCAGGCGCGCCGGCAGCATCTCGCCCAGCACCGTGCGCAGTGCGGCATTGGGCCGCGCCTGCTTCGCCGCCAGCAGCAGGCCCGCCACGTCGCGCGCCGGCGCGAGGTCCACGGCGATCTCCTGTCCCTCACGCCAGTACGACGACACCTGCAACACCGCGGGGCCGGACAGGCCGCGATGGGTGAACAGCATCGCCTCGGCGAACGCCCGCTTGCCGCACGACACCACCACATCGGCCGCCACCCCGGCCAACGCGCGCATCAGCGCGAGATCGTCGCCATCGAAGGTCAGCGGCACCAGCCCCGGCCGGGTTTGCGTCAGCTTCAGCCCGAACTGGGCCGCCACCTCGTACGACAACCCGCTCGCCCCCATCTTCGGGATCGACAGCCCGCCGGTCGCCAGCACCAGCGCCGGCGCGGCGAAATTCCCGCCGCTGGTCGCCACCCGGAACCCGTCCGCCCGGCGCACCTCGCCCACCCGATGCCCCGTGCGCACATCCACCCCGGCAGCGGCGCACTCCGCCAGCAGCATCGCCACGATCTCGCGTGCCGAGCCGTCGCAGAACAGCTGCCCCAGCGTCTTCTCGTGGAACGCGATGCCGTGCTTGCGCACCAGGGCGATGAAGTCATGCTGCGTGTAGCGGGCCAGCGCCGAGCGCGCGAAATGCGGATTTCCCGACACGAACCGCTCCGCCACCACGCCCAGGTTGGTGAAGTTGCACCGCCCGCCGCCGCTGATCAGGATCTTCCTGCCCGCCGCCTCGGCATGGTCCAGCAGCAGCACCCGCCGCCCCCGCGCGCCGGCCGTCATGGCACACATCAGCCCCGCGGCGCCGGCGCCCAGCACGATGACGTCGAATGTCCGCATGGTCCCCGCACTCGACCCGCCCCCGTTTGACCAATGCCGATGCGGGTGCTGATCTGCCCACCATACCCCAGCGCAGAGGAATCCCCATGCGGCTCAAGGACAAAGTGGCGGTCGTCATCGGCGCCGGCCAAAGCCCCGGCACCGGCGTCGGCAACGGCCGCGCCACCGTGCTGCGCTTCGCCCAGGAAGGGGCCCGGGTCTGGGCCGTCGATCGCGACCTCGCCTCCGCCGAGGAGACCGCCGCCCTGGCCACCGCCGAGGGCGGCACCTGCCAGGCCCATATCGGCGACGTCACCAGCGAAGCCTCGCTGGCCGCCGCCATCGCCGCCGCCCACGCCCGCTGGGGCCGGGTCGATATCCTGCACTACAATGTCGGCGTCAGCCTCGGCGGCGGCGACACCGTGCTGGCCGACTTCACCGAGGACGCCTTCGACCGGCTCTGCGCCATCAACCTGCGCGGCTGCATCATGGCCGCCAAGCACGCCATCCCGATCATGCGCGCCCAGAACGGCGGCGTGATCATCAACATCTCCTCCGTCGCCGCCTACGAGAACTACCCCTACGTCGCCTACAAGGCGACCAAGGCGGCGATGGTCGAATTCACCAAGCAACTCGCCATCCAGAACGCGCCCTACGGCATCCGCGCCAACGTCATCCTGCCCGGCCTGATGGACACCCCGATGGCCGTCGATACCCGCGCCCGCGCCACCAACCGCAGCCGCGCCGAAATCGCCGCCGAACGCGACGCCCGCGTGCCGCTGCGCGCCAAGATGGGCACGGCCTGGGACGTGGCCAACGCCGCCCTCTTCCTGGCCAGCGACGAGGCCGGGTTCGTCACCGGCGTGGAACTGCCGGTCGATGGCGGTGCCCTGGTGCGCTGACGCGCAGGGAAGGAAGCGTGTTCTTTTTTGAAAAAAGGAACCAAAAAACTTTCGATCACTTGTTCGATGCCCAATGATCGGCCTTGGCGCAGGTCAGAAAGTCTTTTTGCTTCTTTTTCTTCAGAAAAAGAAGACCTTGCTTCCTTCCCCAGCCACGATCACGGAAACAACCCCCGCACCTGCTTGGCCGCGCGCACCTTCTCCACCCCGATCGCCATCGCCGCGGTGCGGGTGCTGACGGCGTCGCTGGTGGCGCGGCCCATCACCTGGTGGAAGCTGCGCTCCAGCACCTGGTGGAGGCGGGAGCGCACCTCGCTTTCGGTCCAGAACAGCTGTTGAAGGTCCTGCACCCACTCGAAATAGCTCACCACCACGCCACCGGAGTTGCACAGGATGTCGGGCACCACGAAAATCTCGGGCCGCTGCGCCAGCACCGCGTCGGCATCCGGCGTGGTCGGCCCGTTGGCACCCTCGGCCAGCACCCGGCAGCGCAGCCGCTCGGCCATCCTGGCATCCACCACCCGCTCCAGCGCCGCGGGGATGACGATGTCGCACTCGGTGGCCAGCAGGTCGGCGGGGTCGGCCAGCAATTCGGTGGAATAGCCGGCCAGCGCGCCGGTGCGGGTGACGTGGCGCACCAGGGCATCCACATCCAGCCCGCGGCGATCGGCATAGCAGGCGGTGTGGTCGGACACGCCGATCACCCGCGCCCCGCGCTCGGCCAGGGTGATCGCCGCCCATGAGCCGACGTTTCCAAAACCCTGAACCACGGCGGTGGCGCCCTGGATCGGGACCTGGCGGGCCTCCAGCGCGCGTTCGGCCAGGAACACCACGCCGCGCCCGGTCGCCTCCCGCCGCCCCTCGGTGCCGCCGGAGGCGACCGGCTTGCCGGTGACGATCTCGGTCACGGTGCGGCCCTGGTACATCGAATACGTGTCCATGAACCACGCCATGACCTGCTCGTTGGTGCCCATGTCCGGCGCCATCACGTCGATATGCGGCCCCACGAAGGGGATCATCTCCTGCATGTAGCGGCGCGACACCGCCTCCAGCTCGCGATGCGAGATGGCGCGCGGATCGACCGCCACGCCGCCCTTGGCCCCGCCATAGGGCAGGCCGGCGAGCGCGCATTTCCAGCTCATCCAGATCGCCAGCGCGGCCACCTCGCCGACATCCAGATGCGGCGCGAACCGCGTGCCGCCCTTGGTCGGACCCAGCGTCAGGTGGTGCTGCACGCGATAGCCCTGGAACACCGCCGTCGAGCCGTCGTCGCGGTGGATCGGGCAGGACACCGCGATCGCGCGCTTGGGATACAGCAGCCGCGGGCGCTCGCTGGCGGGGATGTCCAGGTGGTCGGCGATCGTCTCGAACTGCCGCGCCGCCATGTCGAACACCGGCCCGCTGTAGATGCTGCCGTCACTGGTGCTCATGTGCTTCCCCCTGAAGGGGCGGTCCGGTTGCGTGCGGCCCGGCCCCGTTGATCGGCCAGTCTATTCGCGGATTCCCGCCAGGCGCAGGCCCTGCACGAAATGCTCGAGGTCTTCGGCGCGCTCGAACGGACTCGACGCGATGAAACCGGTGATGCTGAACTCCGGCTCGATCTCCAGCAGGCGGTCGCGCACCGACTCCGCCTCCGAATTCTGCCCCAGATGGCCGAGGGCCGCGAGGTACGGCTTGCAGGCGGCCGAGAAGGCCGGGTTCATCTGGCTCACCTCGCGTCCGATCTCCACCGCCTGCTCGTGCGCCCGCTTCAGCAGCGCGATGATGATGCGCGCGGTGTCATAGAAATAGGCCTGCGGGTCGAACGGCGACAGCTGCTTGTAGCGCGCCACCCGGCGCTCGGCTTCGTTCAGGTCGCCGAGATAGGCGAAGGCCACGCCCGACAGGTTCCACGCCATCGCCAGGTTCGGGTTCAGCATCAGCGCGCGCTCGTGCAACGCAATCGCCTCGCGCAGCCGGTGGTGCAGGAAGGCGCGGACATGCCCGGCGATGGTCAGCGCCTTGGCGTCCTGCGGGTCCAGCGTGATCGCGCGTTCGGCCAGCCGCCCCGCCTCGGCCATCACCTCGCCGGGATCGTCGGCCCAGCCCTGGCCGACCAGGAACATCTGCCAATAGGCGAACCAGGCATGGGCGGCGGCATAGTCCGGCTCCTGTTCGGCGGCGCGGCGCAGCAATTCGCCGGCCTCCATGAACAGCGGCTTGTCCAGGCGGCTGATCAGCGGCATGGCGCGCAGCACCAGGTCATAGGCGCCGGCATCGTGCGATGGCCGGGCGGCCACGCGCTGCGACTCGATCAGCAGGATCTCGGGATCGATCTGTGCCACCACCTCGGCCGCCACGTCGTCCTGCAGGGTCAGCAGGTCGTCGGCGGCGCGGTCGAAGCGCTGCGACCACACCATCTGGTTGCCGGCGCGCAGGTCCAGCAGGCGCAGCGAGATGCGCAGCCGCTGGCCCACGCGCTGGATGGTGCCGTCCAACAGGAAATGGATGTCGAAGGCGCGGCGGATCTGCATCTCGTCGCGCGTCTGGGTGGCGTAGCGTGCCAGCGAGCTGGAGGAGACCAGGAAGATCCAGCGGAACCGCGCCAGCGCCGAGGTGATCTCGTCGGCCAGCCCGGTGGACAGGTGGGCCTCCGCCTCCGTGGTGCCGATCATCTGCAGCGGCAGCACGCCCACGCGCGCCCCGCCACGCGTGGCCGGCCGCACCTCGCCCCGCTCGCCGCCCCGCTCGCCGCCGCGGTCAGGGCCGCCGCGCGCCTCGGAGCGCGGTTCGCGGTTGTCCACCCGCGGCTCGGGGCGCGGCTCGCGCAGCCCCAGGCGGGTCTCGGCGCGCGACGGCGGCGCCGGCGGGCTCGGCGCACGCACCGGCTGCGGGCTGGAGGCGCGGATCTCGGCCAACAGGCGCTGCGTCTCGTCCGATGGCTGCGCGTCCAGCATGTCGGCCAGCACCGCACGGCAGCGCTCATAGGCCTGGATCGCCATGCCGCGCTCGCCCCGGCTGGCATAGGCGCGCATCAGCGCCCGCCAGGCGCCCTCATGGGTGCGGTCGATCGCCAGCAGTTGCTGGGCGGCGGGGATCACCGTCTCGGGGTCGTCCTTCTCGCGCAGCAGGGTCTCGGCCAGCGTCCGCGCCCGGTCGCGCAGCCGCTCGCGCTCGCCGGCCAGCCACTGGTCGAAGCTGGGATCGACGCCATCGAGGTCCTCCAGCAGGTCGCCGTCCAGCAGGGTCAGCGCCTGCGGCTTGCTGGTGGAGGCGCGCAGCACCTCCTCCACATCCACCCACACCGTGCCGGGGCGCAGCGTCAGGTGGTCGCGCTGCACCAGCATGATCTGGTTGCCGACCGGGTTCAGCGCCTCCAGCAGCCGGTGGATTTCCTGGCGCAGCGAGGCACGCGCCTGCTCCTCCGGCCGGCGGCTCCACAGCAGCTCGGCCAGCTTGCTGCGCAGCACGGGGCGCGGCGAGGACAGGGCGAGAATGGCCAGCAGCGCCCGGGTCTTGCGCCCGGTCGGCAGGATGTTCTCGCTCGTCAGGGTCCACGCCTCCATCTGGCCGATCAGGCGCAGGCGGACGAGAACCGGTTCAGCGGAATTGGACAGGCTGGAGGACGTGGCGCAGCGCTCCGTTAAGAATTGTCGCGAAGTCGCGCATGAAACGCCGAATGTCCGCGTCGTGACAAGCCATTGATGGCCCCGGCAGCCGCAAAATCACATCGCGCCGCAGCGCACGCGGCCCCGGCGGGTGCCGGAGAAATCAGATCGCCGCCTCGCGCAGGATGTGGCTGACGTCGCCGCGCCACGGGCCGTGGTAGCGTTCCAGCCAGCGTTCGGCCTGGGTCGGCCCGCCGGCGGCGATCGCCTCCAGCGGGCCGAGATGGATGGTCTCGTCGCGCCCGGCGGCATCGGGCCGGGCGCGGGCGCGCAACCCGTCGCGGGCAATCGCCAGCGCCTCGCGCATCAGGTCGCGCAGCGTGCCGCGCTGCCATGGCGTGTCCAGCGCGGTGCGCGGCACCAGCGGGCGCAGGGCGGCGAATTCGGTCCACGGATGCGCCGCCACCAGGGCCGAAGCCGCCGCCAGCGCCGCCTCGTCATAGAACAGCCCCACCCAGAACGCCGACTGCGCCACCATCATCTCGGCCGAGCCGGCATCGGCGCCGCGCATCTCGATGTAGCGCTTCAGCCGCGCATCGGTGAACGCGGTGGTCATGTGGTCGGCGAAATCGCCCACCGTCGCTTCGCCGGCATTGCTCGCCAGCCGGCCGTCCATGAAGTCGCGGAACGACCGCCCGGCCAGGTCGATATACTCGCCGTCGCGATAGGCGAAATACATCGGCACGGTATCGACCAGCCACTCCGCGTAGCGCTCGAAGCCGAAGCCGTCCTCGAACACCACGGCGGGAATGCCGCTGCGCGCCGGGTCGGTGTCGGTCCAGACATGGGAGCGGTACGACAGGAAGCCGCTCGGCCGGCCCTCCACGAACGGCGAATTGGCGAACATCGCCGAGGCCAGCGGCTGCAACGCGAGCGCGACGCGCATCTTGCGCACCATGTCGGCCTCGCTGGCGTAGTCCAGGTTGACCTGCACGGTGCAGGTGCGGGTCATCATGTCCAGGCCCAGCGTGCCCACCTTGGGCATGTAGGCCTTCATGATGGCGTAGCGGCCCTTGGGCATCCACGGCATCTGGTCGCGCCGGTTCAGCGGGTGGAAGCCCAGCGGAGCGAAGCCGATCTCCAGCGCGTCGGCCACCGGGCGCACCTCGGCATAATGCGCCTCCAGCTCGGCGCGCGTGGCATGCAGGTCGCCCATCAGCCCGCCGGACAGCTCCAGCTGCCCCGCCGGCTCCAGCGATATGGCGGCATAGGTGTTGCTGGACAGGCCGATCGGGTTGCCATGGTCCAGGATCGGCCGCCAGATCGCCGGCGCGCCGGCCGCGATCCCCTCCAGCACCGCGCGGATGCCGTGCGGGGCGTATTCCGGGCTGGCCAGGCTCGCGCGGCGGAAGCCGAATTTCTCGTGCTCGGTGCCGATGGCAAAGCGCTCGCGCGGCTTGCAGCCGACGGCTATGTGCTCGGCCAACTGGCGCAGCGAGGCAATCGGCGTCGCGTCGGCATCTCCGGGGTTCGACATCGGTATTCCGTTCGTTCTGGCCGCGTCAGTCCGCCGCCGGGCGGCGGGCAGCCGGTGCTACATAGCCTCGCAGGGCCGGCTGCAACAGGGCCAGCCCGGCGATCGCCGCCGTCTCGGCACGCAGCACCAGCGGGCCAAGGGTGACGATCGCCACCGCCGCGTGGCGGCGCAGCATTTCCACCTCCTCCGGCGCGAATCCGCCCTCAGGCCCGATCAGAAGCGCGCTGGGGGTGTCGGCGGGCATCGGCGGGGCCGCATCCCTCCGTTCCAGCGCCACCACCAGGCGCCGTCCTTCCGGCCAGCCGGCCAGCAGTTCGGAAAGCCGTTGCGGGTCTGCCATGCGCGGCACGGTGAGGCGTTCGCTCTGCTCGGCCGCCGCAATGGCGATGGCGCGCAGCCGCTCCAGGTTCAGCCGCGCGGCGTTGGTGCGCGCGGTGAACACCGGCAGCAGGGCGGCGACCCCCAGTTCGGTGGCCTTCTCCACCACCAGGTCGGTGGCATCGCGCTTCAGGGGTGCGAAGGCCAGCCAAAGGTCCGGTGCTGCCACCTGCCCGCGAATCGGCGCCTGGACCACCACGCTGGCCCTTTCCCGTCGAATGCCCGCCAGCCGCCCCGCCCACTCGCCGTCGCGCCCGTTGAACAGCCGCAGCGCCGCCCCCGCCCCCAGGCGCAGCACGGTGCCCAAATGGTGCGCCTGGCCGGGTGCCAGGGCGATCTCGGCGCCGGGGACGAGGGCGTCCGGCACGAACAGGCGCGGGGAGGTGTTGGAGTGGGCCATGGCAGCGGGCAGACTAGCAGCCATGGCGCATACCGACATCGTTCGTGGCGGCTGGGTGGCGCGCCTGCCGGCGGCCTGGGTGCCCTATGCCCTGCTGGCGCGCGCCGACCGGCCGATCGGCTTCTGGCTGCTGTTCCTGCCGGGGCTGTGGTCGATCGCGCTCGCCGCCCCCGATGCCGCCAGCTTTGCCCGCCTGCTGGCGCTGTTCGCCGCCGGCAGCGTGGCGATGCGCGCCGCCGGCTGCGTGGTCAACGACATGTGGGACCGCGACCTGGACCGCCAGGTGGCCCGCACCGCCGGCCGGCCGCTGGCCGCGGGCACGCTGCGCATGCGCCAGGCGCTGTGGTTCCTCGCCGCCCTGCTGGCGATCGGCCTGGCGATCCTGCTGCAACTCAATACCATGGCCCAGGTGCTGGGCGTCGCCTCGCTCGGGCTGGTGGCGCTCTACCCGCTGGCCAAGCGGGTGACGTGGTGGCCCCAGCTGATGCTGGGCTTCACCTTCGGCTGGGCCGCGCCGATGGGCTTCGCCGCCGCCGCCGGCACGCTGGGACCGGCCGCCGGGCTGCTCTACGCCGCCGCGATCGCCTGGATTCTCGGCTACGACACCATCTACGCCCACCAGGACCGCGAGGACGACGCCCTGGTCGGGGTGCGCTCCACCGCCCGGCTGTTCGCCGCACGGTCGCGCCCGTTCATCGCGGCCTGCTACGCCGCCACGGTCGCCCTGCTGCTGGCCGCCGGCTGGTCGTCCGGGCTCGGCTGGGCGTTCTTCGCCGCGATGGCGCTGCCCGCCGGGCTGCTGGCCCGCCAGGCCGTGCGGCTGGACATCGACGACCCCGCCCTGTGCCTGCGCCTGTTCCGCGCCAACCGCGAGGTCGGGCTGGCGGTCGGGCTGGCCGTGCTGCTGGGCCGGCTGTGAGCCCCGCCCCGCCCGACGCATTCATAACCACCCACACCACCATCGCCACCGCGCCGCTGGTCCCGGAAATCCGCCTCCATCTCGCCACTGAAGTCACCCCGATCTGGCAGGCCAGCGAGGACTGGCTGGCGGCGCGCAACATCGCCCCGCCATTCTGGGCCTTCGCCTGGCCGGGCAGCCAGGCCCTGGCGCGCCATGTGCTGGATCACCCCGCCGCCGTGGCCGGCATGCGGGTGCTGGATTTCGCCGCCGGCGGCGGCCTGGCCGCCATCGCCTGCGCCCTGGCCGGCGCGGCCACGGTGGACGCCGCCGAGATCGATCCCCTGGCCGACGCCGCCATCCGCCTCAACGCCGCCCTGAACGGCGCCGCCGTGGCCATCGCCGGCGACGTGGTCGGCCAGCCCTGCCGCTGGGACCTGATCCTGTGCGGCGATGTCTGCTACGACGCGGCGATGGCCGGCCACATCCTGCCATGGCTGCGCCGGATGGCGCGCCACGCCGAGGTGTGGCTGGCCGATCCCGGCCGCCGGTACCGGCCCCAGGCGGGCATGGTGCCGTTCGGGCGCCACGTGGTGCCGACCTCGCTGGAACTGGAGGACCGCACCACGCGCGAGGTGCTGCTGCTCCGCGTCTGCGCCGCCGGGGCGGCAGGGCCTGCTTGACCTGCCCCGCCGCCGCCCGGTTCACTGCAACAACGCAACCGAATCGGAGAACGCCATGCCGACGGTACGCGCCCGTCCGGACACCGAAGCCGCACCCCGCCTGCGCCGCTGGCTGGCGCCGGCGCTGCTGCTGGCCATCGCGGCCGCGCTGGCGCCGCTGTGGTGGCGGGCGACGGCCCCGCCGACCCTGGCCACCGTGCGGCCCTGGCGCGACCCCGCCGGCCGCCTGCTGGTGCCCGCAACCAGCCTGCGCCCGCCCTTTCCGGCCCGCCGGGTGGAGGCCCCAGGCGCCGCCACCCTGTTCGTGCTGCGCGACGGCCGCGCCCGGATCACGCGGGTCCAGCTCGGCACCCTGCATGGCGGCGTGGCGGAGGTGCGCGCCGGGCTGGACGACACCGCGCTCCTGATCGCCGCCCCGCCATTCGGGCTGGAGGACATGCACCCGGTGACGGCGAAGCC
>JADLHF010000264.1 GCA_020848935.1 Acetobacteraceae bacterium
CCGACCAAGATGTGCCCCTCCTGCGAGGCCGAGGTGCCGATCGCAGTGATGGAGTGCCCGATCTGCGGCCACGCCTTCGAGCCCAAGGAGCGGGCGACCGAGCCGCTCTCCGACTTCCTCATGACGGAGATCGACCTGCTGAAGCGGTCGAGCTTCCAGTGGTGCGACCTCTACGGCGATGACGCGGCGCTGATGGCCAATGGCTTCAATGCCTGGGCCGGCGCATTCTTCCTGAACGGCAACTGGCATGCGGTCGGCGGCGGCAAGGGGCTGCCCACCAAGCTGCTGGCCGTCGGGGAACGCCTCGTCACCCTGGCTGCGGCCGATGACTGGCTCAACACCCACGAGAGCGACGAGAGCGCGCACAAGAGCCGGCGCTGGCTGCGCGAGGGGCCGACCGAGCGCCAGTTGGCCTTCCTGCCGCCGGCGCAGCGGGCCGACCTGTCGCTCACCCGCTACCAGGCGTCGGCCCTGCTCACCTTTCAGTTCAACAAGGCGGCGGTCCGCCGTCTGGTCACCGAGGCGCGCGGCGCGGCGGTGGAGCAGGCGGCATGACCGGCGATGTCCATGTCCCCCTCCGCCGCACTGCTGTGTCGGCTCTGGCATCCACGCTGGCATCTCTGCGCCGTCTGCCGCCGGCCGGCACGCGGGTTCGGTTGGTCCCCGCCCCCATCGCCCCGGCCGCGGTCGAGATCATCGTCGTCGCCGCGCTGGTTCTGCAGCATCACCTGCCAGCGCTTCTGGTCGCGGCGGGCATCAAGGGCACACTCCATGATTGACCTCACCGAGCAAGAGCGCGCCGCGCTCGCCGCGGCCATGAAGCCGGTCGCCGAGATCATGGCGGAGATCGGCTGGCAGACCCGCCTTTGCGACCTGACCGAGCACCAGGTGCTGACGCTGATCGAGACCGCCGTTGGCGGCTTCCAGGACGCCATGCACGCCACCGCCAAGAACGACCCGGTGGAGGTGCCGTTCTGATGCTCGACTACAACCATAAGGCCACCATCTCCGACGCCGTCGCAGCGGCCATCGATGCCGCGCTGCAGTCCGCCAACGCCGCGACACCCGCGCGCGACTACCTGGGCGGCTCCCGCCTCGGCCATGCCTGCGAAAGGGCACTGCAGTTCGAGTTCGCCCGGGCGCCCAAGGACGACGGGGCGGACTTCACCGGGCGCCTGCTGCGCATCTTCGCGATCGGTCACGCATTGGAGGACCTGGCCGTGCGCTGGCTGCGTGCCGCGGGCTTCGACCTCTACACCCGCAAGGGCGGCCGCCCGGACGGGGAGCAGTTCGGCTTCTCTGTCGCTGGCGGGCGCATCCGTGGCCATGTCGACGGCATCATCGCCGGTGGTCCCGCCATCCCTGGCCTCGGCTTCCCCGCCCTGTGGGAATGCAAGACCATGAACGCCAAGGCCTGGCGCGAGACCGCCAGCAAGGGCGTCACCATCGCCAAGCCGATCTACGCGGCGCAGATCGCGGTCTACCAGGCCTACATGGACGCGACGGTGCCCGGCATCGCCGATCACCCTGCGCTGTTCACCGCCATCAACAAGGATACCGCTGACCTGCACCACGAACTGGTGCCGTTCGATGCCGCCCTGGCGCAGCGCATGTCCGACCGGGCGGTGCGCGTGCTGCAGGCGACCGACGCCGGTGAGTTGCTGCCGCGGATCGCGCGCGAGCCGGATCACTTCGAGTGCCGCATGTGCCCCTGGGCACAGCGGTGCTGGAGCCTGCCGGGATGAACGCCTGGCGCGACTTCAACGACGCCGCCGGCTCGCCCTGGACCGAGTCCGACACGGTGGCCATCAACCACGGTGCCCTGGCGACCTTCCTGGACGTGGTGTTCGGCTACTGCGACGGCCTCATCCCCGTGCGCGGCTTCGTCGATGTCGGCCAGGACCGGGACACACGGCCGCACAATATCTGGATCCCTGCCGATCCCACCGCCGCGGACTTGCTCGCCACCTACGCCACTTGGGCGGCCCGTGAGGGCACCGCCGTCTATGTCATCCCCGGCACCGTCGCCGAGCACGGCCAGGCCCGCGCCGAGCATGTCCGGCAGATGCAGGCCGTCGTCGTCGATCTCGACACTGGGGACGTGGCGGCGAAGCTGGCGCACCTCGAGCAGCACCTGGGTACGCCCACGCTGGTGGTAGAGAGCGGCGGCCGCACCGCCGAGGGTCAGGCCAAGCTGCACGTGTGGTGGCGATTGAACGAGCCGGTCGAGGGCGAGGACCTCGCCCACCTTTGCGCCCTCCGCGGCGCCATCGCCGACAAAGTCGGTGGTGATCCCCACTTCCGCTCGGCCCACCAGCCGATCCGCGTCCCCGGCACCATCTACCGCAAGGACGGTCATGAGCGTGTCGTCGCCATCCGACGCCATTCGCCAAGCCATGAGGTGGACCTGGCGGAGTTTGCCCAGGTGGTCGCGGCCATGCCGACCCTACCCGGACTCCCGACGCCGGCCACGACATCCGGCGCAGCAGAGCGCCCCGGCCTCGACGCCATCTTGACCACACCCGTGCACGAGGGCGGCCAGGACGCCTGGACCCGCTTCCAGGGCGCTAGCGCCGCGATCGGCCATTATGTCCGACTCGTCCATGACGGTCGCATCACACCCGACGAGGGGTGGGAGGCGATCTGCCAGTACAACGCCGCCATGCTGCGGCCTGCCTGGCCGCTGGACCGGCTCAAAGCCGAAGCCGACCGCCTCTGGCGGCTGCATGAACAACGCAACGGCCCGGCGCTGCTGCGGTCCACCACCCCTCCCACCTCAACGGCCGTGCCGACCCACACACTTGGGGCGCTGCTCGACGACACCTCCCCCATGCCGGACGACCTGATCAGCCCGCGGCTGCTCACTCCGGGCGGGATGCTCGTCCTGGGTGGCGCGCCCAAGGTCGGCAAGTCGGATTTCCTGATCAGCCTGCTGGTGCACGCCGCCGCCGGCGCCACCTTCCTGCGCTTCACCGCTCCGCGGCCGCTGCGCGTGTTCTATCTCCAGGCGGAGATCCAGTACCACTACCTGCGCGAGCGCCTGCAGCAGCTGCGTCTCGACCCTGCCCTTGTCGCCCGGGCCCGTGACACGCTGGTCGTCACCCCGAAGCTGCGCCTGCTGCTGGACGAGCAAGGCGTCCAACTGATCGCCACCGCCATCCGCCGGGCGTTCCCCGACGCGGCCCCGGACGTCATCTGCATCGATCCCATCCGCAACCTCTTCGATGGCGGCCCTGGCGGCGAGGGGGAGAACGACAACGGCGCGATGCTGTTCTTCCTTCAGAGCCGGGTCGAGGCACTGCGCGACATGGTCGCCCCCGAAGCCGGCATCATTCTCGCCCATCACACCAAGAAGCTCAGCAAGCAACAGGTCAAGGACGACCCGTTCCTGTCGCTGTCGGGGGCCAGCGCACTGCGCGGCTTCTACACCTCGGGCATGATCCTGTTCCGGCCGGATGAGGAGCAGACCACCCGCGAGTTGCACATCGAGCTGCGCAACGGGCCCGCCTTGCCTCCCATGCGGGTCGACAAGCGTGGCGGACGCTGGGTGGAATTGGACCGCCAGGGCGAGCGCATCGTGCGCAAGGATATCGGCCGCAAGTTGGATGCCGAACGCACCCGCCGGCAGGACGTCATCCTCGACATCATCGCGGCCGAGGGGTTGAACGGTCGGGTGTTCACCAGTGCCGCCTTCGCGGCCCAGTTCGAGAACACCCACGGTCTCGGCGGCGAGGACACGATCTCCCGCCGCATCAACGTGCTGGCCAACAAGGGCTACATCAAGTTCCTGCGCGAGGCCGCGGACCTCGGCATTCCCGCCAGCCGGTCCACCAAGGGCTACCTGGTCGTCCAGGACATGCTCTTCGCCACGGACGACGAGGATGTGGATCCGGAGACCGGCGAGGTCACGCAGCGCCACGTTCGGCTGCTGCCGTCCCACTACCAGTCGGAAACCAATCACACCGTTCTGCCGGTCGAAAACCCCGAGGTGTGGGTGCTGAACGACCCCAATCCGGAGAGCGGCGCACCATGATGATGCAGCCGGAATGGGTTGCGGAACTTGCTGCGGAACTTGGAAGTTCCGCAAGTTCCGCAGACGTGCGGAACTTGCCTGCGGAACTTGTTTTCCCCTGCGACATCAACGGGTTGACCAAGTTCCGCAAGTTCCGCAAATCGACTTTGCGGAACTTGGTTGCGGAACTTCAAAATCCCACACGATTTCAGAGACTTAGGATGGTCGGGGAAGTTCCGCACAAAACCACCCCCCTACGGGGGGTGTGCGTGCGCGCCAGTTTGGCGCGCGCACACCACACCCTGGGCACCGTGGGCCGGGCCCGTGACCCCCCTCCTGGC
>JADLHF010000265.1 GCA_020848935.1 Acetobacteraceae bacterium
CCGGGCAGGTCGTTCACCCAGTGCAGCGCCAGGTTGGCCACCACAAGGTCGAAGCTCGCCGGCGCGAAGGGCAGGAACTCCTCATCCGCCGCCACGGCCAATCCACCGTTCAGCGCGGCCATCGCGGGCGACAGGTCGCAGCTGACCACCGCCAGCCCGCGCGCCCGCAGCATCGGTGCCACCACACCACGCCCGCCGACATCCAGCGCGCGGGTGAAGCCGTGATGGGTGTCGTCCAGCCGGTCCAGCAGCCGGTCGGCCACCTCGCGCAGGATCGGCGCCGTCGCGCCCACCGTGGCGGCGGCGCGGTCGCGGCGCAGCCGCAGGGCACGGCGGTCGAAGACCAGCATGGAGTCGTTCATCGCTGCCATGTGCGCTTCCCGCGTGGCCCTGCCAAGGCGTATGGTCCCGCGGAATCCGAGAGGAAGAATTCATGCGCCGTATCGATGCACCCACGCTGCGCGGCTGGATCACCGATGGGAGCGAGCTGGCTTTGCTCGATGCGCGCGAGGAGGGCGAGTTCGGCGCCAGCCATCTGTTCTGGGCGGTGCCCTGCCCGTTCTCGCGGCGCGAACTGCGTGCGCCAGCCCTGTTGCCGCGCCGCGCCACCCGTGTGGTGGTGTGCGACGACGGACGTGGCGTTGCGGAACAGCTCGGCACGTATCTGGAGTCGATCGGCTGCACCGATGTTGCCGTGCTCGATGGCGGCACCCCGGCATGGGAGGCCGCGGGGAACGTGCTGTTCAGCGGCGTCAACGTGCCGTCGAAGGCCTTCGGCGAATGGGTGGAGCACCATTTCGGCACCGAGAGCGTCGATCCCCCGCAGCTGAACGCCTGGCTGCAGGACGGGCGCGACATGGTGGTGCTGGACAGCCGCACGGTGGAGGAGTTCCGCCGCATGTCGATCCCGCGCGGCCGCTCGATGCCCGGCGGCGAACTGGCCTATCGCATCGCCGATCTGGTGCCGAACCCGGACACGCTGATCGTGGTGAACTGCGCCGGGCGCACCCGCTCGATCCTGGGCGCCGAGAGCCTGCGCCAGGCCGGGGTGCCGAACCGGGTGGTGGCGCTGCGAAATGGCACGATGGGTTGGGAGCTGGCCGGGCTGACCCCCGATCGCGGGCAGGCGGCCGAATTCACCCCAGGCCGGCCGAAGACCTTCGAGGTCGCCCGCCAGCGTGCCGAAGCCTTCGCCGCGCGCTCCGGCGTGCGGGTGATCGACGCCGCCGCCCTCGCCGCGCTGGAGGCCGATAGCGGCCGCACGCTCTATGTGCTCGACGTGCGCGATCCCGTGGAATACCGCGGCGGCACGCGGCCCGGCGCCATTTCCGCCCCCGGCGGCCAACTGGTGCAGGCCACCGACACCTGGGTTGGCGTGCGCGGTGCCCGCCTGGCGCTGATCGACGATGACGGCGTGCGGGCGCGGATGTCGGCTGCCTGGCTGCGCCAGATGGGCCATGGCGAGGTGTTCGTGGCCGAGGGTGCGCTCGGCACCTGGCACCCGCCTGCACCGGCCTTGCCCGCCGCGCCGGCGGTGGATGCCGCCGCACTCGCCACGCCCGGCACGCTGGTGCTGGACCTCGCCCGCAGCATCGATTTCCGCGATGGCCATATCCCCGGCGCGGTCTGGGCGGTACGCGGCCGGCTCGCCGGGCTGGTGCCGCGCCTTGCCGCCGCCGCACAGGTGGTGGTGACCTCGCCCGACGGCGCGCTGGCCGCCCTGGCGGTGTCGGAAATCCAGGCACTGACCCAGGCGCCGGTGCGGATGCTGGCCGGCGGCACCGATGCCTGGACCCGCGCCGGCGGAACGCCCGTCCGCGACCGCATGGACCCGCCCGACGATGCCTGCATTGACTTCTATCTGCGCGCCTATGACCGCAATTCCGGCGTGGAGGAGGCGATGAAGGCCTATCTGTCGTGGGAAATCGACCTGGTGCGCGAGATCGCGCGCGACGGCACAGTGCGTTTCGGCGTCTGACATGCTGGTGGCGCGCCTGCTCGTCCGGCACGGCTGGCGCCTGGGCCTTGGCGCCGGCCGGGCGCTGCTGGATGCGCTATTGCCGCCGCATTGCCTGACCTGCGACACGCTGGTGGATGGCCCGGGTCAGCTCTGCCCGGAATGCTTCAGCACCACCAGCTTCATCACCGCGCCGCATTGCCTGACCTGCGGAGTAGCGTTCCCCCATCGCGGCGGCGAACTGGTCTGCGCCGACTGCGCCGCCGTGCCGCCACCATGGGGCGAGGCGCGGGCGGCATTGACGTATGACGCACAGTCGCGGCGGATGTTGCTGCCGTTCAAGCATGCCGACCGGCCGGAACTGGCGCAGGCCCTGGCCAGGATGATGGCGCGGGCCGGTACCGCCCTGCTGGCGCGGGCTGATCTGCTGGTGCCGGTGCCGCTGCACCGCGGCCGGTTGCTGTCGCGACGCTACAACCAGTCGGCGCTGCTGGCGCAGGCCCTGTCGCGCCTGTCCGGGGTGCGCTGCCTGCCCGACGCGCTGCGCCGCACCCGCGCCACCGTGTCGCTGGGCGAGCTGTCGGCGGCGGCGCGGGCCCGCATGCTGGACGGGGCGATCGCCGCACACCGGCCAGTGATGATTGCCGGGCGGCATGTGGTGCTGGTGGACGACGTGCTGACCAGTGGTGCCACCGCCAGGGCCTGCACTGCCGCCTTGCTGGATGCTGGTGCCGCCGGGGTGGACGTGCTGGTCGCCGCCCGCGTCGGCGTGGCGAGGGAGGGCTGAAGGCCCACTTGCAACCGCGCCACCACGACACGACGATAGCTGGCTGAAGGAGGCGATGATGACCGAGATTGACATCTATACCCAGGACTGGTGCGGCTACTGCGCCCGCGCCAAGCAGCTGCTTCAGCGCAAGGGTGCATCCTATCGGGAGATCAACGCCCCCAACGGCACCCCGGAGCGGGCCGAGGCGGTGGCGCGCTCCGGCGGGCGCACCACGGTGCCGCAGATCTTCATCGACGGACAGCATGTCGGCGGCTGCGACGAGCTGGTGGCGCTGGAGCGCACCGGGCGTCTTGACGCGTTGCTGGCGGGCGCCGCATAGGCCGCGCGGCACCCCCCCTGGCGCCGGCGCTGGCCATTTGGCTCGACCTTCTCCGCCTTGGCGCGGCCGGCGTGGTGTTCCTCAGCCACGCCGGCACGCAGCGCATTTCCGGCGGGCTGCTGTACCAGTTCACCACCTTCGGCGAGGCGGCGGTGGATGTGTTCTTCGTCCTGTCGGGCATCCTGATCGCCCAGGCGGCGACGTACCAAGATGCCGGCGGCTACGCTATCGCGCGCGCCGCGCGGCTCTATTCCGTGGTGCTGCCGTGTCTCGCCCTGGGCTGGTTGATGGATGTGACCGGACCGGCGCTGGACCCCATGGTCTATGCCGCCGCCCCGTTCTTCACCGGCTCTGCCGGCGCGATGCAGCTCGCCTCCAGCCTGTTGTTCCTGGACCACAACTGGTTTCGCCACGCCCAGCCGGGCAGCAACCTGCCGTATTGGTCGCTGTGCTTCGAGGCCTGGTACTATCTCGCCTTCGGCCTGCTGGTGTTCGCCAAACCGCCATGGAACTGGTTGGGCGCCATGATGGCGATGCTGGCTGCCGGGCCAAAGATCGCGCTGCTGTTCCCGCTCTGGCTGCTGGGCGTGGCGTGCCAGCGCCGCATTGCCCATTGGGCCAGCACCGGCGGCGGCGTGTCACGCACCACCGCGTGGGCGCTGCTGCTGGGGCCGGTGGCCGCATGGGGCGCCCTACATGCCTGGGACCCGGTGGTGCGCGGTTGCTACCCGTTCATGCAGTTCGAGCCGGGATTGGAATGCCTGGTGGCCGCCCGGAGCGACTACGCCATCGGCCTGGTGGTCGCGGCG
This sequence comes from Acetobacteraceae bacterium, assembly GCA_020848935.1. Lineage (GTDB taxonomy): Bacteria > Pseudomonadota > Alphaproteobacteria > Acetobacterales > Acetobacteraceae > CAMDGX01. The sequence continues at coordinate 3,876 of JADLHF010000265.1, forward strand.
CAGATTCTAGGCGTGCATGCCCTGGCGCCCACGTTGTGGCGCTGGTTGCGCCCGCTGGCGCGGCCGGCGTCCTGGCTCGCCGGCGCATCGTTCACCCTTTACCTGCTGCACGACCCGTTGCTGCACTTCATCGTCGCCACCGCGCCCTGGCCGCCATCACACTGGGCCACCCGCGCGCTGGTGTTCCTGTTGCCGCCGTTGGTGGTGCTGGCGGTGGCAGAAGGCACGGAACGGCGCCGGCGGGCCTGGCGCCACGCCCTGCTGTCCATCGCGCGACTGCTGCGGCCGGCATGAACGGCAGATCCTGCCACATGCCGGTAGCCGCGCGATGCCGGTAGCGGGGCGCGGCCACCTCGGCTAGCGTTGCCGCAATGACCAAGAGGGAATACGCATGAGCGCCACAACCGGGCGACCGCTGCACGGGCTGCGGGTGATCGACATGACCACGACCATCGCCGGACCCTATTGCGCCCGGCTGCTGGCCGATGCCGGCGCGGACGTGATCAAGGTCGAGTCGCCCGAGGGTGAGCTGACCCGCCACCGGCCGCCGGTGCGCAACGGCGCCAGCACGTCCTATGGCGGGCTCAACGCCGGCAAGCGGTGCATGGTGCTGGACCTCAAGCAACCCGCCTCGGTGGAGGTGGTGCGCCGCCTGGTCGCGAACGCCGACGTGCTGGTGGAGAATTTCCGCCCCGGCGTGATGGACCGCTTCGGCCTGGGCCATGCCGGGCTGACGGCGGCCAACCCGAAGCTGATCTACTGCGCCATTTCCGGCTTCGGCCAGACCGGGCCATCGTCCCAACTGGCGGCCTATGCCCCGGCGATCCATGCGTCCTCGGGCTTCGACCTCGCCCACATGGCCTATCAGCCCGGCAGGACGATGCCGGATTACTGCGGCATCTACATCGCCGACGTGCTCACCGGCACCTATGCCTATGGCGCGATCACCACCGCTCTGGTGCAGCGCCAGTCCACCGGCCGTGGGCAGGTGGTGGACGTGTCGATGCTGGAGGCGATGCTGAACCTGACCCTGGGCGAGGTCCAGGGCACCCAGTTCGAGTTGCCGCCGCCGCCGCCGCGCCACATGTTCGGCCCGGTGGCCACCGCCGACGGCTTCGTGCTGCCGGCGATTGCCAGCGAACGCTCCTTCCAGAACGCGGCGAAGGCAGCGGGGCGCGAGGACTGGATCATCGACCCGCGCTTCGCCAAATACCCCGACCGGCGCAACAACTGGGGTGCGATGATCGACGAGATGGAAGACTGGTCACGCACCCTGTCCACCGCGGACTGCGAGGCCGCGTTCAGCCGCCACGGCGTGCCCTGCTCCGCCTACCGCACCGTGGCCGAGGCATTGGCCGACCCGCAACTGGCCCACCGCCAGGCCCTGGCCGAAGTGCGTGACGCCGGCGGCAGCTTCCGCGTGATGAACACTCCATTCCGCCTGTCCGGCGCCTCGACCCAGGTGCGCGATTTCGCCGCCGCCCTCGGCGAACACACCCGCGAAATCCTCGCCGAGGCCGGATACTCCGCCGCCGAGATCGAGGCGATGGCGACGAGCGGCGCGATCAATCGATAGGGCAAAATCTCGGCGGCGCAATCCCGTCGCACCGCGCAACCCTGGGCGGGGCAGGCGGGGACGGGGGGCGGCGTTCCCGGCCGTGTTCCCGCCTGTTGGCAGACTTGTTGCGCGACCCGTGCTAGGGTGCACCGCAACACAGGTCGGGGATACGGGAATGCAACGGGGTGCTTAAGAAGCAAGCCTACAGCACGGGCAACGCCACCGTCTGTTTCGACGAGATGCTGAACGAGGACCACACGCCGCGTGCGCCCTACCGCACCTTGTTCGACTGGCTGTTGCGCCAGACGCCCTCCGGCATCCGCGCCAAGCAGGCCGAGGCCGACGCCATCTTCCGGCGCCTGGGCATTACCTTCGCCGTCTATGGCTCCGCGGAGTCCAACGAGCGGCTGATCCCGTTCGACCTGATCCCGCGCGTGATCGCCGCCGCCGAATGGCGCTTCCTGGAGCGCGGGATCGAGCAGCGGGTGCGGGCGCTGAACGCCTTCCTGCACGACATCTACCACCGCCAGGAGATCGTGCGCGCCGGGCGCATCCCGTCCGACCTGGTGAACGGCAACGACGCCTTCCTGCCGCAGATGATGGGCTTCGACCCGCCGCGCGGGGTGTATTCCCACATCATCGGCACAGACATCGTGCGTACCTCCGAGGACGGATTCTTCGTGCTGGAGGACAATCTGCGCACCCCCTCGGGCGTGTCCTACATGCTCGAGAACCGCGAGACGATGATGCACCTGTTCCCGGAAATGTTCGCCGCCCACCGGGTGGCGCCGGTGGAACGCTATCCCGAACTGCTGCGCCAGACCCTGCAGAGCGTGGCGCCAGCGGGCTGCGATGGCGACCCGACGGTGGCCGTGCTGACCCCCGGCATCTACAACTCGGCCTATTTCGAGCACGCCTTCCTGGCCGACCAGATGGGCGTCGAGCTGGTACAGGGTGCTGACCTGGAGGTGGCCGATGGCGCGCTGTGGATGCGCACCATCCGCGGCCGCGCCCGGGTGGACGTGCTGTACCGCCGCATCGACGACGCCTTCATCGACCCACTGAACTTCCGCCCGGATTCGATGCTCGGCGTGCCCGGCCTGTTCGACCTCTACCGCGCCGGGCGCGTCACCCTGGCCAATGCGCCGGGCACCGGCATTGCCGACGACAAGGCGGTCTATGCCTACGTGCCTGATATCGTCGAGTTCTATACCGGGGAGAAGCCGATCCTGAAGAACGTCGCCACCTTCCGCTGCTCGAACCCCGAGGAACGCGCCCATGTGCTGACCCATCTGGAGGAGCTGGTGGTCAAGGAAGTGCACGGCTCCGGCGGCTACGGCATGCTGATCGGCCCGCGCTCCACCCGCCAGCAGCGCATCGACTTCGCCGCCCGCATCCGCGCCAACCCGTCCAACTACATCGCCCAACCCACGCTCGCCCTGTCCACCTGCCCGGCCTTCGCCGCCGGCGGGGTGGGGCCGCGCCATGTCGACCTCCGCCCCTTCGTACTGGTCGGCGACCGGGTTCGCGTGGTGCCCGGCGGGCTCACCCGGGTGGCGCTGAAGCGCGGCTCGCTGGTGGTCAACTCCAGCCAGGGAGGCGGCACCAAGGACACCTGGGTGCTGGAGGATTGAGCATGCTGGGTCGAACCGCCTCCAGCCTGTTCTGGATGACCCGCTACATGGAACGGGCGGAAAACATCGCCCGGCTGACCCAGGTGGGCCACCGCATCTCGATGACGCCGGACAGTACCGGCGGATACCGCGAGGACTGGAAATCCACCCTGGCCAGTGCAGGGTGCCTGGACGCCTTTGCCGCGCGGGGCACCACGCTGTCGGCCGCCGAGGCGCAGCGTTTCCTGGTGTTCGATCGCGACCACCCCAGTTCGATCCGCGCCTGCCTGGAAGCGGCGCGCAACAACGGCCGCTCGGTGCGCACTGCCCTGACGCGGGAGATGTGGGAGGCGCTGAACTCCACCTGGATCGCCTTCGCCGCCATCGACCCGGCCGGCGTCGGGCCAGGTGCCATGGCCGAGCTGCTGGATTGGGTGCGCCAGCGCTCCGGCCAGTTCCGCGGCGCCATGCTGGGCAGCCTGCTGCGCGACGAGGGCTTCCACTTCTGCCAGCTCGGCACCTTCATCGAGCGCGCCGACAATACCGCGCGAATCCTGGAGGTGAAGTACAATGTGCTGCTGCCGGCCTATGAGGCGATGGGCGGCGAGCGCGACCTGCACCAGTGGGACACCATCCTGCGCTCGCTGTCCGCAGTCAGCGCCTATCGGTACTTCTACCGCGATCGCATCCGCCCGCGCACCCTGGCCGAATTCCTGATGCTGCGCCCGGAGATGCCGCGCTCGCTGCGCTTCTGCTGCGACTTCATCGCCCCCTCGCTGGCCAGCCTGGCCACAATGACCGGCGGCGGCACGCAGAGCCTGCCGGTGGGCGAGGCACTGGCCAGCGACATGCGCGTGGCCGACCTGGACGACATCCTGCGCGGCGGGCTGCGGGAGTACCTGGGCGAATTCCTGAACCGCAACGCCGCGGTCGCCCAGGCCACCGCCGCCGACTACCATTTCGATTGAGGGATTGATGCGAATCGCGATCACCCACACCACCACCTATCGCAGCACCGGCGCGTCGCGCGCCATCCAGGCGCTGCGCCTGACGCCGCCGGCCGGCCCGTCGCAGGCGGTGCTGTCGTGGCAGGTGCGCACGCAAGGTGCCGGCGCCCCGTTGCGCTACACTGACGCGTTCGGCAATGCCGTGGAACTCGTTGCCTCCCAGGGTCCGGTGACCGACGTGGAGATCGTCGCCGAAGGGGTGGTGGAGACCACGGAGACCGCCGGCGTTGTCGGTCACACTGGCGAGGCCATGGCCCCCGCGGTATGCCTGCGCCAGACCAGGCTGACCGAACCCGACGACGCCATCCGCACCTTCGCCGAGTCCTGCCGGCGCCACGGCATCCTGGCCAGCCTGCACGCGATTCTGGACGGGCTGCACGAGCAGGTCGCCTACGACACCACGGCAACGACCAGCGAAACCACGGCCGCCGCCGCCTTCGCCGCCCGCCGCGGAGTGTGCCAGGACCACGCCCACATCTTCATCGCCGCCGCCCGCACGCTGGGCATCCCGGCGCGCTATGTCACCGGCTACATGCTGACCGATGGCGGCGAGTCCGTCGCCCACCACGCCTGGGCCGAAGCGCTGGCGCCGGATCTCGGCTGGATCGGCTTCGATCCGGCAAACGGCCAGTGCCCGACCGACCGCTATATCCGCCTGGCCATCGGCCTGGACGCCATCGAGGCCGCGCCAGTGCGTGGCATGCGACTGGGTGGGGCAAGCGAGCAGATGGAGGTGGTGGTGTCGGTGGCCCAGCAGGGGCAATCGCAATCGCAGAGCCAAAAGCAGCAGTAGCGCGGGTTCGCCAAAGTTGAATGAAGTGAGAAGAAGAAGTTCTTTTTTGAAAAAAGAACCAAAAAACTTTATCAATGATGCCCTGAGGCACCGATGGTGCCAACCGATGAATAATGTCGAAAAATCTTTTTGCTTCTTTTTCTTCAGAAAAAGAAGACCTTCCCTTACCTACTCTTGACGCGACCACTCAAGCCCTGCGGCATCGGTGGAAAGTGCCGCAGGATCACGAGCATCAGCACCATCGACGGCAGGGCGGAGAACATTGCCACGCTGTAGAACGCCGTCCAGCCCAGGGCCTGGGCGCCGAAGCCCGACAGGCCGCCCAGGGTATGGGACGCCATTGCCGCGATTGACGACAACAGGGCGTATTGGGTGGCGGTGAAGCGCAGGGTGCACAGGCTGGAGAGGTAGGCGATGAAGGCGGCCATCGCCATCGCCTGCACAAAGGCTTCCAGCGCCACGGTGGTGTAGAGCAGGGCCGTATTCCCCGGGTGCAGGGTCAGCACGACGTAGAGCGACATGAAGCCCATCTGGGTGAAGCCGGTGGCGATCAGTGCCCGGCCCATGCCGAGCCAGGCGACCAGGGTGCCGCCCATGGCGTAGCCCAGCAGGGTGCAGGTGAGGGAGATCGGCCCGGTTGCCAGCGCCACCGTCGCCCGATCGAATCCGAGCGCGCGATAGAGCGGGGCGAGCATTTTCCCGGCCAGCGCCTCGTCCAGGTAGAACAGCGCGACATAGGCCAAGACCAGCCAGGCGCCGGGGCGGGCGAGGAAGTCGCGCAGCGGCTCCACGATCGCCGCGGCCACGCGCGCACCCAAGCGGGAAGGGGCAGGCGGGGTTTCGGGGGGTTCCGGCTCACCGGCGAGCAGCGTGACGCCGAGGCCGATGACGAACAGGCCGGCGACGCCCAGCAAGGCGCCGTGCCAGCCCAGCCAGCCGACACTGGCGATGACGCCGGCGCCGGAGGTCAGCATGGCGGCGCGATAGCCCAGCACATAGGCACCGAGCGCGGGACCCTGGCTGTCGGGCGGGAAGGTCTCGATGCGCCAGGCGTCGATCACGATGTCCTGGCTGGCCGACAGGAAGGCGATGCCGGCGGCGATCAGGAAGGTGGGCAACGGGTGGATGTGCGGGCTGGAGAACGCCAGGGCGGCGATGGCCAGTGCCAGGGCTGGCTGGATTGCCGCCAGCCAGCCACGCCGTCGGCCAAGGAAGGCCAGTGGCGCACGCTGGTCGAGCAGCGGGGACCAGAGGAATTTCAGCGTGTAGGCGAGGCCGATATTGGCGGTCAGCCCGATGGCGGCCAGGGAGATGCCGCCCTCGGCGAGCCACTGGGTGAGGGTGAAGCCCGAGAGCGGCAAGGGCAGGCCGGCGAAGTAGCCGAAGGCGGCCATGGTGAACAGGCGGCGGTCGCGCAGGAAGGGCGGCAATGTCATGGTGCCATCCTGCCCGGTGGCGCCGCGTCGGTTCCAGGGCGATTGACCAACAGGTGGCGGAGCCGGGTCATGCTGGTGGGTGAGGAATGGTGGCGGCCATTGCCGCCGGGGGTCTCGGGGGACGTGAAGCGGCTGCTGGCCGCGCGCGCCCTGCGGGCGTTCGTGGATGGGATGGTGGCGATCCTGTTGCCGATCCATCTGCATGAGCGGGGGTTTTCGCCGCTGGCAATCGGCGCATTGCTGACGGCGACCCTGGTGGGATCGGCGCTGTGCACCCTGGCGGTGGGGTGGCTGGCGCATCGGGGCAGCCGGCGTCGTTGGCTGGCCGGGGCCTGCGCGTTGATGGCCGCGACGGGGGTTGGCTTCGCGGTGGCCGGCGAGTTCTGGGTGCTGCTGGCGGTGGCGTTCCTGGGAACGCTGAACCCGAGCAGCGGGGATGTCAGCCTGTTCCTGCCGCTGGAGCATACGGCGCTGGCGCAGGCGGTGGCGCCAGTGCGGCGAACGGCGGTGTTCGCCCGGTATAGCTTGGCGGGCACGTTGGCGGGGGCCGTGGGAACACTGGCCGCATCGTGGCCGCATGCGATCGGGGCCGGGTTGGGGATGGGCGCGCAGGCCGTGATGGCTGGGGTGTTCCTGCTGTACTCGGCGTGCGCGCTGGGGGCGTGGGCATTGTACCGGCCGCTTTCGCCGGCGGTTGAGACGCCGGTGGCGGAGGGACCGAGGGTGGCGCTGGGGCCGTCGCGGCGGATTGTCTTTGGGCTGTCCGGGTTGTTTGCGCTGGACAGCCTGGGCAGCGGCTTCTTCGTGCAGTCGCTGCTGGCGCTGTGGCTGTACGACACCTTCGATCTGTCACTGCCGACGACGGCCGCGATCCTGTTCTGGGCCGGGCTGTGTTCGGCGGTCTCGTACCTGGCGGCGGTGCCCCTGGCAGCGCGGATCGGCTTGATCAACACGATGGTGTTCACGCACCTGCCGTCGAGCCTGATGGTGATGGCGTTGCCGTTCGCACCGAATCTCGCCGTGGCCATTGCACTGCTGCTGGCGCGCGCTGCGCTGTCGAACATGGATGTGCCGACGCGCACTTCCTATGTGATGGCAGTGGTGACGCCGGCGGAGCGACCGGCCGCGGCCAGCATGACGGCCACGGCCAAGAGCCTGGCCGCCGCCGTCGGCCCGGCGCTGGCAGGCTGGCTGATGACGGCGTCGGCATTTGCCTGGCCGCTGCTGATTGGTGGCGCAATGAAGGCCAGCTACGATCTGTTGCTGCTGTGGCGCTTTCAGCGGGTGAAGCCGCCCGAGGAACGGTAGCACTGTCGCCGGCACGTCGCCCTCTCGCCAAGCGCGGTACAATCCGCCATGTCGGGGCTCCCGAGGAGAAGTGCGATGACCGACATCCTGATCGCCCGCGGCGATGCGCCCTGCCTGCTGCATCTGTCCACCGCCAACCGCCACGGCCTGATCGCCGGCGCCACCGGCACCGGCAAGACGGTCACGCTGCAGGTGATGGCCGAGGCGTTCTCGGCGGCCGGCGTGCCGGTCTTCTGTGCCGATATCAAGGGCGACCTGTCGGGCATCGCCATGCCCGGGCGGCCGAACCCGAAGCTGGAAGCCCGGGCGGCAAGGCTGGGTGTCGCGGACTACAGCTATCGCGCCGCGCCGGCCGTGTTCTGGGATGTCTTTGGCAACCAGGGCCACCCGGTTCGCGCCACGGTGGCCGAAATGGGTCCGGTGCTGTTGGCGCGGATGCTGGAACTGACCGACGCGCAGGAGGGCGTGCTGAACATCGCCTTCGCCCTCGCCGACACCGAGGGCCTGTTGCTGCTCGACTTCAAGGATCTCCGCGCCATCCTCGGCCACGTCGCGGAACGCGCCAGCGAACTCGGCACCGAATACGGCAATGTTTCCAAAGCCAGCGTCGGCACCATCCAAAGAAAGCTCCTGGTGCTGGACCAGCAGGACGGCGAGAGCTTCTTCGGCGAGCCGGCACTCGCCCTGTCCGACCTGATGCTGCTGACCCCGGACGGACGCGGAGCGGTGAACATCCTGGCCGCCGACAAGCTGATCCAGGCCCCCCGCCTCTATGCCACCTTCCTGCTGTGGCTGCTGTCCGAACTGTTCGAGCAACTTCCGGAAGTCGGCGACCTGGACAAGCCCAAGCTGGTGTTCTTCTTCGACGAAGCCCACCTTCTGTTCCGCGACGCCCCGAAAGGCCTGGTGGAGAAGGTCGAACAGGTGGTGCGGCTGATCCGCAGCAAGGGCGTGGGCGTCTATTTCGTGACGCAAAACCCGCTCGACCTGCCGCAGACCGTGCTCGCCCAGCTCGGCAACCGCGTCCAGCACGCCCTGCGCGCCTTCACCCCGGCCGACCAGAAAGCCGTGCGCGCGGCGGCCGAGACCTTCCGGGCCAACCCGCGCCTGAACGTCGCCCAGGCGATCACCGAGCTTGAGGTGGGCGAGGCGCTGGTCTCCCTGCTCGACGATCGCGGCATCCCCGGCATCGTCCAGCGCGCCAAGGTGGCCCCGCCGCGCAGCCGTATGGGGCCGGTCACGGCTGAGGAGCGTGCCGATCTGATCTCCCGCTCGCCGCTGGCCGGACGTTACGAGGCGGCACTGGATCGGGAATCGGCCTATGAATTGCTGAACGATCGCGCCCAGGGGATTGCCGAAGCCACCCCGCAGCCGGCAAGAGTCGACGCCGGCAACCCCTGGGGCGCTGCCGCCGTCGCCCCGGAGCCGCCGCGCCGCGCTGCCTACGACCCGCCAGCCCGAGCCCGCCGCGCGCCCGAACCCGCCGCCCCCGCCGACCCGCTGATGGCCATGCTCCTCGGCAGCGGCCGCCGCGAGGGCGTCGGCGAGGCCTTCGCCAAATCGATCGCCCGCAGTCTCGGCGGCCAGGTCGGCCGAAGCGTGGTGCGCGGGCTGCTGGGATCGATCCTCAGGCGTTAGCCCGCCAGCTCCGGCACTCGCCGCAGCAACGCCGCGTGAAGCTCGCCCCGCCGTGACCACAGGTCGCGATACCACTGCACCCGCGCCCGCACTTGATAGGCGAGCATGCGATGCTGCGCGATATCCGCCCGCCCGCGCTCGGCCAGGGCGCACGCGGCATCGGGATCGGCCACCACCCGCATCAGCCGGTCGTACAGCCCCGTCGGCCCATCGAAGATCAGCCCGGTTTCACCGTCGTTGATGCTCTGGCCATAAACCACCGGCGACGCCAGGGCCACCGCCCGGTGCGAGGCGGCCTCCAGGTATTTCAGGTCGGATTTGCAGCGGTTGAACAGCGTATCGCGCAGCGGCATGAACGACACCTCGCAGCGCGCCAGGATGTCCAGGTAGCCGGAATAGTCGCATAGCGGGGTGAACACCTTGTGCGGCGTGGCCAGCGCGTCGAAGAAGGCCCGGTCGGCGATGACATGAAAGCGCAGCGCGCCCCCGCTGTCCGCCGCCGCGGCGTCCAGCGCCTCGACATAGCCAGGCCAGTCCTCCTCGCGGTTCAGCGCGGCAAACAGCATGGTGACCTGGCCGGGCACGGCAAAATTCGCCGGCGCCGGCAGGCGGCGAATGGCGTTGGCAAATACCGCGACCTCCTGATTCTCCCGCCCGAACACCTCGGCCAAAGCCGGGGTGGAGGTCTGGATGGCATGCACGGCCCTGAAATTCTGGACGTCGGACCGGTATAGAATCGGAATCTGCGAGGGGTGGTCGTCGAACTCGCATACCACCAGCCAGCCACGTACCATCAGGCTACGCAGTTTCGCCAACCCCTCGGCGCCCAGCAACGCCGGGCGATGCAGGATGAAGATGCCGGCGGCGCCGTCGAGAAATGGCACGGCCTCGAACTGGTTGGTGATATCGGCGGCAATCGTCGGCTCGGTGGACAGCGCCGCCATCGGCTCCACCACCCGAACCTGGCTGACCCCGCCAATGGGCGGCAGCATGCTGGAGAACACGCGCAGCGGCGGCACCGGAGCTGCGGTGACCCGCCAAGTCACAAGGTCCGCGCCGCCCAGCGTGAGCGCCTCGGCGTCCACGGGATGCAGGCCCGCATCCGTGAGCAGGGCATGCTGCGCCGCCTGGTTGGCCGATGCCAGCCAGGCCACCAGCACGCCCGCTTCCGCCAGGCTGCGGCCCAGTTCGTTCAGCAACTCGCCGGGCGCGGCCAGCCGTTCCACCAGCCCGGGACCCAGCAGGATGCAGTCGGCCGGCGGCAGGGGCGGCAACGGCCCGGGCTCGGGGGCCAGGCAATAGACCTCGTCCAAGATTGCGGCCGCGCGAGCGGCCAGCGCCGGATCCGCCTCGATGCCGATCAGCCGCGCCCGCGGGTTGCGGTCGCGAAACGCCGCGACCGCCCGCCCATCGCCGCAGCCGAGATGGACCACCAACCCGGCGGAAAGCGGTATCTTGTCGGCGAGGCATGGCGTTTCGGCCAAGGGGGCAGCCAGGGCCGTTCCTGGCCCATCATGGCGTGGGGGCAACATCGTCTCCGTCTCGCTCGCCGCAAACTACCGTGCGGCAGCCAGGCGCGGTAGTGTGACGCTCGTTGCGTATCCGACTGGCAAAGGAGGTCCCGCCATGCGCATCCGCCCCGCCGATGCCACCGACACGCCAGCGGTCGCGCGCATCGTGCGCGATGCCTACACCATGTATATCGCCCGCATCGGCAAGCCGCCCGGCCCGATGCTGGACGACTACGCCGCCCTGATCCGCAGCCACTGCGTCTGGGTCGCCGGCGCCCCGGTTGCCGGCCTGATCGTGCTGCTGCCGGAAGCCGACCACCTGCTGCTGGACAACATCGCCGTCGATCCCGCCGCCCAGGGCACCGGCATCGGCCGTGCCCTGATGCAATTCGCCGATGCCGAGGCAGCGCGGCGTGGCTACGCCGAATTGCGGCTGTACACCCACCTGATGATGACCGAGAACATCGCGCTCTATGCCCGCACCGGTTGGACCGAGACCGGACGCGGCGAACAGAACGGCTTTTCCCGGGTGTTCTTCCGCAAGCGGCTATGAGGTCGGAGTGTCTCAAGAAAGAAAAAGCAAGGTCTTCTTTTTCTGAAGAAAAAGAAGCAAAAAAGACTTCATCCATTGTTCATCATGGGGTGACGTTGTGCCACCACACTCCAATTATCGAAGTTTTTTGGTTCTTTTTTTCAAAAAAGAACATCCTGCCCTATCCAGCGGCAAGCACCCGCCCCGCCACCGCATCCAGCTTCGCCAACAGCGCCGGGTCACGCTTTTCCGGTGCGGTAATCAGCGCATGATCCAGCGCGCGATCGCAGCCGGCCGGGCAGGGCCCGCGCGCCGCACCGATCAGCGGCACCACCGCGCGCACCAGGTCGCGGGCGTGTGCCGCGTTGTCCAGCAGCACCTTCACCACTGCCTCCACGGTGACGTGGTCGTGGTCGGGGTGCCAGCAATCGTAGTCGGTGACCATTGCCACGGTGGCGTAGCAAAGCTCTGCCTCGCGGGCGAGCTTGGCCTCCGGCATGTTCGTCATGCCGATCACCGCGCAGCCCCAGGAGCGGTAAAGTTCGCTCTCGGCCTTGGTGGAGAATTGCGGTCCTTCCATCACCAGGTAGGTGCCGCCGCGCGTCACCGGCAGGCCAATGGCGCGCGCTGCCGCCTCCGCCGCATCGCCCAGGCGCGGGCAGACCGGATGGGCCACCGAGACATGGGCCACGCAGCCAGCGCCGAAGAAGCTCTTCTCGCGGGCGAAGCTGCGGTCGATGAACTGGTCAACGATCACAAAATGCCCCGGCGGCAACTCGGCCTTCAGGCTGCCGACCGCCGACAGCGACAGCACGTCGGTGCAGCCCATGCGCTTCAGCGCGTCGATGTTGGCGCGGTAGTTCAGGTCCGTGGGCGACAGGGCGTGGCCGCGGCCATGGCGTGGCAGGAAGACACAGCGCGTCTCACCCAGCCAGCCCTCCAGCAACTCGTCGGAGGGGTCACCCCAGGGGGTGGCGACCGTGACCCAGCGCTGCCGCTCCAGGCCCTCGATGTCATACAGGCCGGAACCACCGATGATGCCAATGACGGGGGTGATCTCGGGCATGGCGGACTCCATCAGGCAGGCAAGGCCAAGGGCTTTGCCCGTCGCTCCGCGAACCGGCAGGGCCCCGGGACTCCCTTGCTCAGCTCAGGGACGGGGCGCCGCCCACGTTGTCAGTGCACGTCGGCCCAAACCTTGCGCTTGGCGGCATAGGTGACGCCGGTCATGAAGATCAGGAACAGCACCACTTTCACACCCAGGCGCTTGCGCACCTCCATCTCCGGCTCGGCGATATAGGCCAGGAAGGTGGTGACATCCCGCGCCATCTGCTCGACCGAGGCGCGGGTGCCGTCGGCATAGGTCACGCGTCCGTCCGAAAGCGGTGCCGGCATGGCGATCTGGTGGCCGGCGAAGTACTTGTTGTAGTACATCCCGTCGCCCAGCTTCATGTCGGCGGGCGGCTCGGCATAGCCGGCGAGCAGGTTGTAGAGTTGGTCGGCACCGCCGGCACGCGCCTTGATGATCACCGACAGGTCGGGTGGGTAGGCTCCGTTGAAGGTGGCGCGCGCCGCCGTTTCGTTGGGGTAAGGCGCACGGAAATGGTCCGATGGCCGCGCGGGGCGCTCGGCCGGCTGGCCGTCATCGTCGATGCTTGGCACCATCACCGCGGCGGCAATCGCCTCGATCTCCTTGTGCGTCAATCCGATGCCGCCGAGGTCGCGATAATAGGCATGCTTGACCGAGTGGCAGGCGGCGCAGACCTCGCTGTAAACCTGGAAGCCGCGTTGCGCCGCCGCACGGTCGAAGGTGCCGAACGGGCCGCTGAAGCTCCAATTCTGCGGCGGGAACGTCAACTCGCCCTCCGCCGCCGTGGCGGCGACAGGCGTTGCCAGGGCCAGCAGGGCCGCGGCCGCAGCGATACGAAGGAAGCCCATCACGCCTTCTCCATCGGCTTGGCTGCGGCGCCGCCCGGAAGGGGGCCACCCCCACCTCCATCCGCAAGGACGGCCCTGCTGATGCTCTCCGGCAGCGGCAACGGCCGCTCGAACTTGCCCAGCACCGGCAGGATCACCAGGAAGTGCAGGAAATAATATGCGGTCGCCACGCGCGACAGCACCACCCAGATCCCTTCGGGCGGCTTGCCACCGCACACCAGCAGCACCGCGCAGGCCAGCACCAGCACCCAGAACAGGATGCGATAGACCGGGCGGTAGCGGGCGCTGCGCACCGGCGAGGTGTCCAGCCACGGCACCAGCGCCAGCACGCCGATCGAGCCGAACATCAGCAGCACGCCGCCCAGTTTGTCGGGCACCGAGCGCAGAATGGCATAGAACGGCAGGAAGTACCATTCCGGCACGATGTGCGCTGGCGTCACCAGCGGGTTGGCCGGGATGTAGTTGTCGGCATGACCCAGATAGTTCGGCGCAAAGAACACCAGCAGCGCGAACACGATCAGATAGACGCAGATGCCCACGCTGTCCTTGATGGTGTAGTACGGATGGAACGGCAGCGTGTCCTGCGGCCCTTTCACCTCGATGCCCAGCGGGTTGTTCGACCCGGTGATGTGCAGGGCGGCGATGTGCAGGAACACCACGCCCACCAGCACGAACGGCAGCAGGTAGTGCAGGCTGAAGAACCGGTTCAGCGTCGCGTTGTCCACCGAGAAGCCGCCCCACAGCCAGGTGACGATGTAATCGCCCACCAGCGGGAAGGCGGAGAACAGGTTGGTGATGACCGTCGCCCCCCAGTATGACATCTGGCCCCAGGGCAGCACGTAGCCCATGAAGGCGGTGGCCATCATCAGCAGCAGGATCACCACGCCGAGGATCCACAGCAGCTCGCGCGGCATCTTGTAGGAGCCGTAGTACAGGCCACGCGCCAAATGGATATAGACCACGATGAAGAACATCGAACCGCCGTTGGCATGCACATAGCGCAGCAGCCAGCCGAAATTCACGTCGCGCATGATGCGTTCGACGGAATCGAACGCCATGGTGGCGTGCGGCGTGTAGTTCATCGCCAGGAAGATGCCCGTGGCGATCATGATCACCAGGTTGACCATCGCCAGTGCGCCGAAATTCCACAGGTAGTTGAAGTTGCGCGGGGTGGGAAACACCCCGTACTCCTTCTGCATCATGGTGAAGATCGGCAGGCGCGAATCAACCCAGCGGATGACGGGATTCTCGAACTCGCTCTTGTGCAGGCCGGCCATGTAGATGTGCTCCGAAGGCTGCGATCGCTCTCAGCAGTCGCGGGGGGTGGCGGCGATCAGCCGATCTTGATCTTGGTGTCGCCCTCGAAGGCGTACGGCGGCACCGGGAGGTTGGCCGGCGCGGGACCTCGGCGAACGCGGCCAGACGTATCGTATTCACTGCCGTGGCAAGGGCAGAACCAGCCGCCATATTCACCGCGCACCTCGGTGCTGCGATTGCCCAGCGGGACGCAGCCGAGATGGGTGCAGATGCCGACCACGATCAGCCACTGGTCGTGCCCGGGCTTGACGCGGCTGGCATCGGTGGCGGGATCCGGCAGGCGCAGCTTGTCGGCGGCGCGCGCCTCTTCGATTTCCGTTGGCGTGCGGTGGCGCACGAACACCGGCTTACCGCGCCACACGACCGTGATCGCCTGCCCGGCAACGATGGGGGACAGGTCCACAGTGGTGGACGACAGCGCCAGCACGTCGGCGGCCGGGTTCATGCTGTCGATCATGGGCCAGACGATGGCACCCACGCCAACCGCCGCGCCGGCACCGGCGACCAGCTTGAGGAAGTCGCGCTTCGTGACCTCGGCCCCGCCCGAATGCGGGGCGGGATGGGGGGCGGCGGCGCTTTCAGCCATACGTGACCTCGAGTGATCTGCCCTTGCGGGGCGTTTCGCACCTGATCCGCGGCGGCGGGTCGGCAATCGCCCCACGCGGATCGTCGTCAGCCTCCACTCCGCGGCAGGAGCCGAACGGCACCGCGACGCGGTTTCCGTCGGCCTGCTGCAACCGAGCAGACGAACGCCGAATAAGCCCAACATGCGCATGCGGCAAGGCCCAGCCACCCGCAATCCGGCTTTTTGCGCGCGTTCGCCACATTAGGTGCCGTTGGTGCCCTCCGCAACACACCCTCCCTGTTCTATCCTCGCCGGATCAGGAGTCCGCGATGACCGACACCCCGCCCCCCCCGCACGCGGCCATCCGCGACGACGCCAGCGCCTGGTTCGCCACCCTGCGCGATCGGCTTTGCGCCGAATTCGAGGCGATCGAGGATGAAGCCGCCGGCCTGCCCCTTTATGGCCCCGGCCAGCCCGGGCGGTTCGCCCGCACGTCCTGGTCCCGCCCCACGCCAGACGGCGCGCCCGGCGGCGGCGGGGTGATGAGCGTGATGCGTGGGCGGGTGTTCGAGAAGGTCGGCGTCAACGTCTCCACCGTGATGGGCGAATTCAGCCCGGAATTCCGCGCCCAGATCCCCGGCGCGGCCGAGGACCCGCGGTTCTGGGCCAGCGGCGTCAGCCTGGTGGCCCACATGGCCAGCCCGCGCGTGCCTGCCGCCCACTTCAACACCCGTATGCTGGTCACCACACGCGGCTGGTTCGGCGGCGGCGGCGACCTGACCCCGATGGCGCTCGATGCACCGGAGGCGGTGGCCGACGCCGCCCGCTTCCACACCGCCTTCAGATCCGCCTGCGACCGCCACGACCCCGCCTACTACCCGAAATTCAAGGAATGGTGCGACCGCTACTTCTTCCTGCCGCACCGCAACGAGCCGCGCGGCGCCGGCGGAATCTTCTTCGACCAGCACTTCACCGGCAGCGTGGCGGCGGATTTCGCCTTCATCCGCGATGTCGGCCTGGCCTTCCTCGATGCCTATCCCGCCATCATTCGCGCCCGCATGGCCGAACCTTGGACGCCGGCCGAACGCCAGCACCAATTGGTCCGCCGCGGCCGATACGTGGAATTCAACCTGATCCACGACCGCGGCACCCTGTTCGGGCTGAAAACCGGCGGCAATGTCGAGGCCATCCTGATGAGCCTGCCGCCGGCGGTGGCCTGGCCGTAGGGCAGGGCGGCAAGGCCAGGTCTCTGCGCTGCCCTACCCCGCCAGCGCCTGCGTCCGCACCAGGCGGGCATAGGCACCCTCGGCCGCCAGGAGTTCGGCGTGCGTGCCCTGTTCCACGGCACGGCCCTCGGCCAGTACCACCACCAGGTCGGCATCACGCACGGTGGACAGGCGATGGGCGACGATGATGGTGGTGCGCCCGGCCCGCAGCCGGCCCAGCGCCTCCTGGACCAGCGCCTCGCTTTCGGTGTCCAGCGCACTGGTTGCCTCATCCAGCAGCAGCACGCGTGGGTCGCGCAACAGGGCACGGGCGATGCACACGCGCTGGCGCTGGCCGCCCGACAGGCGGCCCCCGCCGGGGCCGACGCGGGTCTCGTAGCCCTCCGGCAAGGCCGCGATGAACTGGTCCGCCGCCGCCGCCGCCGCCGCTTCGCGGACCTGCGCCTCGGTGGCGCCGGCGCGGCCCATGCGGATATTGGCGGCGATGGTGTCGTCGAACAGCAGCGTGTCCTGGCCGACATAGGCGATGGCGTCGCGCAGGCTGGCCAGGGTGACGTCGCGCAGATCCGCGCCGTCCAGCCGGATGCGCCCGGACGCCACGTCATGCAGGCGCGGGATCAGCGCCAGCGCCGTCGATTTGCCGGCACCCGAGGCACCGACCAGCGCCACCGTCAGGCCGGGCGCGGCAACAAAGGACAGGTCGTGCAGGCCGCTTCGTCCGTCGGGATAGGCGAAGGCGACATGCTCGAATTCCAGCCGCCCCTGGCCCGGTGGCAGCGCCACGGCATCGCGGCGCTCGGCAACCGCCGGTTTCTCGTCGATGACGGAGAACACCCGCACCAGCCCCGCCAAACCTTCCTGCACCGCGGCATTCAGCGAGCCGAGCGCGCGCAACGGCCGCGAGGCGATCAGCAGCGCGGTGATGAACCCGGTGAAATGCCCCAGCGAGCCATCGCCCTGGGCGGCGCGCCAGCCGACGAAGCCGATCACCGCGGCCACCGCCGCGCCCCCGATCACTTCCAACAACGGATCGATGCGCGCCCGGCTGCGCGCCATACGCAGCAGCGCCCGGTACAGCTCGGCGAACGCGCCCGAGGCGCGGGCGGTCTCGGACGCCTCCAGCCGATAGGCGCGCACCGTGCGCGCCTGGGCGAAGCTTTCGTTGAGCAGGGCGGCGGTCAGCCCGATCTGCTCCTGCATGCCGCCGGATTGGCGGCGGATGCGGCGGCCGATCTTCTCGATCGGGATGCCGGCGATCGGATACAGCAGTGCCGCGATCAGGCTCAGCTTCCAGTCCAGCCACAGCATCGAGCCGACCAAGCCTATCACGGTCAGCGCATCGGCGATGCCGTTCACCGCACGGGTCATGGCCTCGCGGATGATGGTGGCATCGGTGGTGAACCGCGCCGCCCAGGCGGCCGGCGCCTCGCGCTCCAGCCGCGCCAGGTCGCCCTGGGTGAGGTGGGCGAACATGCGTTCCTGCAGGGCGCGGATCACCCGCAGCACCAGTTTCTGCACCGCCACGTTCTGGATATACTGCGCCAGCGCCTTGACCGAGGTGACCGCCACCACCAGCACGGGAAGCTGGTACAGGATGCGCCGGTCACGCGCCTCGAACATGCTGAAGGCGTGGTCGATCACCACCGGATACAGCGCCTGGGTGCCGGCCATCACCAGGGTCAGCGCCAGGATCGTCCAGATCAGGCCGCGATGCCCGCGCACCTGCTCGCGCCACAGGCGGCGGACCAGCGCCTGGGTGCTGTCGGCGGAAAGCGAGGTGGGGCGGGCCATGCCGGGCATGTATCAGCCCGCCAACCTCCGCGCCAATTCAGCGCGACAGTCCGCGCCATCGGCACGGCAGCCGCCGGCAAGCCACCAGCCCCGCAGATCACGCAGCAGCGCGCCCATCGCCGGACCGGCCGCCACCCCCTGGGCGGCGAGGTCGCGCCCGGCCAGCGGAAACACCGGCACCGGCATCGCCGTCAGCCGCGCCCGCAGCGCGTCGCCGCGCCCGGCCAGCCACGTCGCGCCGACCAGAATCGCCTTTTCGGTATCCGCCAGGGCGCGGCGCAGGTCGTCGTCGTCGGCATCGTCGGCCGGCGCGGCGGCGGCACGCAGCGCCATCAGCCGCGCCGCCTCGGCACCGGACAGTTTCAGCCGCGCCGCCGCGTCCGCCCCGCTGCCCTCGATCAGGGCAGCCAAAAGCAGCACCGGCTCCCGTGGTGCGCCGGCCGATACCACGGCGGCCAGGACCGCCCCGTCTCCTGCCTCCGGCAACACCGCGTCCAACACACCGCAGTCGCGCATCAAAGCAATCGCGCCGACGGGGTCGGGCCCGGTCAGAATCCGCTTCAGTTCCCCCCACACCCGCTCCGCCGACAGCCGACCCAGCCCGGCCACCCCGGCGCGGATCGCTGCCACCGCCGCGCCATCCGGTGCACCGCGCCCGTAACGGGCATGGAAGCGAAAGAACCGCAGCACGCGAAGATAATCCTCGGCCACACGCTCCGACGCCACGCCGACAAACCGCACCCGCCCGGCGGTCAGGTCGTCGCGCCCGCCGAAGTAATCATGCAGCGTGCCGTCGGCGGACATCGACATCGCATTGATGGTGAAATCGCGCCGCGCCGCGTCGGCCCGCCAGTCCTCGGTGAAGGCCACCTCCGCGTGCCGTCCGTCGGTGGCGACATCGCGGCGCAGCGTCGTCACCTCGAAGCCGCGATGCCGCGCCACCGCGGTCACGGTGCCATGGGCAAGCCCGGTCGGCACCGCCTTCAGCCCGGCCGCGCGCAACGCCGCCATCACCGCTTCCGGTGGGTCGGGGGTCGCCAGGTCGATATCCGCCACCTGTTGTCCCATCAGCGCATCGCGCACGCAGCCGCCCACCAGCCGTGCCCGCGGCAGCGCGGCCAGCACGTCGCGCAGCGCGGGATCGGCCAGGAACGCGGGCGGCTGCGCCATGCGCCCGTCGGACGTCATGGCCCGGTGCGACGTATCGCGCGGCCCGGCACCACCCTGTCGCCGTCCATATGCGGCGGTACATAGGCCATGTCGGGCGGCACCGCCTGGGTCAGCTCCAGCCAGGCGGCGGCCAGCACCATCACCGCCATCGCGCCGATCGTCCCCCACAGCAGTTGCTGCGTGTAGCGCTTGCCCTGCCACAGCCACAGCGCGTAGCCGGCGAACGGCAACAGGAACAGCAGGCCTTCCAACAGGCGCAGCATCGTGCGGCTTCCTCGCCTATGCCGCGGTGCGCAGGCGATGCGCCAGATGCACCAGCATCGCCGCAGTCGCGCCCCAGATGTAGTGATCGGGGTGCGGCCAGACCCAGAACTCGCGCCACGCGCCACGGAAATGCGACCGCCGCCGCTGCGGCGCCGCCGGATCCAGCAACACGGACAGCGGCAGCGCGAACACCGACTCCACCTCGTCCGGCGACGGCACCAGCCCCAGGTCGCCCAGTTCCGCCCCGTCCGGCAACAGGCCCAGCACCGGCGTCACGCGATAGCCGGTGCCGGTCACGTAGTCGCCCAGCCGTCCCAGCAATTCCACCCGGCCGCGCGCCAACCCCACCTCCTCCTCCGCCTCGCGCAGGGCGGCATGCTCGGGACTGGCGTCGTCCGGGTCGATGCGCCCGCCGGGGAAGCTCACCTGTCCCGCATGTTTTTTCAGATGGGCGGTGCGCTTGGTCAGCAGCACCCCCGGTGCCGCCCCCAGCACCAGCGAGATCAACACCGCCGCCGGCACCAGCACCTCGCCGGCCGCAACAAACCCGTCGTCACCCGCCAGGCGCGCATCCCTCAGGCACGCACCTCCTGGGCCGGAGAGCGGCATGCCGATCGCCGGAGGATCAACCAGAACGGGCGGCGCCGACATGCCCGCCCCGGGCACCAGGACAGGGGCGGGAAGCGGTGCGCACAGCCGCGCCCGCAGGAGATTGCGATTCACCATGCCACCCTACGCCCCGCGGCTCCGCCCCGCCAGCCGGTCACGTCTCGTCCGGATCGCCCTCGCCGGGCCGATCGCCATCCGGCCAATCGCCTTCCTGCCAATCGCCTTCCGGCAGGTCGCCCAGCGGGAAAAAGCATCCGCTGCTCCACACGCCCAGCACCTGGCGCCCCTGCACCTCGCCCGGCTCGGCCAGCGCCACCAGCTCATAGTACACCGCCCGGCCGATTCGCGCCTCCAGCGCAAACCGCCCGGCGCCGTCGCGGACATGGACATAAGGCGTCGGCTCGCAGGAGACGATGTCGTGGGCCATGCGGATCGGGTGCTTCGGCCCGGCAGTCACCACCTGGTCGATATTGGTGCGGAAGGTCAGGACCTGGTCGCGCCCAACCCCGGCCCAACCCAGCTCCACCGCCACGAACGGCGCATCCTCCACCACGATCACGCCGCGCTCGGCCGGCGTTTCCAACAGGAACTGCCCCGCCGCGTCACGCCGCAGCACCGAGGCGAACAGGCACACCAATTCCTTGCGGCCGATCACGCTGCCCCGGTAATGCCACGTCCCGTCGCGCTGGATCACGAAGGGCAGCGTGCCATGGTCGAAAGGCCGCCGCGCGCCCGCGGCAACCCCCTCCCCCTTGGTCGCGGCCGCCCCACAAGCCCTGCGTCGGATCAGATCGTTCACATCGCGCACCCCGGGACAGAGAATGCTTCCGCCCTGCCCGTTGATATAGGTAGCATCCCCCCATCTGTGAAAGTGGCGGGCGGTGAAACCGGCAGGTTTGAGGGTCGCAACCCCGCAATTGCGCACAATCTGTCGCTCGACGCCCCCGGATCACGCCCACCAGGATGAAGCTCATGTCCGCCACCCCCACGCCATTCCAGCCCGCGCCGCCGGCTTCCGGTCAGGCCACCGACGACCTGCTCGGCCAGATCGAGGCACTGGGCCAAAAGGCCGCCGCCGCCCGCGCCCAGATCGGCCGCGCCATCTACGGCCAGCCGGAGGTGGTGGACCAGACGCTGATCACCCTGCTCTCGGGCGGCCACGTGCTGCTGGTCGGCGTGCCCGGCCTGGGCAAGTCCAAGCTGGTGGAAACCCTGGCCGTCGTCATGGGCCTCGCCCACAAGCGCGTGCAGTTCACGCCAGATCTGATGCCCGCCGACATCCTGGGCAGCGAAGTGCTGGACGAAGGCACCGACGGCCGCCGCCACTTCCGCTTCGTGCCCGGCCCGGTGTTCTGCCAACTTCTGATGGCCGACGAGATCAACCGCGCCTCGCCGCGCACCCAGTCCGCCCTGCTCCAGGCGATGCAGGAACAACGCGTCGCCATCGGCGGCGTCGAACACATCCTGCCCCGCCCGTTCCATGTCCTGGCCACCCAGAACCCGATCGAGCAGGAAGGCACCTACCCCCTGCCGGAAGCCCAGCTCGACCGCTTCCTGCTGGAAGTCCAGGTCACCTACCCCGACCTCGCCGCCGAGCGTGCCATGCTGATCGCCACCACCGGCAGCACCGAGGACGCACCGAGCCAGGCACTGACCGCCGAAGACCTGATGGCCGCCCAGGCCCTGATCCGCCGCGTGCCGGTGGGCGAAACCGTGGTCGATGCCATCCTGAAACTGGTTCGCGGCGGCCGCCCGGAATCCAGCGACGACGAAACCATCCGCCGCCACGTCGCCTGGGGCCCCGGCCCGCGCGCCGCCCAGGCGCTGATGCTCGCCTGCCGCGCCCGCGCCCTGCTGGACAACCGCCTCGCCCCCTCCATCGACGACGTCGCCGCCCTCGCGCCGCCCGTGCTGCGCCACCGCATGGCGCTGAACTTCTCCGCCCGCGCCGACGGCATCGCACTCGACACCGTCATCGCGGGGCTGGTGGAGCGGCTTGGGTGAGGGGAGATCAGAGCAGGCAGGGCCAGGGCGCTGCCGTCGCGGCGCGAAGCCGCGCCACTGGGGACCCGCCAGGGGGCCGAGCCCCCTGGACCCTCAAATCATTCGCCTTTGGCGAGAGGGGCCAACACAGCTGTCGCAACCACATCGTCGGCCCCTCGCGCCAAAGGCGAAAAGGTCCGGGGATCCAAGGGCTCGGCCCTTGGTGGGGTCCAGGGGCAAAGCCCCTGGCCTTCCTTGCTCCGGCACCCCCCACCCCATGACCGTCTCCGCCAGGCGCGCCGAGGCGTTGGGGGCTCGCCTGCCCCCGTTGCAGGTGGCGGCCGAGCGGGTGGCGGCGACGGTGGCGCAGGGGGTGCATGGGCGTCGCCGCGTTGGCCAGGGGGACTCGTTCTGGCAGTACCGCCCCTTCCTGGCCGGCGATGACGCCGCGCGGATCGACTGGCGCCAATCGGCGCGCACCGACCGGCATTACGTGCGCGAGACCGAGTGGGAGGCGGCGCAGACCGTTTGTTTGTGGCGCGACGGTTCGGCGAGCATGCGCTGGCGCTCCAGGGCGGCACCGGTGGAGAAGATCGCCCGGGCGGAGCTGCTGCTGCTGGCGCTGGCCTCGCTGCTGCTGCGCGGCGGCGAGCGGGTGCGGTTGATCGGCGGCGCGCCGCGCAGCCTGTCCGGCCGGGTGGGGCTGGATCGCCTGGCCGACCAGCTCGCCCGCCTGCCCGAGAGTGGCGGCATGCCGCCCGAGGCGCCGGTGCCGCGCCATGCCCGCGTGGTGCTGATCGGCGACCTGCTGGCGCCGCTCGACGAGATCCAGCGCACCGTCGCGCGACTGGCCGCGGTGCCGGCCAGCGGCCACCTGCTCCAGGTGCTGGACCCCGCCGAGGCGCTGCTGCCGTATCAGGGCCGAGTGCGGTTCGAGGGGCTGGAGCGGGAGGCCGACACCCTGATCCCGCGGGTGGAAGGCGTGCGCGACGCCTATGCCGCGCGGTTGGCGGCGCAGCAGAAGGGGTTGGCGGCGATCGCCACCGCGGCCGGCTGGGGCTTCGCCGTGCACCACACCGACCACGCGCCGGAAGCGGCGCTGCTGGGGCTGTATACCGCCCTGGCGCCGCAGGGTGGCCGGCGGTGATCTTTGCCACGCCCTGGGTGCTGCTGGCGCTGGCCGCCCTGCCGCTGCTGTGGTGGCTGCTGCGCATCACGCCGCCCAGCCCGCATACCGTGGCCTTTCCCGCCATCCGCCTGCTGTTCGGCCTGACCGCGCCGGAGGAGACGCCGGCCCGCACGCCGTGGTGGCTGCTGGCGCTGCGCATGCTGGCTGCCGCCCTGGTGATCGTCGGGCTGGCGCGCCCGGTGCTGGATGCCGGCGCCTCGCTCGCCGGCGGCGGCCCGCTGGTGCTGGTGGTCGATGACGGCTGGGCGGCGGCACCGGACTGGTCGCGCCGGATGGCCGCGGCCAGCGGCGTGCTGGACCGGGCGGAGCGCGCCGGGCGCGATGTCGCCCTGCTGACCACCGCGCCGTCCGAGGCCGACGCGGCCTCCCCCGTGGCCAGCGTGGCCATGCCGGTCGCCGAACTGCGCCCCCGTCTTTCGGCGCTGCGCCCGAAGCCCTGGCCGGTGGACCGCACCGCCGCGGCGGCCGCCCTGCGCCCCTGGGCCGGGCGCGGCGGGGCGGCCTATGTCGCCGACGGCTTGGCCGGGCCGGGCTGGGACAGCTTCGCCGCGGCGCTGGCCGCCATCGGCCCGGTCACCGTGCTGCGCGACGAGGTGCCGCCCGCCCGCCTGCTGCTGCCGCCGCGCGCCGAAGTCGACCGCCTGGTGGCACGGCTGCAACAGGCACCGCGCCCGCTGCCCGAGACAGTCGCGGTGCTGGCCCAGTCCGGCGATGCACGCACCCTGGCGCGGGTCGAGGCGACGATCCCGGCCGGCACCGGCACGGTCGAGCTGCCGATCCTGCTGCCGCCGGAACTGCGCAACCGCCTGTCCCGGCTGGTGGTCGAGGGTCCGCCCTCGGCCGGCGGCGTGGTGCTGCTGGACGAACGCTGGCGCCGCCGCCCGGTGGGCCTGCTGGCCGGCGACGCGGTGGCCGCCGCGATCCCGCTCTCCGGCATGCTGTATTACCTGCGCCGCGCGCTGGACCCCTATGTGGAGCTGCGCGTCGGCGACCTCGCCAGCCTGCTGTCGCGCGAGATTTCCGTCCTGATCCTGGCCGACCACGTGGTGGCCGCCGGGCCCGAGGCGGCGATGTTGGCCAACTGGGTGGAGAAGGGCGGGTTGCTGCTGCGCTTCGCCGGCCCGCGTGTCGCGCAAGGGCGCGCTTCGGACATGGCCGAGCAGCCCGACGCGCTGCTGCCGGTGACGCTGCTGGCCGGCGACCGCCAGCTGGGCGGCGCCATGTCCTGGAGCCAGCCGGCCGGGCTGGACGACTTCCCACCCAACTCACCCTTCGCCGGGCTGAAGGTGCCGGCCGAGGTGCGTGTCACCCGCCAGGTCCTGGCCCAGCCCGATGCCCACCTGGCGGCGGCCACCTGGGCGCGGCTGGCCGACGGCACTCCGTTGGTCACCCAGGCCACGCGCGGCCTGGGCCGGGTGGTGCTGTTCCACACCACCGCGAATGCCGACTGGTCGGACCTCGCCTTGTCCGGGCTGTTCGTCGATATGCTGCGCCGGCTGGTGGCGCTGTCGGCGGGAATTTCCGGCATCACCGAGGCCGACGGCACGCGGCTGGCGCCGGTGGAAACGCTGGACGGGTTCGGCGTCGCCGGCCCGCCGCAGGCCGCCGCCGCCGCCCTGACCGCCGGCGAAATCGCCACCGCCGCCGCCTCGCCGCGCCATCCGCCGGGGTTGTACGGGCCGGAAAGCGGCCGCCGCACCCTGAATCTCGGCACCCGCCACCCGCCGCTGGTCGCCGCCCCGCCAGTGCCCGGCGCGCGCGAGGAGCCGGTGGCCGGCGCCGCGCCGGAACGCCTGCTGGCACCCTGGCTGCTCGCCGCCGCCCTGGCGCTGCTGGCGATCGACCTGCTGCTGTCCCTGCGCCTGCGCGGCCTGTTCCGCGCCCGGGCGGGCGCCGGCGCCGCCGTCCTGCTGCTGGCGGTGGCCCTGCCCGCCCAGGCGCAGACCCTGCTGCCGTCCCCCCCGCCGCCGAACCCGGCGCTGGTCACCCAACTCGCCTACGTCGTCACCGGCGACGCGCAGGTGGACGGCATCGTCCGCGCCGGGCTGCTCGGCCTGTCGGACTACGTCAACCGCCGCACCAATGCCGCCCTCGGCGAGCCCGCCCCGGTGACGCCCGGCGAGACCGACCTGTCGTTCTACCCCCTGCTGTACTGGCCGATCGTGCCCGGCAGCCCGAAGCTGTCCGGCGCCGCCGTCACCGCGCTGAACGCATTCATGGCCCATGGCGGCATCATCCTGATCGACACCCGCAACGGCGGCAGCGGCGAAGGGTTCAACGCCGGCAGCGAGGCGGCGCTGGCGCAACTGGCCCAAAACCTCGCCGTGCCGCCGCTGGCGCCGCTGACCCCGCAGCACGTGCTCGCCCGCAGCTTCTACCTGCTTCATGATTTCCCCGGCCGCTTCGACGGCGACGATGTCTGGGTGCAGCGCGCCCAGGACCGCACCAACGACAGCGTGTCCCCGGTGATCATCGGCGGCCACGACTGGGCAGCGGCCTGGGCCATCGACGCCCAGGGCCGCAACCCCTACGCCACCCTGCCCGGCGGCGCCCGCCAACGCACCCTGGCCTACCGCTTCGGGGTGAACCTGGTGATGTACGCCCTGACCGGCAACTACAAAGGCGACCAGGTCCACATCCCGGCCATCCTGGAAAGGCTGGGACAATGAATAAAAGTTTTTTGGTTCTGTTTTTCAAAAAAGAACAGCGCTTTTTTTTGGAAAAAGAAGCAAAAACTTTTATCCATAAGAACAGCACGCCGGCGGGTGCGCCATGAGGATGGAGCAGGCGATTGCCGCCATCCGGTTCGAGCCGGTGCTGCCGCTGGCATTGCTGGCTGCGCTGGCGTTGCTGTGCCTTGCCGTCGTTGGCGTCGCGCTGTGGCTGCGCGCCCGCGGCACCGTCTGGCGCATCCTGGCCTTCGCCGTGCTGATGCTATGGCTGTCCGGCCCGCGCGTGGTGGAGGAAACGCGCGAGGGCCTGTCCGACATCGCCCTGCTGGTGGTGGACGAAAGCGCCAGCATGCAGGTGGGCAACCGCGCCGCCCTGGCCGAACGCGCGCGCACCGGCATCGAGGCCCAGATTCGCGCCCTGCCCGGCCTGGAACTGCGCACCGTCACGGTGCCCGAGGCCGGCAGCGAGGGAACCAAGCTGTTCGCCGCCATCGAGCGCGGCCTGGCCGACATCCCGCGCGCCCGCCTGGCCGGCATCGTCGCGATCACCGACGGCCAGGCCCATGACGTGCCCGCCACCCAGGTCGCCGAGGCCCCGCTGCACGTCCTGATCCCGGCCAAGGGCGAGGAGGTCGATCGCCGGGTGCGGGTGGTCGAGGCGCCAGGCTACGGCATCGTCGGCAAATCGGTGACATTGCGGGTGGTGGTGGAGGACCTCGGCCTGCCCAATCGCGGCCTGGCCACCGGCCGCACCGCGCGGCTCACCATCCGGCGGGACGGCGAGCCGCCGGTCACCCAGGACACCCCGCCAGGGGTCGAGCGCACGCTGGAAATCCCCATCACCCGCGGCGGCCCCACCGTGGTGGAGGTCGCCGTCGAACCGCGGGCCGGCGAGGTCAGCCAGGCCAACAACCGCGCGGTGGTCACCATCAACGGCGTGCGCGACCGGCTGCGCGTGCTGCTGGTCTCCGGCGAGCCGCATCCCGGCGAGCGCACCTGGCGTCGGCTGCTGAAATCCGACCCGGCAGTGGATCTGGTGCATTTCACCATCCTGCGGCCGCCGGAAAAGGATGACATGACGCCGCTCAACGAGCTGGCGCTGATCGCCTTTCCCGTGCGCGAACTGTTCCAGGTCAAGATCAGGGATTTCGACCTGATCATCATGGACCGCTTCGCCAACCGCTCCACCCTGCCACCGGTCTATCTGCGCAACATCGCCGACTACGTGCGCCAGGGCGGCGCCCTGCTGATGAGCGCCGGGCCGGAATTCGCCTCCACCTATTCGCTGGCCGCCAGCCCGCTTGCCGCCGTGCTGCCGGCCCGTCCGGCCTCCAACAGCACCTCCCCGGGCGGCAACGCGGTGGTGGAGGAAGCATTCCGCCCCGAGGTCACCGCCCTGGGCGCGCGCCACCCGGTCACCGAGAACCTGCCCGGCTGGAAGGACGGCGCCCCGCCCGCCTGGGGCCGCTGGTACCGCCGCATCGAGCCGGCCAACCTGCGCGGCGACGTGGTGCTGGCAGCACCCACCGCTGGCGGCCAGCCCGCCCCGTTGCTGACCCTGGAGCATGTCGGCGAAGGCCGCACCGCCCTGCTGCTGTCCGACCAGATCTGGTTGTGGTCGCGCGGCCACGATGGCGGCGGGCCGCAAAGCGAGCTGCTGCGCCGCGTCGCCCACTGGCTGATGAAGGAGCCGGAGCTGGAGGAGGTCGCCCTGCTGGCCCGCATCGAGCGCGGCCAGCTGACCGTCCAGCGCCGCACCACCGAGGACACCGCGCCGCCCGCCCTCACCGTCACCGACCCCGACGGCGCCCAGACCCGCCTTGCCGCCACCGCCACCCGCCCCGGCCGCGCCCTGGCCACCATGCCCGCCGCCGCCCCCGGAGTGTGGAGCGTCAGCGACGGTGCCCGCACCGCCTATGCCGCCTCAGGCGCCGCCAATCCGGTGGAAACCGCCGACCTGCGCGCCACCGCCACCCTCCTGGCCGCCCAGGTCGCCGCCACCGGCGGCAGCGTGCAGTGGCTCGAAGACCCGCGCATGCCCGCCGGCACGCCGACCCTGCGCCGCACCGAGGTGAACCGCGAGGCCGGCGGCACCGGCTGGATCGGCCTGCAACGCCGCCACGACCACCTGGTGACCGGCATCACCGCCAATCCGCTGCTGCCATCCTGGCTGGCGCTGCCGCTGATCCTGGGCCTGGTCCTGCTGGCCTGGCGGCGCGAGGGGGCATGATCGCCGCCCGAAATACCCACTCTTCCGGCGTCTCGGGTGGCTGGTGTCGCGCGCCGGCCCGCGGCGAAGCTGCCGCAGGGGGCCGGCCGGTGTCGGCGCGCAAGGCCAATGACCCATACCCGCACCCTGGAGGACCGTGTTTTCGAAGCGCCTGAACATTCCCCGCGCGGCCTGCCCGCCCTGTTCGCGCTGGTCGGTTTCGTCGGCCTGTGCCTGCTGGTGGGTGCCGCCGGCAGCAGCATCACCGCCGACAGCGTGCGCGGCTGGTACCTCACCCTCGCCCGCCCGCCCGGCGTGCCGCCCGGCATCGCCTTCCCCGTGGTGTGGACCACCCTGTATGTGATGATGGGCACCGCGGCCTGGCTCGCCTGGCGGAAGCCGGGCCACCGCCGGGCGCTGCGCCTGTGGGGCTGGCAATTGCTGGCCAACGCATTGTGGACGCCGGCGTTCTTCGGCCTGCAAAGCCCCACCCTCGGCCTGGTGGTGCTCGCCATCCTCTTGCCCTTGATCGCGCTCACCCTGCACGCGCTGTGGCAACTGGACCGCCGCGCCGGGCTGCTGATGCTGCCATATTTGCTTTGGAGCCTGTATGCGACGTATCTCAACCTCGGGTTCCGGTGGCTGAACCCGTGACGGAAAGGCGGATGGCGAACATGCAGCGACACACCGATCTCGGCCATCCGGCCCTGGCGATGCTGGCCGCAGCAGTGCTGGCCGCAGCAGTGCTGGGCGCAGCGATGCTGGCCTCGACCGCCAGCCCGGCGGCGGCACAGGTGGGCGGCATCGGCCGCTCGCCGTTCCTGCAAGGGGCGGAGACCCCGTCATCGGCCGTCGCCAAGCCCAGCGGCCTTCCCGGCGCCCGCCGCGGCCAGGCCGCCGTCGCCCCGGCCGAGCGCTCCGCCCTCGACATGCCCCCGACCGAGGCGCTGTTCGACGCGGTGAACCGCGGCGACATGGCCAGCGCGCGCGACGCCATCAGCCGCGGCGCCGATCTGCAGGGGCGCAACATCCTCGGCCTCACGCCGCTGGAACTGGCCATCGACCTCGGCCGCAACGAGCTGACCTTCCTGCTGCTGTCGATGCGCGGTGCCGCCAGTGCCGGCGCGCCTCCCGCCCATGCCGCCGGCCCGGCCGCCCCCCGCGCCGCACCGGCCCGCGCCCCTGCCGCCACCCCCGCCGCCACCCCCCCCGCCACCCCCGCCGCCACCCCCCCTGCCACCCCCGTCGCCGCTGCTCCGCGCATCCGCCAAAACGGCGCCGCCGCCGTCGGTACCCCGGCCCCGCAAGCCGGCTTCCTCGGCTTCGGCGCCCCCATTCGCTGATTTCCGCCCGAGGGGACAGGCCATGAGCACCGAAATCGACTGGACCAGGCTGACCGGGCCGCAAATCCGCGCCGTCGCCGCCCGCGCCGCCGACCACCCGCTGGGCGCCCTGGCGGTGCTGCCGGTCGGCTCGCTGGAACAGCACGGCCCCCATCTGCCGGTCATCACCGACACCCGCACCGCGTGGGAGGTCGCCATCCGCGCCGCGCGCCTGGCCGCCCCCGCCACGCCGGTGCTGGTCCTGCCCGGCATGTGGACCGGCATGAGCGAGCATCATTTGCCCTTCGGCGGCACCATCACCCTGAACTTCGCCGAGTTCCGCGGCGTCATCTCCGGCGTCGCCCGCTCGCTGCGCGCCATCGGCTTCACCCGCCTGCTGCTGGTCAACGGCCATGGCGGCAACATCGACCCCCTGGCCGTCGCCGCGCGCGAACTGGCCGTCGAGTACGGCCTGCCGATCGTCGCCTGCACGCCCTGGCACGTCGCCGCCGCGGCGGTGGCGGAGATCCTGGAGAAGCAGAAAGCCCCCGCCCATGCCTGCGAGGCCGAAACCTCGGTGATGCTCGCCATGACCCCGGACACGGTGCAGACCGACAAGCTGGAGGAAGCCGTCCGCCAGGCCCCGCCCGCCATCACCGGCCGCGCCGGCTACAGCCGCTTCTGGAGCTTTTCGGAGCGCGCGCCAATCACCGGCACCATCGGCGACCCTCGCGCCGGCACCGCCGAGAAGGGCGAGCGCCTGCTGGACGCCATGGCCGCCGCCCTGGCCGAAGCTATGGTGGACCCCGTGCTGTGGCGCGCCCCCGATCCCGTCTGGTCCGCCGGGCGCGGGCTGGGGCCGACGGCAGGCTCGGCGCTGGACTGAGAAAGGAAGGACGTTCTTTTTTGAAAAAAAGAACCAAAAAACTTTTATTCATTTAGGTCTGTGAATGGCGTCCAGAGTCCACTCTTAATGGATGAAAGTCTTTTTGCTTCTTTTTCTTCAGAAAAAGAAGTGCTGCCTTCCTGCTTCCATCCCCCCGCTGGATGAAGCCGCCCCGCCATGCTACCGCCGGTTCCATGCATCCACCCATCCCCTGGCGCCTCTACGCCGCGCTGGCGACCCTCGCCGCCCCGGCGCTGCGCCTGCTGCTGCGCCGCCGCGCGGCTCGGGGCAAGGAGATCGCGTCCCGCCTGCGGGAACGCGAAGGCATCGACCCCACGTCGCGCCCGCCCGGCCGGCTGATCTGGCTGCACGCCGCCAGCGTGGGCGAGGCGATTTCCATCCTGCCCGTGCTCACCGCCCTGCCGGCGACGATCCATGTGCTGCTGACCACCGGCACAGTCACCTCCGCCGCGATCCTGGCAAGCCGGCTGCCGGAGTTGGGGCTCGCGGCGCGCGTCACCCACCGCTTCGCGCCGCTGGACGTGCCCGCCTGGGCGGCGCGCTTTCTCGACCACTGGCACCCCGATGCCGCCGGCTTCGTCGAGAGCGAGATCTGGCCCACCCTGCTGCGCGCCTGCCGCGCCCGCGACATCCCGACGATGTTGCTCAATGCCCGCATCTCGCCACGCAGCTTCGCCCGCTGGCGCCGCCTGCCGCGCTTGGCGGCCGACCTGTTCGGTGGCTTCGCCATCGTCCAGGCGCAGTCGGCGGCGGTGGCGGAACGGTTGCGCGCCCTCGGCGCACCATGCGTCATCGACGCGGGCAACCTGAAATTCGCCGCCGCCCCGCTGCCCCATGACCCCGCCGAGCTGTCCCGCCTGCGCGCCCTGGCCGATGGCAGGCCGCTCTGGCTTGCCGCCAGCACCAATGCCGGCGAGGAAGCCCTGCTGCTGCCGGTGCACGACGCATTGGCGCGGCGCTTCCCCGGCCTGCTGACCATCATCGCGCCCCGCCACCCCGAACGCGGCGCCGAGATCGCCGCCCTGGCCGCCCCCCGGCCCGCCACCCGCCGCGCCCTCGGCGAGGACCCGCCCGCCGCGGCCGGGGTCTGGGTGGCCGATACGCTCGGCGAGCTCGGGCTGTTCTACCGCCTGTCCGGCCACGCCTTCGTCGGCCGGTCGCTGGTGCCGCTTGGCGGCCAGAACCCGATCGAACCGGCCCGGCTGGGCTGTGCCGTTGCGGTCGGCCCGCACGTGTTCAATTTCCCCGAGGCGGTTCAAACCCTCGAAGCCGCCGGTGGGCTCACCCGCATCGCCGATGCCGCCGCCCTGGCGGAGTGGGTGGCAGCGATGCTGGCCGACCCCGCCCGCGCCGCCGCCATGGGCGCGGCCGGACAGGCGGCGGTCAGCGGATTCGAGTGCCTGCCGGCGCGCATCGCCGGCCTGCTGACCGGGCTGGCCGATGCGCTCGCCTGAGTTCTGGCGCCATGACCGGGTGCTGGCGCGGCTGTTGGCGCCGCTGGGGTGGTGCTATGCCGCCGCCACCGCCCGGCGCGTGGCCCGCCCCGGCTGGCGCGCGCCGGTGCCGGTGCTGTGCATCGGCAACCCCGGCGCCGGCGGCAGCGGCAAGACCACGGTGGCGCTGGACCTCGGCGCCCGGCTCGCCGCCCGCGGTCGCCGCGTCGCCTTCCTCACCCGCGGCCATGGCGGGCGGCAGCGCGGCCCGCTGCACGTCGATCCCGCCCGCCATACCGCCGCCGAAGTGGGCGACGAGGCGCTGCTGCTGGCCGCCCTCGCACCCGCCTACCTGGGCGCCGACCGCGCTGCCACCGCTCGCCTGGCCATCGCCGAGGGCGCGCAGGTGCTGGTGCTCGATGACGGGTTGCAGAACCCGACCCTGGAAAAGACCCTGTCCCTGCTGGTGATCGACGGTGCCGTCGGCTTCGGCAACGCCCGCGTCCACCCGGCCGGACCGCTGCGCGAACCGATCGCCGCCGCCGCCGCGCGCTGTGGCGCCGCGATCCTGATCGGCGCAGACGCCACCGGCGCCCTCGCCCACCTGCCGCCCATACTGCCGGTGCTGCGGGCACATCTGGTATCCGACCCCCCGCCCCCCGGCGCCTTGATCGCCATCGCCGGCATCGGCCGCCCGGAAAAATTCCGCGAGACGCTGGAGGCCGCCGGCGGTGACGTGCGCCGCCTGCACGACTTCCCCGACCATCATGCCTATACCGAGGCCGAGCTGCGCCCGATCCTGGCAGCGGCCGGCGACGCCACCGTGGTCACCACGCCGAAGGACATGATACGCGTGCCTCCCGCCCTGCGCGCCGCGATTGTCGCGGTCGGGGTCCGCCTGGCCTGGGACGACCCGCCCGACATCCTGCTGGAGCGCCTCGCATGACCCGTGACCAGGCCGTGATCCTCGCCGTGCTGGTCGGTGCCGTGCTGCTGTTCCTGTGGGGCAAGTGGCGGCACGACATGGTGGCCGTCGGCGCGCTGCTGGCCACCGTCGCGGCCGGGCTGGTGGCGCCGGATGCCGCCTTTGCCGGCTTCGGCCACCCCGCGGTGGTGACCGTGGCCTGCGTGCTGGTGCTCAGCCGCGGCCTGCAGGAATCCGGCGCGGTGGACCTGGTGTCGCACAAGTTGCTGCCCTCCGGCGCCGGGCCGGTGGCCACCATCGCCGGGATCACCGCGCTGGCCGCCCTGCTGTCGGCGTTCATGAACAATGTCGGCGCCTTGGCGCTGCTGATGCCGCTGGCCATCCAGCTCGCCGCCCGCCACGACCTGCCGCCGGGCAAGGTGCTGATGCCGCTGGCGTTCGGCTCCATCCTGGGCGGCATGACCACGCTGATCGGCACGCCGCCCAACCTGATCGTGGCCGGCTTCCGCGCGCACACCAGGCAGCCCGGCTTCGGCATGTTCGACTACACGCCGGTGGGCCTGGCGGTCGCGCTGTCCGGCATCGCCTTCATCACCCTGATCGGCTGGCGCCTGGTCCCCGCCCGCACCCGCGCCGACGCCGCGGCCTTCGATACCGGTGCCTATCTGACCGAGGCGCGCATCCCGGAGAAGGCCAAGGCCGTCGGCATGACCCTGCGCGAGGTCGATGCCGCGCTGGACGAGGCCGATGCCCAGGTGGTCGGGCTGGTGCGCGGCGGCATGCGCATCGCCGCCCCGCATCCCGGACGGCGGCTGCGCGCCGCCGACATCCTGGTGATCGAGGCCGAGCCGAAATCGATGTCCGCCGCCCTGTCCAGCCTCGGCCTGGCGCTGGAGGAGGCGGTGCCGCCGCCCGAGGACGACGAGGCCAAGCCCAAGAACGGCGGCGAAGGCGAAGCGGCCGAGGTCTCGGCCGGCGGGGAAAGCGGGCTGATCGAACTGGCGGTGCTGCCGGGTTCCATGCTGGCCGGCCGCTCGGCCACCGATATCCGCCTGCGCAGCACCTTCAGCATCAACCTGCTGGCCATCTCGCGCAGCGGCCAGCGCACGCTGCGGCGGCTGCGCACCGAACCGCTGCGCGCCGGCGACGTGCTGCTGATGCAGGGCAGCGCCGAGGCGGTGGCCGCCTTCGCCGCGCAATACGGCTGCGTGCCGCTGGCCGAACGCACCCTGCGCCTGCCGGACAAGCGCCGCGCCCTGACCGCCGGCGCGGTGATGGCCGCTGCCGTGATCGCCGCCGCCTCGGGGCTGATGGCGCCGGCGATCGCGTTTGCCGGCGGCATGCTGGCGGCGATGGTACTGCGCGTGGTCTCGATCCGCCGCGTCTATGACGCGATCGACTGGCCGGTGGTGGTGCTGCTCGGCGCGCTGATCCCGGTGGCCGGCGCCATGTCCTCCACCGGGGCGGCCGACCTGATCGCCCGCCTGCTGATGGAGCAGATCGCCCGGGGCCAGCCGGTGGTGGCGCTGGTGGTCATCCTGGTCGTGACGATGACCCTGTCGGACTTCATGAACAACGCCGCCACCACGGCGGTGATGTGCCCGATCGCCATCGGTGCCGCCACCGGGCTGGGGGTCAGCACCGACCCGTTCCTGATGGCCGTGGCCGTCGGCGCCTCCTGCGCCTTCCTCACGCCGATCGGCCACCAGAACAACACCCTGATCCTGGGCCCCGGCGGCTTCCGCTTCGGCGACTACTGGAAGCTCGGCCTGCCGCTGGAGGTGATCGTGGTGGCGGTCAGCGTGCCGCTGCTGCTGCTGGTCTGGCCCATGTAGCGGCTACAGCGGCAAGGCGCCCTGGCGCGATCGCCCCCGCCCGCCATCGGCGGTGGCCGCCACCTCGCCATCGGCCAGCCGCAGCCGCAGGGGCTGGCCGGGCCGGATCGCCGCCGCACTGGTCAACGGATGGCCGGCGGGATCGCTGACGATGGCAAAGCCGCGCTCCAGCACCCTCGCATAGGACAGCGCCTCCAGGTGCGAAGCGGTGCCCGACAGCCGGGCGGCGGCCTCGCGCAGCCGGGCGCGCAGCGGCGCTTCGGTCAGCCGCGGCAGCACCCGTGCCGCCAGCGCCGCGCGCTGCGCCACCGCATGGCGCAGCGCCGAACGCAGCTTCTCCCCCACCAGCGCCAGCGCCGCCCGCCGCGCCGCCACCAGGCCGGGCAGGTCGGGCAGCCGCGCCGCCGCCCGGTCCAGCCCGGCACGGCGCGCCGCCAGCAGATTGGGCAGCGCCAGCGCCAGCCGTTGCGCCCGGTCGTCCAGCCGCTGCCGCGCGGTGCCCAGCAGGCCCGGCAGGTCGGGCAGGCCGCGCTCGGCCCGTTGCAGCCCCAGCCGCCGCTCCTGCATCATCCGGTTCAGCGCGCCGGTCAGCCGGGCGCCCTTCTGCTGCAAATCGGCAGCGATCTCCACCCGGCTCGGCACCGCCAGTTCCGCCGCCGCGGTTGGCGTCGGCGCCCGCCGGTCGGAAGCGAAGTCGATCAGCGTGGTGTCGGTCTCGTGCCCCACGGCGGAGATCAGCGGGATCGTGCTGGCCGCCGCCGCGCGCACCACCGCCTCGTCGTTGAACGCCATCAGGTCTTCCAGGCTGCCGCCGCCGCGCGCCACGATCACCACGTCCGGCCGCGGCACCGCCCCGCCGGGCTCCAGCGCGGAGAACCCGTTGATGGCATCGGCAATCCGCTGCGCCGCCCCCTCGCCCTGCACCGGCACCGCCCACAGGATCAGCCGCCGGGGAAAGCGCCGCGCCAGGGTGGTCTTGATGTCCTGGATCACCGCGCCCTGCGCCGAGGTCACCACCCCGATCACCTCCGGCAGCAGCGGCAGGGCCCGCTTGCGCGCGGCATCGAACAACCCCTCCTCGGCCAGCCGCAGCCGCAGCGCCTCGATGCGCGCCAGCAGCGCCCCGGCGCCGGCATACTCCATCCGCTCGACGATCAGCTGGTACGATGACCGCTCGCCATAGGCGGAGATCTTGCCCTGCGCCACCACCTCCACCCCGTTCTCCGGCACCAGGCCGAGCCGGGGCACCGAGAACTTCCAGACCACGCCGGAAATCTTGCCGCCCTCGTCCTTCAGCGCGAAATAGATGTGCCCGCTGGGATAGCGCTTCAGCTCGGTGATCTCGCCGCGCACCCGGATGCGCCCGAAGGCGCCCTCCAGCGTGCGCTTCACCGCGCCGGAGATTTCCGAGACCGAGTACTCGGGAACGTTGGAAGTCGCCTGTTCGTCCATCCCGCCACCCTATGCTAGAGCCAGCCCGCTTTGAAGGAGGCAGGTCGATGCGCGTTCTGGTGATCGGGTCGGGCGGGCGCGAGCACGCGCTGTGCTGGAAGCTGGCCGCCTCGCCGCTGCTGACCAAACTCTGGTGCGCGCCCGGCAACCCCGGCACCGCCGCCCATGCCGAGAACGTGCCGATCGGCGCGCTGGACATCGCCGCCCTGGTCGCCTTCGCCACCGCCCACCAGGTCGATCTCGTCGTGCCCGGCCCCGAAGCCCCGCTGGTCGCCGGCATCGCCGACGCCATGGAAGCCGCCGGCATCGCCTGCTGCGGCCCCTCCGCCGCCGCCGCCCGCCTGGAAGGCAGCAAGAGCTTCACCCACGAGATCTGCGAGGCCGCCGGCATCCCCGCCGCGCTGTGGGAACGCTTCGACGACGCCGAGGCCGCCCGCGAATTCGTCCGCCGGCGCGGCGCGCCGATCGTGGTCAAGGCCGACGGGCTGGCCGCCGGCAAGGGCGTGGTGGTCGCCGCCAGCGAAGCCGAGGCCGAAGCCGCCATCGCCGATTTCATGGAAACCGGCAGCCTCGGCGAGGCCGGCCGCACCGTGGTGATCGAGGAATGCCTGCTGGGCGAGGAGGTCAGCGTCTTCGCCCTGTGCGACGGCACCACCGCCATCCCGCTCGGCAGCGCCCAGGACCACAAGCGCGCCGGCGACGGCGACACCGGGCCGAACACCGGCGGCATGGGCGCGTATTCCCCGCCATCCGCCCTGTCGCCCGGCCTGGAGGCGGCGGTGATGGAGCGCATCATCCGCCCCGCCCTGGCCGAGATGGCCCGCCGCGGCAGCCCGTTCCGTGGCATCCTGTTCGCCGGGCTGATGCTCACCGAGGACGGCCCCAAGCTGATCGAGTTCAACGTCCGCTTCGGCGACCCGGAATGCCAGGTGATCCTCCCCCGCCTGATCGACGACCTGCTGCCCGCGCTCCAGGCCGCGGTGGACGGCGAACTGGCCAACATCTCGCTGCGCTTCCGCCCGGACGCGGCACTCGCCGTCGTGGTCGCCGCCCGCGGCTACCCCGGCGCCTATCGCCGCCACACCCCGATCGGCGGCGTCGCGGCGGCGTCCGCCGTGCCGGGTGCGGTGGTGTTCCACGCCGGCACCGATATGCGCGATGGCCAGCTGGTCAGCAGCGGCGGGCGGGTGCTGAGCGTGGTCGGCACCGCCGCCGGCCTGCAAGCCGCCCATGACGCCGCCTACGCCGCGGTGGATAAGCTGAACTGGCCGGATGGCTTCTGCCGGCGCGATATCGGCTGGCGCGGGTTGGGGAAGGGGAGTCACGCCGCACAAGTGTAAGGCTTCTTTTTGTGAACAAAAAGAAGCAAAAAAACTTCATTCACTGTCCATCACGTGGCACCGCCGTGCCCTCACGCTCCAATGAATGAAAGTTTTTTGGTTCTTTTTTTCAAAAAAGAGCACCTTTCCTACACTTCAACCCCCCAGCACTTCCATCACCTTCGGCGGCGACATCGGCAGGCTGTAGAAACGCTTGCCCAGCGCGTCATAGACCGCGTTGCTGATCGCCGCCAGCGGCGGCACCAGCGGCGCCTCGCCGGCCCCGCGCACGCCCTGCGGATGCTTCGGATTGGGCAGCTCCAGCACCACCGGCTCGATCATCGGCACGTCCGAGCA
Source organism: Acetobacteraceae bacterium (assembly GCA_020848935.1). GTDB lineage: Bacteria > Pseudomonadota > Alphaproteobacteria > Acetobacterales > Acetobacteraceae > CAMDGX01. The sequence goes on from JADLHF010000265.1 coordinate 41,755, forward strand.
GACCGGCATGCGGTAGTCCAGGAAGCTGGCGTTATCCAGCCGCCCCTGCTTGTCGTACAGGTATTCCTCCGACAGCGCCCAGCCGATGCCCTGCACCACGCCGCCCTGGATCTGCCCCTCGACATAATCGGGATGCAGCGCCCGGCCGACATCCTGCGCCGCGGTGTAGCGCAGCACCCGGATGATCCCCAGTTCCTCGTCCACTTCCACATCCACCACATGGGTGGCAAAGCCGGGATCGGCGCCCGTGGTGGTCAGCTGCACGCCGGCCCCGATCGGCCCGCCCATCTCGTTGGCCTTCGCTGCCAGCTCCTTCAGCGTCAGCGGCGGGAACTGCCCGGCATTGGCACCCGCCGGCCGCGCCTCGCCATCCGACCAGGCCACCGCCTCCGGCTCGATCTTCCAGATCTTCGCCGCCCGCTCGCGCAACTGCGTAATCACCTTCTCCGCCGACTGCGTCACCACCATCGCCGAGGCGAAGGTCACCCGGCTGCCGCCGGTCAGGTTGGAGAACCCGATCGAGGAGGTATCGCCGATCAGCACGGAAACCCGGCTGTGGTCGATGCCCAGCAGCTCCGCCGCGACATTGGCGATCGACGCCCGGCTGCCGCCGACATCGGGATGCCCCGTGGTCACGGTCACATTGCCGTCCTCGGTGATGTTCAGCTGGGCGCTGCTCTCGCCGCCGGCATTGTACCAGAAGCCCGAGGCCACGCCCCGTCCCCGCCGCACGCCCTTGGCCGGCGCCCGGTCCAGTGGCGCCGCATAATGCGGGTGGTTCCTGATCGCCTGGATCGTCTCCTTGAAGGTGACATCGCCGAACACCGCGCCATAGGCGGCCTTGGTGCCCTTCCCCGCGGAGTTCTTCAGGCGCAGCTCCAGCGGATCGATCCCCAGCGTCTCCGCCAGCTCATCGATCACCGTTTCGGTGGCATAGGCCCCCAGCGGCGCCCCCGGCGCGCGATAGGCCGTCACCTTCGAGCGGTTGGAGACCACGTCGTACCCCACCGACAGCACGTTGGCGATCTCGTACGGCGCGAACGAACACCCCACCGGCCCGCGCACCGGCCCGCCCGGCAGGCAGCCGGCCTGGATGTGGAACGTGCCCTGGGCGGCCACGATGGTGCCGTCCTTCTTCGCGCCGATCTTCACCGTGCTCATCGAGCCCGAGGTCGGGCCGGTGGCGCGGAACACCTCGTCGCGGCTCATCACCATCTTCACCGGCCGCCCGCTCTTGCGCGACAGCAGCACGGCGATCGGTTCCAGGTAGATGACGGTCTTGGCGCCGAATCCCCCGCCGATCTCGGCCGGGATGGCGCGGATGCTGCTTTGCGGAATCCCGGTCAGCAGCGCGGTCATCGCGCGCACCATGAACTGGCCCTGGCTCGACGACCAGATCGTCACCTTTCCATCGGCCGTGCAACTCACCGTGCAGGCCTGCGGCTCGATATAGCCCTGGTGCACCGGGCGGGTCTTGAAGCTGCGCTCGATGATCACGTCGGCACTGGCGAACCCGGCCTCGATGTCGCCCAGCTTGTTGACCATCGTGCTGGCGATGTTGGACGGCTTGCCCTCGTGGCGCAGGAAATCATGCAGCAGCGGCGCATCCGGCCTGATCGCATCCTCGATCTCGATGACATGCGGCAGAACCTCGTACTCCACCTCGATCAACCGGCAAGCCTCGGCGGCGATCTCCTCGCTGATCGCGGCCACGGCGGCGACGGGGTGGCCATGGAACAGCGCCTTTTCCCGCGCCATCACGTTGCGGCTCATCCAGCGCATGTCCTGGATGCCCAGCATCACCGGCGTGTCGACCGGGAACTCCGTGATGTCCCGTGCCGTGACCACCGCCTTCACCCCCGGCAGCGCCGCGGCCTTCGCGGTGTCGATGCCGCGGATATTGGCATGGGCATGCGGACTGCGCAGAATCTTGGCCCAGATCATGCCCGGCATGGCGTTGTCGGCCGAATACCCGGCCCGGCCCGTCACCTTGTCCGCGCCGTCGGGGCGAATGGTGCGCTGGCCAATCCATTTGTTGTCGATGGCGTTCATCAGGCAGCCCCCCTCATGTCGGCGGCGGTTTCCAGCACGGCGCGCACGATCTTGTCATAGCCGGTGCAGCGGCACAGGTTGCCGGCCAGCCAGTAGCGCACCTCGGTCTCGCTGGGGTCGGGGTTCTGCTCCAGCAGCGACCGCGCCGCGATCAGGAAGCCCGGCGTGCAGATGCCGCATTGCAGCGCGGCCATCTCCAGGAATTTCTGCTGCAACGGGTGCAACCGGTCGCCCTGCGCCATCCCCTCGATCGTCCCGACCTTCCGGCCGCGAATCTCCGGCGCCAGCACCAGGCAGGAACACACCAGCCGCCCATCCAGCGTGATCGAGCAGGCGCCGCAATCCCCGGTGCCGCAGCCTTCCTTGCTGCCGGTCAGCCCCAGCGTGTTGCGCAGCACGTCCAGCACCGTCTGCGCCGGCGTGCACAGGAATTCCACCTCCTCGCCATTGATCGTGGTGGTGACATGAAGCTTGCTCATCGTCTCAGTTCCTCCCGGCACGTTCGGCGGCAATCGCCACGCTGCGCCGCAGCAGCACGCCGGCGGCCCTGACGCGATAGGCGATGGTGCCGCGCTTGTCGTCGATCGGGTTGCACGCCGCCCGGCACGCCGCCGCCGCCGCGTCCACCGCCGCATCCTCCAGCCGGCTGCCCACCAGCGCCCGGCCGGCATCCGCCACCAGCAGCACCGTCGGCGCCACCGCCCCCAGCCCCACGCGGGCCGCCGTCACCACGCCATCGGCCAGGGTCAGGTTCACCCCCACCCCCACCACGGCGATGTCCATCTCGGTGCGCGGGATCATCCGCAGATAGGCATCGCCCGACCCCGGCGGCCGCGGCGGCAGGGTGAAGCTGACCACGATCTCGCCCGGCGCCAGGTTGGTGCGGCCGGGACCTGCGGGAAACGCCTCCACCGCCAGCTGCCGCCGCCCCTTCGGCCCCTGCACCGTCACCACCGCGCCGGCGGCCACCATCGCCGGCACGCTGTCGCCGGCCGGCGAGGCATTGCACAGATTGCCGCCCGCCGAGGCCCGCCCCTGCACCTGCGTCGAGCCGATCAGGTTGATCGCCTCCAGCACGCCGGGCCACACCGTGCCGAAGCGCGGATGCTCGCCCAGCACCGCGCCGGACACGGCGGCGCCAAGGGTGAAGCTGCCATCGGCGCCCTCGGCAATATCGGTCAGCTCGCCGATGCCCTTGATGTCGATGATCACCCCCGGCCGCGCCACGCCATTGCGCATCTGCACCAGCAGGTCGGTGCCGCCGGCCAGGATGCGCGCGGCCCCCTGCGCCGCGGCATAGGCCGAAATCGCGTCGTCGAGCGTCTCGGGCGCCAGGAATCGAATATCGGTCATTGTCATTTCCGCGGTCATTTCCACTCCCCGCATGTCAGCCGGTGCAGGGTTCCCCCAAGGCTACCGCGCGCGCCGGGCGCACGATAGCCCTTGTTGCACCCGCCCGGGGATCATCGAATACTGCCGCCGCCACGTGCCAGCTTCGCGCGCCCGACCCGCGCACCCACGCAGAAGGAGGACGGCCAATGTCATTCTACCGGGGCATGACCTGCGAGAACGTCACCCTCACCGGCCACCAGGGCACGCCGATCACCGCCTACGTCGCCCGCCCCTCCGGCCCCGGCCCGCATCCCGGCGTGGTGCTCATCCACCACCTCCCGGGCTGGAGCGAGCTGTACATCGAAACCACCCGCCGCTTCGCCCATCACGGCTACCTCGCCATCTGCGCCAACCTTTACGAGCGCGCCGGCCCCGGCAACCCGGACGACGTCGCCGCCACCGTGCGCGCCGGCGGCGGCATCGCCGATGCCCAGATGGTCGGCGACACCGAAGCCGCGGTGAAATGGATGCGCGCCCAGCCCACCCATAACGGCAAGGTCGGCGTGTTCGGCTCCTGCTCCGGCGGCCGCCACGCGGTGATCTACGCCAGTCGGAAAGCCGACGTCGATGCCTGCGCCGACCTCTGGGGCGGCCGCGTGGTCATGGCGCCCGACGAGCTCAACGCCAACACCCCGACAGCCCCGATCGACATGACCCGCGACCTCTGCTGCCCGCTCCTCGGCCTGTTCGGCAACGACGACCGCGCCCCCAGCCCCGAACAGGTCAACCAGCACGAGGCCGCGCTCAAGCAGCACAACAAACCCTACGAATTCCACCGCTACGACGGCGCCGGCCACGGCTTCTTCTACTGGCACCGCCCGCTCTACCGCCCGGAACAGGCGATGGACGGCTGGGCCAAGGTCTTCGCCTTCTTCGGCAAGCACCTGGCGGCATAGGCGCGCCCGCCATGTGCACCTCGATCATCGAGATCGCCCGCGCCGAAGGCATGGCCAAGCGCGGCGACACCTGGTTCCCCCTGGCCCAGTCCGTCGTCGCCTACGACCACGCCCGCCACGCCCCGCTTGGCGATGTCATCACCCTGGACTTCCTCAACACCAGCCTCGGCCCCACCGCCCGCGCCGGGGTGGAGCTGACGCTGGACTCCGCCCGCGACCTGCGCGCCGCGCTCGACCGCGCCATCGCCGCCGCCGAGTTCGAGGAGGCGGAAGTGCGGGGGGTTTGAGTATCCAAGCAGCAAATAAGGCAAGGGGAAGCAGTTCTTTTTTGAAAAAAAGAACCAAAAAACTTTTATTCATTGGAGTGTGAGGCACGGGCGTGGCGCGCGATGAACAATGAACGAAAGTCTTTTTGCTTCTTTTTCTTCAGAAAAAGAAGACCTTCCTTCCCCTTCTCGCCACGCCTCGATGACGGCGGATCCGCAACATTCACGCGCCAGGAAAATGCCGGGTGCAGGATTCGAACCCGCGACCTTCGGTTTACAAAACCGCTGCACTACCACTGTGCTAACCCGGCGCCGACCTGGCCCTGCATAGCGAATCCCGTGCCCGCGCGCCACCCGCCGGCGCAACCTTGCCCTGCGCCAGCGCATCGCCGCGCGGTCCGCCGTGCTGATAGGATCGAACGCGCAGACAACGAAGGAACAGGCCATGTCCGGCGCCACCGCGGTCCCGCCCCAGATCTCCCCCCTTCCTGCCGACCGCCTCTACCGGGCGGCCGACATCTCCTCCCTGGCCTTCACCACCACCGCCGACCTCGCCCCGCTGCCCGGCCTGGAGGACCAGCCCCGCGCGCGTGACGCCATCCGCCTCGGCACCGCGATGGCGCGCGACGGCTTCAACATCTTCGCCATCGGCGCCGCCGGCTCCCGGCTCCAACCGGCCCTGCGCGGCCTGCTCGACCAGGCCGCGCAGGGCCGGCCGGAGCCCCGCGATTGGGCCTATGTCTATAACTTCGCCGACCCGCAGCGCCCGATCGCGCTCGGCCTGCCGCCCGGCCGCGCACCGCTGCTGCAACGCGCCATCCACGAACTGATCGACGACCTGCGCTCCATCCTGCCGGCGGTGTTCGAGGGCGACGACTACCAGAAGCGCCGCGCCGCCCTGCTGCAATCGATCCAGGCCAAGAGCGAGGCCGCCTTCGCCGCCCTCAACCAGAAGGCAACCGAGGCCGGCATCGCCATCATGCGCACGCCCAACGGCTTCGCCATGGCGCCGATGAAGGACGGCAAGGTGGTGCCGCCCGCCGAGTTCAACGCCTGGCCGGAAGCCGAGCAACAGGCCGCCCGCAGCGCCATCGAGGGGCTGGAGCACGACCTGGAGGAAACCCTGCGCGGCGTGCCACGGGTGGAGAAGGAACAGCGCGACGCCGTCCGCGCGCTGGACCGCGAAGTGGCCGCCTTCGCCATCGCCCAGCCCTTCGCCGAGGCCGGGGAAACCTTCGCCGACCTCGCCCCGGTGCAGGACTTCCTGGCCGCGATGCGCGAGGACGTGCTCGAAACCCTGCCGCTCTTCGCCTCGCCCGAGGTCGCGGCCCAGGCCGGCGCCCCCCTGCGCGAGGCCCGCGCCGGCCCCCGCCTGGCCGGCCCGTTCGAGCGTTACGACGTCAACGTGCTGGTCACCCAGGCGGACAGTGCCGCCGGCGCCCCGGTGATCGAGGAACTGCACCCCACCCTGGGAAACCTGGTCGGGCGCATCGAATACCAGCAGATGCAGGGCGCGCTGGTGACCAATTTCCGCCTGATCCGCGCCGGCGCCCTGCACCGCGCCAATGGCGGCACCCTGATGGTGGACGTGCGCGCCCTGCTGACCGAGCCGTTCAGCTGGCCCGCCCTCAAGCGCGCCCTGACCCAGCGCCGCATCGTCATCGAGGACGTCGCCCGCTTCGTCGGCCTGGCCGCCACCGTCTCGCTGGAACCGGACCCGATTCCGCTCGACATCAAGGTGGTGCTGTACGGCGAACGCCAGCTCTACTGGCTGCTGGAGGCGGTGGACCCCGAGCTGTCGCGCCACTTCAAGGTGCTGGCCGATTTCGACGACGAGCTGGACCGTACCCCGGGCGGCGAGGCGCTGATGGCCCGGCTGATCGCCTCCATGGCGTCGCGCGTCGGGCTGCGCCCGCTGGACCGCGACGCCGTCACCCGCACCATCGAGCATGCCGCCCGCCTGGCCGACGACGCCGACAAGCTGACCCTGCTGGTCGAGCGCCTGGGCGACACGCTGGCCGAGGCCGACCACCTCGCCAGCCAGCTCGGCCGCGACACCATCGGCTGCACCGACATCGACGCCGCCATCGCCGCGCGCATCCACCGCGCCCAACGCATCCGCGAACGCAGCCAGGAGATGATCCTGCGCGACATCGCCCTGATCGACACCACCGGCAGCCAGGTCGGACAGGTCAACGGCCTCTCCGTGCTCAGCGTCGGCGGCTTCGCCTTCGGCCGGCCCACCCGCATCACCTGCCAGACCCGCCCCGGCAGCGGGCGGATCGTCGATATCGAGCGCGAGGTGAAGCTGGGCGGGCCATTGCACAGCAAGGGCGTGCTGATCCTCGGCGGCCTGCTTGGCAGCCGCTACGCCCTCGACGGCCCGATGTCGCTCGCCGCCAGCCTGGTGTTCGAGCAGTCCTATGGCGGCGTCGATGGCGACAGCGCCAGCTCGGCCGAGTTCTACGCCCTGGTCTCCGCCCTGGCCGAACTGCCGCTGCGCCAGGACCTGGCGGTCACCGGCTCGGTCAACCAGCACGGCGAGGTCCAGGCGATCGGCGGCGTCAACGAGAAGATCGAGGGCTTCTTCGACATCTGCGCCGCCCGCGGCCTGACCGGCACCCAGGGCGTGCTGATCCCCGCCGCCAACGCCCAGCACCTGATGCTGCGCGCCGACATCGTCGCCGCCTGCCGGCAGGGCCGCTTCGCCATCTATCCCGTCACCACCATCGACCAGGGCATCGCCCTGCTGACCGGCCGGCCCGCCGGCGCGCGCGGGGCCGATGGCGCCTATCCCACCGGCAGCGTCAACGCGGCGGTGGAGGCACGGCTGGCACGCTTCGCCAAGGCGATGCCGCATCGCGGCCCCGAACAACCCGGCACCCCGGCGCGGGAGACCCAAGCATGACGCCCCCCACCAGCTTCCGCCGCCTGGTGCTGGAGGTCGGGCAGGGCGCCTCCGGCCCCTCCACCCTGCGCGGCGCCGCCGAACTGGCGCGGTTCCTCGGCCTCGCCCTGCATTGCGTGCTGGTCCAGGACGAGGCGCTGTTCAACCTGCCCTCCGCGCGCGAGCTGCGGCTGCCGACGCGCGAATGGCGCAAGCTCGACCCCGGCCAGCTCGCCGCCGAGTTCGCCGCCATGGAGACGGCGCTGCGCCGCAACCTCGAAGCCCTCGGCGTCAGCCTGGGGATCGCCCAGGCGCTGGAGGTGCAGCGCGGCGACCCCGAGGCCTGCCTGGTCGGGCTGTGCGTCGCCGGCGACATCGTGGTGCTGGCCGAGGGCGCGCCCGGCCAGCCGCGCCCGCACCTCGCCGCGCGGCTGCACGCGCTGGCCCTGCGCTCGGCCGCCTCGGTGCTGCTGCTGCCCGCCGCCCCGCCGCCCGCGGCAACCCCGGTCGCCGCCGTTCTGGCCAACCCCGACGACCCCGCGCTCGCGGTGGCCGCCACCATCGCCGCCGCGTCCGGCGCGGCGCTGCTGGTGGTGCTGGCCGAAGGCGACGCGGCGCAGGTCGCAGCCCACGCCGCGCGCATGGGCATCCCGCCCGCCCGGCTCGCGCTGCGTCCCGCCGGCGGGCACGACGCCGCCGCGCTCGATGCCGCACTGGGGGTGACGCGCACGCGGCTGCTGGTGATGGATGCGGCCTCCTGGGACAATGGCGACCTGGCCTCGGTGCTCGCCCGCCGCCACGCCACCCCGGTGCTGCTGGTGGAGACCCGCGCGCCGGCCGATCAGACCCCGCTGAACTCCGCCAGCCGATAGCCCTGCGCGAACAGCAGCGCCCGCAGATTGGCATGGCGCACCTGCGCCCGCGCCTGTGCCGCCACGATCGGCTTGGCCCGGAACGCCACCCCCAGCCCGGCGGCGGCCAGCATCTGCAGGTCGTTCGCCCCATCCCCCACCGTCAGCGTCGCCGACA
>JADLHF010000266.1 GCA_020848935.1 Acetobacteraceae bacterium
CAAGCGTATCGACCGTCTTCCTGGCATGCCCGCACTTCCTACACACGCCTTCCAAGACACTGAGCACCTTCCTGGCGTTGTCTTCACTGGCGGCGGCGAGGTTGGACATCACGGCGTGTCTTGCCTTGACCACGATCGCTGCGACGGCCTGGGCATGGTCGGCAAAGTTCGATATCGCGGTGCGATATCCGTAGGAGGAACACGCCGCCACTCGCAGGAGCATCACGCCTGATGCGATGGGCAGCGCAGCCCGTCTGATTGTCCGTGCGCCCATGCGGCCCCTCCCCTCATTGCGACGCGTGACCCGTTCCGCCGCGGCTGGGGGTGAGGATGCATGCTGGCCCGGTGCCGGGCTGTGATGCAGGTCACAGCCCGGCCGGATTTCGCCTTTTAGCAATCCTCGAAAGCAACGACTCATGAATCCAGGCAAGAGCAGGGCTTTGCCCTGCACCCACCAAAGGCCGAGGGTCTTTGGAATCCCAGTACTTTTCAAATAGATGAGGTCCAGGGGCTCGGCCCGTCGCGCGAAGGCGCGCGCCGGACCAGGCGGGTCTGGGCAGCGCCCAGGCTTTCCTGACCTTTTCGGCCACTCATTTCGAGGATTGGCATTATGGGTCAATCTTTATGCGGGCTGGTATGACCTCGCCGTACCGCCGATTCCTCAGATCGGCCGGCGGCGGGCCATCGACCAGGCAATCAGAAGCGCCGGAAGGGTGAGGATGGTTGCCGCCGTCGTCATCTCCACGGGGCTCAAAGGCATCAACCCTCCGCCAGGGGCGGCGAACATCAGCCCTCCCACCACCAGCGCGGCGCGCAGCGGCCATTCCAGCAATCCGCTGCGCCGAAGGTCTCCCACACCGGCCAAGTATCCCTGAAGCCCGCCGCACACGACGCTGACACCGATCAGCGCGGTCGCGAAATGCCCGATGAAATCCAGCATCTCCCCCTGCAGCACCAGCGACGGGTTCATGACGAAGAAGAACGGCACGAAGTAGATGATGGCGCCGATCTTCATTGCCTGCAGCCCGGTCTGCATCGGGCTTGCCTTCGCCACCGACGAGGCGGCGAAGGCGGCCAATGCGACCGGCGGCGTGATGAACGAGACCATGCCCCAGTACATGATGAACAGATGCACCGCGATCGGGTCCAGCCCGACCTTGATCAGGCTCGGGGCAAGCAGCACCGCGAGGAAGATGTAGCAGGCGGTGATGGTCATTCCCATGCCGAGGAAGAAGCTGGTCAGCGCACCCATCAGCAGCAGCAGCAGCGGATCGTTGCCCGCCATGTAGAGCAGGCCGTTGGTGAGCGTGCCGGTCAGCCCGGTCAGGGAGAAGGCGCCGACCAGAAGGCCGATGCCGCCCAGCACCGCGATCAGCTCGACGAACACCCTGCCGTTGCCCTCCAGGAACTTCACCAGATCAGCCCAGCCCCAGCGATGCTTCGAGAAGGTCTGATTGAGCACCAGCAGGAGGGCCGTGGCCATCCAAGGGGCCCAGTTCTCGCGCTTCATCACCAGCAGCAGCACGACGAGCAGGATGATCACGAAGATGAAGTACCACCCCTCCCGGAACACGTCGCCGAGCTTGGGCAGTTCTTCCCGCGGCAGGCCCTTCATCGCCTCGCGCCCCGCGATGCAGTCGATCTGCATGAACAGCGCGAAGTAGAACAGCAGCGCCGGCACCGCGGCCGCCAGCGCCACGGTCGCATATGGGATGTTCAGGAACTCCGCCATGATGAAGGCGGTCGCCCCCATCACCGGCGGCGCCAGCACCGCGCCGGTGGAGGCGCAAGCCTCGATCGCGCCCGCGGTGGCCGGGCGGAAGCCGGTGCGCTTCATCGCCGGGATCGTCATGGTGCCGGTGGTGAGCACGTTCGAGATGACGCTTCCGCTCATCGAGCCGAGCAGGCCGGAGGAGAAGATCGCCACCTTGGCCGCACCACCGCGCAGGTGCCCGCACAGCGCGAAGGCGAAGTTGATGAAGAAGGCGCCGGCGCCCGTGTACTGCAGCGCAGTGCCAAACACGAGGAAGCCGATGACCAGTTCGGCGAAGGCGCGCATCGGGATCCCGAGCACGCTTTCGCGCGAGAAGATGTGGTACGACGCCGTCTCCAGCAGTTCCACCGACGGCGAGGTCAGCGGCGGCGGCATCATGCCCGAGAACAGCGGGAAGGCGGAGAATACCGCCATGATCGCGAACAAGACGAAGCCGCCCGCCCGGCGCAACGCCTCCAACGCCAGCAGCCACATCATCACCGCCGCCGCAACCACCCAGCCGGGCGCCACCATGTGCGCGCTGTATTCCCAGCCTTCCAGTGCCGACCGGCGGGCGGTGGCCACCAGCGCCACGGTGATCCCGGTGGTCAGCAGGAAGAGCGCGACGTCGTAGAACGGCACCCGGTCGGCATGCAGCCCGCGCTTCGCCGGATAGATGATGAAGGCCAGCGGCAGCAGGATGCCCACCAGCGCCCAGTAGTACTCGGTGTCGAGCAGCGTCAGGTCGATAAAGAAACGCAACGTGAACTGCTGGTTGAAGCAAAGCGCCATGGACAGAACGGTCCAGACGATCAGAACCACCCGCCACGGCAGCGAAAGCTGGCGAGAGCGAGGCTGGTCGTCGCCCTCGGGTGCGTCGATTCCGGCTTCGGACATGATGCGGGTGCCTGTGGCGTTCTAGTTGAAGATCACGTCCATGCCCGCCTTCTCCAGCGCCGCCTTGCGCGCTGCCATCCAGGCGGTGGCGAAGGCGGCGCTGTCGGCAGGCGGGTTGGCCTTCATGAAGCCGCTCCAGGCCTCGCCGAGCACCTGCTGGCGGCGCATCAACCCGTCGTTATGCGCCTGGGCCGCGGCCGTCCAGACGCCGGACTCCTGCAGCGCCTTGATGGTGCCGGGGTGGTAGGGCATCGCCCAGGCCAGGTTCTGGCGCTTCGCCTCCAGCCCGTCGGCCCCCGGCGCACCGTCCTTGTAGTCGCCGTAGTTCACGATCATCGACGTCGCGATCGCATGGACCAGGTCGGCCGGCTGCGAGGCATAGGCCATGAAGATGGGATAGGGGTAGGCGGGCAGCACGAGCGGGTTCTGCGCGGAGATGCCGCCGGCGCCACAGGTGGTGCGGTGCGGGTAGTAGTATGGCGAGATGGCATTGACGCGCTTCCAGCCCTCGGTGTTCGCCGCCGGGGTCTGCGGCCACACCAGGCCGCGCGGCGAGGCGTCCAGCTCGCGCGCCGGGCCCGAGATGGTCGATGCGATGGCGGCATCGACCTCGTTGTTCACCATCCCCTTCCACATCGCGCCGTTGCTGGAGAACTGCACCAGGCGCACGTCGTTGGTGGTCAACCCGCCGAAGGCGAGGATGGCGTATGCGTTCTGGTTCAGCGCGGGCGAGCCCACCACGGTGCCGATGCGCTTGCCGCGAAGCTCCTTCACCTCGGTCACGCCGGCGTCCTTGGCCACGCCCAGCGCGATGGCGTTGCACGAGGAGGAGGCGAGGATCAGCTGCAGCGGCTGCGGACCCCAGTCGCGCGTGGCAAACTCGAAGGCGCCTTCCTGTGCGAAGAACCCGCCCACGCCCATTGCCGAGGCATGGGCGCGGTTCGCCTTCAGCGGCACCAGGCGCGCGATATCGTTGCCGGCCGGCAGGGCACGCAGATCGGTGCCGTGCTTATCCTTCATCATCTTGCCGACGGCGACCAGGATGTTGAAGCCGGAGGTCCCGGTCTCGTAGGCGGTCATCGTCAGCGACGACGGCAACTTGATGTCCTGTGCCAAGGCGGCAGGCGGCAGGCCAAGAACCGCGGCCGCACCAACTGCGGCCACGAGCAATTCGCGGCGTTTCATGGCATCAACTCCCAACACCTTGTGATCTTCCGCCCCCGGGGGCGCAGCGTCTCTTCGCGGCACGCCCCTGGCCTGTCAAGCGGAACCGCCCAGGGCCGATCCGCCCTGGGCAACCACGAGGTGGCGGCCTACTCGAAGATGGCCGGTAGCCCGGCCTTCCGCAGTGCCGCGCCGCGGGCGGCGAGCCAGTCCTTGTAGAACGCCGCCTGGTCGCCCGGCGGGTCGGTCTTGAGGTAGGCGTCCCATGCCGCGCCCAGCACGTCCTGCCGGCGCAGCAGCGCCTGGTTGTGCTTCTCCGCGGCGTCGGTCCACACCCGGGCCTCCTTCAGCGCCGCCACCGCGCCGGGGTGGTACGGCATCACCCAGGTCAGCGGCTGGCGCTTGGCCTCCAGCCCGTCAACGCCCGGCACGCTGTCCTTGTAGACGTCGTAGTCCACGATCAGCGCGCGCATGACCGCATGGATCAGCTCCGCCGGCTGGTTCGAATAGGTCATCCAGATCGGATAGGGATAGAATGGGATTTCGATCGGGGTCTGCGGCGAGATGCCGCCCGCGCCGCACGTCGCGACATGCTTGGTGTAGTAAGGCCCCACGTTCTGCAGCCGCGCCCATCCTTCGGTGTCGGCATGTGGCGTCGGCGGCCAGACCAGCCCGCGCGGCGAGGCATCCATCTCGCGCGCCTGGCCCGAGATGGTCGACGCGATGGCGGCGTCCACCTCGTTGTTGACCATGCCTTTCCACATCGCGCCGTACGACGAGAACTCCACCAGCTTCATGTCGTCCTTGGTCAGGCCGCCGAAGGCGATCATGGAATAGGCGTTCACGTTCAGCGCGGGCGAGCCCACCACGATGCCCAGGCGCTTGCCGCGCAGGTCCTTCATCTCCTTCACGCCGGTGTCCTTTGCCACGCCGAGGCCGGCGCCGTTGCAGGACATCGCGGAGAGCAGCAGCTGCAGCCGCTGCGGCCCCCATTCCCTGGTGCCGAACTCGAACATCCCCTCCATGGCGAAGAAGCCGCCGATGCCCATGGCCGAAATCTGCGCCCGGCCCGTCCGCAAGGGCGCCAGGCGGGCAATGTCGTTGCCCGCCGGCAGCGCGCGCACGTCGGTGTTGTGCTTGTCCTTGAACATCTTGCCGAGCGCCACGACCATGCTGAAGCCGGACGAACCGGTGTCGTACGCCGTCATGGTCAGCGACGCGGGCAGCTTAGGCTCCTGCGCGGCGGCACCGCCGGCGGCCAGGCCCAGCGTTCCCACCACGGCGGCAAGGGCGGCGGCCACAGTCTTTCTGCGCGGCATGCGGGTCGTCATGATGATCGCGTTCTCCCATTTGCGAGAGCGGTTGGCCCGCCTCCCGTGCCTCGGCACAGTTAGCCCATGGCCGCGGGGCGGCGCAATCGCTGTCGAAAACCGCAGCGGCCATTGCCGCTCGCCGGCCGTCGCGCCCGGGACCGAATGTGCATCGCGGATCGCATGGGGAAACCTTGCCGCGGCTCCGGTTCAGTCAACGCCACGGCGCGCCGGGCGCGCACCACACCAAGCCGGGCGGTACGGTCGGGCGCTATTCCACATGGCCATAGCCGCCCGCGCCCGGTGTGGTGATGGTGATGACGTCCCCGCCGGTCATGCCGCCATTGCCGTGGTCGAGCGGCACCATGCCAGGGCTGGTCGCATACCCGCCCATGCCGCCAGCTTCGCCGCCGAGCAGGCCCCAGGGTGCGGACAGCATGCGCGTGCCATCCACCCGCACCCGGCAATCCGCCTCGGCGCGATAGACCCGGCGCAATCCCATGCCGCCACGATGCCGCCCGGCGCCACCCGACCCATCAACCAGCTCATAGCGCAGCAGGGTGAGCGGGTATTCCAGTTCGAGCGACTCCACCGGCAGGTTGGAGGTGTTGGTGAGGTGGACATGCACGCCGTCCAACCCGTCCTTGGTGGCGCGCGCGCCGGAGCCGCCGCCGATCGTCTCCAGGTACACCCAAAGCTCGCCGGTCGCGGGATGGGTGCCGGCGAAGGTGACCGAATAGCAGGCGCCGTTGCAGGCGGCGATCACCCGGTCCGGCACCACCCGGGCCAGTGCGCCATGGATCAGGTCCACCACGCGCTGGCAGGCGGACAGGCGGCCGTTCACCGCGGCCGGGTGGGTGCAGTTCAGCACCGTGCCCGCCGGCGCGGTGACGGTGAGCGGGCGGGTCAGGCCGGCATTGGGCAGGATCGTCGGATCGATCACCGTCTTGACCGCGTAATAGACCGCCGAGAGCAGCGCGGTGTAGGTGCAGTTGATGCCGGCGCGGGCCTGCGGCGGGCTGTCGAAATGCAGGCGCATGGCATCGCCGGCAACGGTGATGGTGCAGCCCATCGCCAGTTCGCCGTCGATCTCCGGCGCATCGAAGCGGTCGGCAAAGCTGTAGGTGCCGTCGGGGATCGCGGCGATGCCGGCACGCATCTTGCGCTCGGCATAGTCCTGCAGCGCATCGCCGGCGGCCAGCACGGTGGCGGTGCCGTACTTGGCGCACAGCCCCTGCATGCGCTCCACCCCCAGCCGGTTCGCCGCCATCTGGGCGCGCAGGTCGGACAGGCGCTCGCGCGGCACCTGGCAGTTGAGCAGGATCAACTCCAGCACGTCGTTCACAAGCGCGCCGGCGCGATACAGCCGGATCGGCGGAATGCGCAGGCCCTCCTGGTAGATATGCGCGTGGCCGCGATCGGCGAAATCGGCATGATGGGCCAGGTTGACCGCCCAGGCGACCATGGTGCCGTCAACGAAGATCGGCTCGGCCAGCACGATGTCGGGCAGATGGGTGCCGCCGCCCTCGTAGGCGTCATTGCCGACGAACACGTCACCGGGTGCCATGCCGGCGGCGGGATGGCGCTTGAGGATATGCGGCAGGATGCCGATGAAACTGCCGAGATGCATCGGGATGTGTTCGGCCTGGCACAGCGTGTTGCCCTTGGTGTCGAACAGCGCCGTCGAGCAATCCCGCCGCTCCTTGATGTTGGTGGAGTAGCTGGCGCGCACCAGCGCCTCGCCCATCTCCTCGGCAATCGAGGCAAAGGCGCTGCCGAGAACTTCCACCGTGATGGGATCGATGGGAGTGGCGGGATCGACGCGCGATGGCCGGCTCTCGCTCATGACGCCTCCAGGATCAGGTTCAGGTACGGCTCCACCCGCCCGGTCATGCCGGGCAGGATGACCGTGGTCGCGTCCATCTGCTCGACGATGGCCGGCCCCGCGATGCGGTTGCCGGCATCGAGCTTCTCGCGGTCATAGATCGGGCAGGCAACGAAGCCGCCCGCTTCAGGCAGCCAGACCTCCCGGGTGCCGATGACCGCCGCGCTGGCATCCGCGCCACGCTCGCGGCGCGGCTGGAATGCCGCCTTGCGCACCCTGCCTGTGGACTCGACGCGGAACGTGACGAGCTGCACCGTCTCGCCCTCGGCAACGAAACCGTACATGCGCTGGTGTGCGGTGGCGAAGCCCTCCGCCAGGGTGTCGAGCGACGCGGCGGTCACCGGCCCGTCCGGCAGCGCCACCGGAAGTTCGTAATTCTGCCCGGCATAGCGCATGTCCACGGTTCGGGTCGCCCGCCGCGCGTCGGGGGCGATGCCCTCCTCGCTGAACCATTGCTGCGCGCGGATGGCCAGGCCGTCGAACACCTCGCTGATCGCCGGCAGCGCGGCAGCCCCCAGCGGTATCAGCCGCGTGGTGGCGAAATCGGCGCGCAGATCGGTGAGCAGCAGCCCCATGGCGCACAGGATGCCGGGACTGCGCGGCACCAGGATGCGGGCAATATCGAGTTCGCGTGCCAGGCGGGCGGCATGCAGCGGTCCGGCGCCGCCGAAGGCGACCAGCGTATAGTCGCGCGGATCGTGCCCGCGCTGCACGCTGATCACCCGGATCGCCTTGGCCATGTTGGCAGTGACAACCGCGAGAATGCCCTGCGCGGTTGCCATTCCGTCCATGCCCAACCGCCCGGCCAGCCCGGCGATGGCGGCCTGGGCCAAATCCTGGCGCACGGCCATCCGCCCGCCCAGCAGGTAGTGCGGGTTGAGCGTTTGCAGCACCACGTTGGCATCCGTCACGGTGGGCTCGGTGCTGCCGAGGGCATAGCAGACCGGACCTGGGCTGGCGCCGGCGCTGCGCGGCCCGACCTTCAGCAGGCCGCCGGAATCGACATACGCGATCGACCCGCCGCCGGCGCCCACGGTGTGGATGTCCAGCATCGGCGCCTTGATGGGATAGCCATGCACCACGGCCTCGCTGGCCAGGCGGCTCTCGCCATTCGCCAGCAGCGCCACATCGGTGCTGGTGCCGCCCATGTCGAAGGTGATCAGGTTGTCCAGGCCGGCCAGGCGGCCCACGGCCTGGGCCCCCACCACGCCGGTCGAGGGACCGGACAGTACGGTGCGCACCGGCAGCCGCGCGGCGGCACCGAAGCCGATCACCCCGCCATTGGATTGCGTGAGATGCGGTGCGGCGGCGATGCCGAGATCGGCCAGGCGCTGCGCCAGAAGCTGGATATAGCCGCGCATCACCGGGCCGAGATAGGCGTTGACCACCGCGGTGGACAGGCGTTCGTACTCGCGGAACTCCGGCGCCACCTCGTGGCCGGCGCAGGCAAAAGCGTCCGGGAAGTCCTCGGCGAGGATGCGCAGCACCGCCTGTTCGTGTTCGGGGCGGACGAAGCCGTACAGGAAGCTCACCGCCACCGCCTGCGCCCCCGCCGCCTTCAGCGTGGCCACCGCGCGCCGGACCGCCGCGATGTCCAGCGGCGTCTCGACGGCGCCGGTATGAAGTACCCGCTCCGCCACCTCCAACCGCATGCTGCGCTCGACCAGCGTCGCGGGCTTGTCCGCCTGGAGGTCGTACAGGTCGGGGCGCTTCTGGCGGCCGATCTCCAGCAGGTCGCGAAACCCGTCGGTGGTGATCAGCCCGGTCTTCGCGCCGCGATGCTGGATCAGCGCATTGGTGGCAACGGTGGTGCCATGGCCGAAATAGCCGACTTCGGCGGGCACGGCGCCAACGCGGGCTATGCCTTCCGCGATCCCCCCGGCGATGCCGCGCGACGGGTCGTCCGGCGTGGACGGCACCTTCCAGACCTCGATCCGTCCGGTTGCATCATCGAACAGGCACACATCGGTGAAGGTGCCGCCGGAATCAACGCCAATCCGCCACGCCATGACATCGGCTCTCCCGCGCCCACGAACGCTTCTATCAGCCCCGAACGACCGTGCAAGGCAACGCCGATGATGTCCTCGCGCGTGACGGCGAAGGCAATCGCCTGGCGCACCAGCCTCGCCTTGAACGGGGCCCGCGCGCCATTGACCGAAACGCCCATGAACGGCCCGCCCACGGTGTCGCGCGCCAACGCGGGATCGGCGTCGATCCGGCTCACAGGTTGCCACGGCGCCAGGCTCGGCGGGTGCCACGTCCCGTCCAAGCTCGGCTCCCCGGCGTTCGCGCAGCCGGCGCGTCACGGCCCGGCACGGGGGTTGCGAGCACACCGCCAAGCACGGCGCGCCGGCAATCCGGTTCCTCCGAGCGCACCCCTCGGTGGCGCCTGCGACAACCAGCAGGCAAGCCCAGGCATGGCCCCGGCGCCACTCAGGCAGCGGTCAGGGTGTCCATCCGCACGCCGTCCTTCAGGATCAGGCCCACCTCGCGCAGCACGGCGATATCCGCCAGGGGGTTGCCGCGCACGCTGACCACATCGCCACGCTTGCCAGGTTGCAGGGTGCCGATCTCGCCCAGGCGACCGATCGCGTCCGCGGCGTTCCGGGTCACGCCGGCGAGCGCCTGCGCGGTGCTGGCACCGAACTCCACGGCCTTCTGGGCCTCGTACCACAACAGCCCGTGCATGGAGTCGGTGCCCAGCGCCCAGCGCACGCCGGAGTCCAGCAGCAGCCTGAACATCTTCGGCACATTCGCCCGGCCCCGGTTCAACTTGGCCATGATCTCCGGCGTATGCGCGTCGCCCTTCTCGATCCCGTCGGGGTGAAAGCTGATGGCGTTGTTCGTCACCAGCCAGGTGTTGTGCTTTCGCATCAGCGCGAAATCCTCCGCCGTGCACAGCTTGCCGTGCTCGATGGTGTCCACCCCGGCCTCCACGCACAGCTTCACCGCCGGGCCGCCATGCGCGTGCACCGCCGCCGGCCGGCCGTCACGATGCGCTTCGCCGATGATCAGGCGGATCTCCTCCTCCGAATAGAAGCACGTGTCGGCTGCCGCGCGCGCGCTCGACGTGCCGCCGGTGGCGAAGAACTTGATGAAGTCAGCGCCGGCGGCGAGGTTCTCGCGGATATGGCGGCGGATTTCCTCGGCACCGTCGCTCGCCGTCAGCGCCGTGCCATGGCCATGCCGCGCGGCGATCATCCGCGTTGCGATCACCAGGCGCGGACCAGGCACCCGTCCGGCCTCGATGGCGGCCTTCAGATCCACGTCCAGGAAGTGTTCCTCGCCCATCACCCGCATGGTGGTCACACCCGACAGCAGGTCGGCGCGCAGATTCGGCACCGCGCGCAACATCGCCTTGCCCGCCCGCTCCCGCAGTTGCCCACCCTGATTGCCCAGGCCGGGAATGATCGACACGTGGCTATGCGCATCCACCAGGCCGGGCAACAGCGTCTCCCCTTGCCGGTCGATCACCGCAGCACCCGCCGGGGCGGCGAGATCGGCGCGCCGGCCGACGGCCGCGATCCGCCCGTTCTCGATGAGCACCGCGCCCCCTTCGATGGGCTCGCGGCCGGTACCGTCGATTACCCGATCGGCGGTCACCACCAGCATGCTCATGTCGGGAACCCTCCTCAGGACTGGCGCCGCCACCGGGACCATCCGCTGCGGCACGGCGCCGTGTATCTCCCGGCCGCCAAACAGCCCTGTCAAGCGCGCGTCTGGCCCGAGCCACACGGCTTGGCAGTGTCGAGAATACTTGCCGCCCCGGAGGGACGCCCCGCATAGTACCGTCGACGGGGGTAGGTATGCATTACTCAGGGCTGCGACTGCTCCGCGAGGCATTGACGGGCAACCGCGGGTGGAAGCCCGCGTGGCGCGACCCGGTTCCCAGGCGGGAATACGACGTCATCATCATCGGCGGCGGCGGGCACGGGCTGGCCACCGCCTACTACCTCGCCAAGGTGCATGGCATCACCAATGTTGCGGTGGTGGAGCGTGGCCCGATCGGGCTTGGCAATACCGGGCGCAACACCACCATCGTGCGCTCCAACTACCTGCTGCCGCAGAACCACAACTTCTTCGAATGGTCGCTGAAGCTGTGGGAAGGACTTGAGCAGGACATCAACTTCAACGCGATGGTCAGCCAGCGCGGCGTGTTGAACCTGTTCCACAACGAGGGCGGCCGGAACGCCGCCGCCCGGCGCGGCAATGCCATGCGGCTGGATGGCATCGATGCCGAGCTGCTCGACCGCGAACAGGTTCGCGCCATGTGCCCGCTGGTGGACGTCGATAACGGGCGCTTCCCGGTGATGGGCGCCCTGCTGCAGCGGCGCGGCGGCACGGCGCGGCACGACGCGGTGGCTTGGGGCTTCGCACGGGCGGCCGATGCGCGGGGCGTCGACATCATCCAGCATTGCGAGGTGCTGGGCATCGATGTCGTGGACGGGCGGGTCCGTGGCGTGCAGACCTCGCGCGGGCCGATCCGCGCGAACAAGATCGGCCTGGCGGTGGCGGGCAACACGTCGCGGCTGGCGCAGATGGCCGGGGTCGATGTGCCGATCGAAAGCCACGTGCTGCAGGCCTTCGTGTCCGAGGCGGTGAAGCCGCTGGTGGACCAGGTGATCACCTTCGGCGCCGGGCATTTCTACGTCAGCCAGTCCGACAAGGGCGGACTGGTGTTCGGCGGCGGGCTCGATGGCTGGAACACCTATGCCCAGCGCGGCAATTTGCCGGTGGTGGATCACGTCTGGGCGGCCGGGATCGCGCTGATCCCCGCCCTGTCGCGCCTGCGCGGGCTGCGCCAATGGGGCGGCGTGATGGACATGAGCTTCGACGGATCGCCGATCATTTCCACCACGCCGGTGGCCGGGTTGTACATGACGGCGGGCTGGTGCTACGGCGGGTTCAAGGCGACGCCAGGCTCCGGCTGGTGCCACGCCTGGACGATCGCCAATGATGCGCCGCACAAGCTGAACGAAGCCCATCGGCTCGACCGTTTCCGCACCGGGCATCTGCTCGACGAGCGTGGCAACGGCCCCTTTCCATGGCTCCAGTGACATGATCCGCATCGCCTGCCCGTTTTGCGGCCTGCGCGACGAGACGGAGTTCGCCTATCGCGGCGATGCCACCGTCAGCCGCCCGCCGGCAGACGCACCCATCGAGGACTTCCACGACTATGTCTATCGCCGGGCCAACCCGCGCGGCTGGCATGTGGAATGGTGGCACCATGCGGGCGGGTGCCGGCAGTTCCTCAAGGTGGTGCGCCACACCATGACGCATGCGGTGCACAGCGTCGGACTGGCGTCATCCACCCAAGTGGTGCCGCCCGAATGACCCAGGGATTCCGCACCCAAACCGGCGGCCGCATCGACCGCAGCCAGACGCTGGCGTTCCGCTTCGACGGGCGCAGCTACGCCGGTCATCCCGGCGACACCCTGGCCTCGGCATTGCTGGCCAATGGCGTGCGCCTGGTTGGCCGCAGCTTCAAGCTGCACCGGCCGCGCGGTATCTTCAGTGCCGGCGCCGAGGAACCCAACGCCCTGGCCGAACTGCGCGGCGGCGCGCGACGGGAGCCGAACACCAGGATGACCACCGCCGAGCTCTATGACGGGCTCGAAGCCGCCAGCCAGAACCGCTGGCCGTCATTGCGCTGGGACCTGCTGTCGCTCAACGGGCTGATCGCGCCGCTGCTGTCGGCCGGGTTCTACTACAAGACCTTCATGTGGCCGGCCGCGTTCTGGGAAAAAGTCTATGAACCGCTGATCCGGCGCAGTGCCGGCCTCGGGCGCGCGGCGCGCGAGCCCGACCCGGACCGGTACGACGCGGTGCAGGCGCATTGCGATGTGCTGGTCGTTGGCTCCGGCGCGGCCGGGCTGGCGGCGGCGCGGGTTGCCGGCGCTGCCGGGGCGCGGGTGACGCTGTGCGAACAGGATTTCGCGCTTGGCGGCGGCTTGCTGTCGGCACCGGCGCACGGCGCCTGGCGCGAGGCCACGCTGGCGGCGCTGGCTGCCATGCCTGACGTAACGATCCTGCCGCGGACCACCGTGTTCGGCTACTACGACCATAACGTTGTCGGCGCCGTTGAGCGGGTGGCCGATCACCTGGCGCAGCCGCCGCCCCACACGCCACGCCAGCGCTACTGGACCATCCGCGCCCGCTCGATCGTGCTGGCCACCGGCGCGCATGAGCGGCTGATCGCATTCCCGGACAACGACCGGCCGGGGATCATGCTGGCTGGCGCTGCCGAAACCTATGCCAGCCGGTTCGGCGTGCGCGCCGGCAGCCGCGCCCTGCTGTTCGCCAACAACGACGCTGCGTACGCCAGCCTGTTCGCATTGCAGGACGCCGGCATTGCGGTGGCCGGCGTGGTTGATCCGCGCACCGAATCCGCCGGCGCCGAGGCAGCACGGGCGCGAGGCATAACGGTGTGGGCGGACAGCCAGGTCACCGGCGCCTCCGGCGGCACCGCACTGGTCGGCGCCCGGGTGGCGCGGCGCGGCGCGGGCGGCGGCGACACGTTGGTGGTGGCCGATCTCCTATGCGTGTCCGGCGGCCACAGCCCGGCGGTGCAACTGGCCAGCCAGGGCCGCACGCCGCTGGAATGGAGCGAGGCGCTCGCGGCGCATGTGCCGGGCCCCGCGACGCTGGACCAGCATTCCGCCGGCGCCGCGAATGGCGTGTTGGGCTTCGCCGAGGCAGCGGCCGACGGCGCGCGCGCCGGCGCCGCCGCGGCCAGGGCGGCGGCGGCCGACATCCCGCTGCCCGGCGCCGGAGATGCCGCCTATGGCTTGCTGCCGTTCTGGGAAGCCGACGTCCCCGGCAAGGCCTTTGTCGACCTGCAAGACGATGTCACCGCCAACGACATCCGCCTCGCCCATCGCGAGGGCTACAAGCATATCGAACACGCCAAGCGCTACACCACCCACACCATGGGCACCGACCAGGGCAAGTCCGGCGGGCTGGTCGGGGCGGCGGTGCTGGCGGCAGCGCGCGGTGAACGGGTGCAGGATGTCGGCCTGCCGACATTCCGGCCCTTCACCTCGCCGGTGACCTGGGGCGCGATCGCCGGGCCGCATATCGGCCAGCAATTCGCGCCGACAAGACTGACCGCCCTGTACGACTGGCACGTACGCCGCGGCGCCGAATTCATGGACGCCGGGCAATGGCTCCGCCCGGCGTTCTATCCGATACCAGCCGATGCGGATGCCTGGGCGAGCGTGCTGCGCGAAGCACGGGCGGTGCGCAAGACGGTCGGCATATGCGACGTCTCCACCCTCGGCAAGATCGATGTCCAGGGTGCCGATTCCGCCGCGTTCCTCGACCGGCTCTACACCAACACCTTCTCCACCCTGCCGGTCGGCCGTGCGCGCTACGGGCTGATGCTGCGCGAGGACGGGATCGTGTTCGACGACGGCACCACCTCGCGCCTCGCGACCGACCATTTCTTCGTCACCACCACCACCGCCAATGCCGGGCCGGTGATGGCGCACATGGAGTTCCACCTGCAAACCTGCTGGCCCGAGCTTGACGTTCAGCTTGCCTCGGTGAGCGACCAATGGGCCGGCATGTCGATCGCCGGACCGAAGGCGCGGGCCACAATAGGCAAGATCGTCCAGGACCTGGACCTGTCGGACGCGGCGTTTCCGTTCATGGCGGTGGGCGACGGCAGCGTGCGCGGCTGCCCGGTGCGGGTGTTGCGCATCAGTTTCTCCGGCGAGCAGGCCTACGAAATCATGACCCCGGCCGGCTATGCCGAGACCGTCTGGACCGCGGTGCTGGAGGCGGGCGAGGAATACGCCATCACCCCGTACGGGCTGGAGGCGCTCGGCCTGCTGCGCATCGAAAAGGGCCATGTCGCCGGCTCCGAGTTGAACGGCCAGACCACCGCCGCGGACCTCGGACTTGGCAGGATGGTCAAGAAGCGCGGCGATTTCGTCGGCCGCGCCCTGTCGCAGCGCCCCGGCCTCACCGATCCCGATCGCCCCGTTCTCGTGGGTATCCGCCCCGCCACCCGCCACGATCGCCTGCGGGCCGGCGCGCATCTCGTGACGCCGGGAAGCACGGAAAGCCTCGGCTGGATCACCAGCGTGACCCGCGCGGTGGAACTGGAGGGCTGGATCGGCCTGGCGATGCTGCGCGGCGGGGCGGCACGCCAGGGCAGCCGGATGCAGGCGGCGTTCCCCATGCTGGACGAGACGGTGGAAGTCGAGATCACCAGCCCGCACTTTGTCGATGCGGAGAATCTGCGTGTCCGTGGTTGATCCCGTCTCCCCGCTTGGCAACACGCTGGTGCCCGGGCGCCACGGCGCGGCGGGCGACGGCGCCGTGCGTATCGCCGAACGGCGCTGCGACCTGGTACAGGTTTTCGCGCGCAAGGGACGGGCGGGCGATGTCGCCGCGGCGATGCTGGCCCGATTTGGCAGTGACCTGCCGGGGCCCGGCCACACTTTCGATGCGCCCGCTTTCTCGGCGCTGTGGGTCCAGCCGGATGGCTGGCTGCTGGTCGCCCCGCGCAGCCCGGAGGGTGCGCTGGCCAAATCCATCAAGGCGGCCTGCGGCGACACGGCCTCGGTGGTCGAGCAGACCCATGGCCGCAGCGTGATCGCCCTGTCCGGTGGCCGCGCTGCCTGGGTGCTGGGCAAACTATCCAGCCTGGACCTGCATGGGCGCGAATTCGGCCCCGGCCGCGCGGCGGTATCGCCCGTGGCCGGGCTGTCCTGCGTGGTCCACCACCGCGATGCGGCGCCAAGCTACGATCTCATCGTATTTGCGACCTTCGCGCGCTGGTTCGTCACCTCGCTTACCCATGCCGCGGAGGAGACTGGTTATATCGTCGAGTGAAAGCGCCGCGCGGGGGGCCGATGGCACCGCCGCCGCGATGCCCGCGGGCCCGGCGCCGAGGGCGACCAGCGGCACATGCTGTGCGACGGCGAAGGTCTTGTGGGCGATCGAGGTCGGGTCGCGTGCGGCGGGCATAGCGTTCCTCGGCGCAGGGAATGCCGGCATCGTGTCGCAAGTATGGAGCGATGGAAAGGGAACCGCGGTGGTTCCGGCAGCGTGGTGTTATTACGGAATATTCTGATAACGCAACGAAAGACATGTGGATATATGAAGCGGCCCAGGGGTCCAAAAAATTGCCGGGCCATGGCGGTGTGGCGTGGGCGAGGGGTGGGTGCGGGGAGGCGCGGGCGGGATGGCTGCTGGCGCGCGGATGGCGGCGGGGCAGCGGCAGGGTGTGCGCCGCCGGGCCGGTGGCGGGCCCGGTGGCGGCGGGCCGGGTGGCGGTGGGCCCGGTGGCGGTGGGCCGGGTGGCGGTGGGCCGGGTGGCGGTGGGCCCGTTGGCGGTGGGCCGGGTGGCGGTGGGCGGGGTGGTGGCGGGGTTGATGGCGCGCGCGGTGGCGCGGCGGCGCGCGGGGGCTGCGCGCGGCGTGGCGGTGGGGAGGGCGTGATGGGGGGTGGCGAGGGGCTGGCCATGCAAGGTGCGGCGCGGCGGCGCGGGGGGAAGGGCCGGGAGCTGGCCGGTGCGCCAGAGATCGAGGAGATGTTCGAAGCGGGCGATGAGCTCGGCGATGCGGCGGTGGATGAGGACGACCAGGAGGGCGGAGAGGACGCAATCGGCCAGCGCCCGCGCAAGGGGGCGCGGGGCGGGAGGCCGCGGGGCGGCGGGGTGCGGGATTGCGTGGGATAACATAGTTAGTTATATACTAACTGCGGAGGGCCGCTGCAAGCGGTTTGATGGGGCTGGCGTCAGCCGATCGCGGTTGCGATCTGGGTGGCGAGAGGTGGTCGGCCCTTCTCCTGTACCGTCATGACGAAGATGGCGCGGCCGGCGCTGCTGGCGGCCCAGAGCTGGCCGATATTGAGCTTTTCCTGGCTGTCGGCGACGAGGTGGGCGCCCTTGTGCTCGACGATGAGCAGGCGGCCGTCGTGGAGTTCGGCGATGAAGTCGGGATAGAACCTGCCGGCGGCGAGGGGGAGGGAGAAGCCGCGGCGTTCGAGATTGCGGACCCAGTGCTTGACCTGCGCGGTCATATCCAGGGCGATGGCGCAGTCGTATTCCTCGCCGGTGTTCTTCAACTCGCCGATGGCGGCGTAATAGTGTTTCTGGAACTGGTAGGGCTGGCCGGGATAGGGCCAGTGCGGGGCGTAGCCTTCGGGGGTGAAGTCGAAGGTGTAGGTGAAGCTGGTTTCGACGGCGGCCTGGGGGCCGAAGAGGGATTGCTGATAGCTGCCGGCGGCGGCCAGGGCGCGGCATTGTTCGATCTTCTGCACCAGCACCCGGGCGAGGATGAATTTCCAGCGGACGAGGGTGGTCAGGGGCAGGGCGCGCGGGCCGGTGAGGTGGGCGAGGCAGCGGCGGACGAATTCGAGCAGGATCGTCTGGGTCAGGTACGGCTGCCGCACCCTGTTCTCCAGCCAGCGGCAGAGGTGCTGGGCGGTCCAGCCGGTGTCGGCGAGTTCGAGATTGATCTGATCGGCGCGGGCGACGGTTCGTTCGGTGAGGCGGCCGGCGGCGTTGAGATCGATTTCCCACTGGACGCCGGTTTCGGTGAAGGCGAATTCGTCGGCGGTGAGTTCGGCGGGGTAATCGAGCAGCGACCAGTCGGCGGCGCCGAGAATGGTGTCGGGATCGGCGGGTTCCAGGGCGCCATCGGCGAAAAAGCAAAGCTGGGGCACACGAAAGGGTACGTCACGCTGGGCGGGCGAGGCGTGCAACTGCCAGATGGCACGATGGCGCCGGGCCTCGGCATGGAGGTCGGCGCGGGCGTCCGGGGCGACGATGGCGGCGGCGAGGCGGGTGACGATTTCGGCCGGGACTTCGCCGGTGAAGGTGACGCGGCTGCCCTGGGCGGTCTTGTCGATGCTGACCGCCGCGCGTTCGGCGGGGGTGAGGGCGAAGGCGGTCAGGTCCTCGGAGAGTTCGACGATGGTGGGGGGTGGCGTGGCGGGGAAGAGGCCGGTGCCGCCGGTGAGCGGGAGGGTTGGCGCCTTCTCGATGGCGGCGTCGGCTTCGCTGGCTTCGAAGCCCATATCGACGAGGTGGTCGTGCAACTGGCGGACGGCGTTGGGCCAGGAGGCGCGGGCGACGTGGGCGTAAGCGCGGTTGAGGGCGGGGTGCTTGCGGCGCCTGGCATAGGGCATGCGCAGGACGCGGCCGAGAATCTGTTCGACGTCCCTCTTCGAGTGCACGGTGGCGGCGGAGCAGAAGACGTAGGCGAAGGAGCAGTCCCAGCCCTCCTTGAGGGCTTCGACGGTGATGACGTGGTCGATGGGGCAGTCACGGGCGAAGAGGTTGATGCCGTCGAGTTCCTTCTGGTCGCCGGTGACGATGGCGATCTTATTGCGAGGAATGTTGTGCTGTTCGACGAGATGCTTCAGCAGCACTTCCTTGGTGACCTCGCGGCCCTTCTCCTCGGCCTGGAAGAGGATGATGGGGCGGATGTACTCGGGGTCGGCGGCGGCGAAGCCGGCGAGGCGCTGGCGGGTGAGGAGGCTGTCCTGGACCGCACCTTCCCAGGTGGCGTGTTCGGTGAGGCGGATGGGGAGCTTGATCATCTCCTCCGCCTTCAACTCGGTGGCGGCGACGTTGTGCAGGACGTTGCTGTCGGGGGCGGGGGTGGCGGTGAATTCGACGACGCAGGCGGCGTTGATGCGTTGCAGCACCTCATAGCTGAGGGATGAGGTGTTGTTGTGGGCTTCATCGACGATGACGAGGGGGCGGTGGAAGGCGAGGATGTTGCGGAAGGAGGGCTTGATCCGGCCGGATTTATCGCCGGTGTCGTAGCGGTCCATGCCGGGGGTGGCGGCGGGGATGGCGGTGAAGTGGGGTTCGAGATTTTCGTTGTGGGCATAGACGCGACGGCCGTCGGGGTTGGTGACGCGCAGGGTCTGCATGGTGCCGACGATGATGCAGGCGTGGGATTGCAGGTCGGCGGGGGTGAGCTGGGTGAAATCGGCGATATCGAAGACGCGGACGCGGCCGGCGAAGGCATCGAGCAGGGTTTCGCGATTGGCGTTGCCGGGCGTGCGGAGGGTTTCGAGCGTCTGGGCGCGGATGGTGTTGGTGGGGACGAGCCAGAGGACGAGGGGAAATTCGCGTTCCAGATAGGCGTCGGCGGCGAGCCTTACGGTGTGGGCGGAGAGCAGGGTCTTGCCGCCGCCGGTGGGCAGGCGGAGGCAGGCATAGGGCACGGTGGGCATGCCGCGGAGCGGCTGATAGGGGCGGGGGGTGCGGATGCCGGGCTTGTCCATGGTCTCGAAGGCGGGCTTGGCGCCGACGATGCGGGCGGCTTCAAGCCAAGTGCGCAGGGTTTTGAGGGTTTCGGCCTGGTAGGTCTTGAGGGCGAAGGGGGTCATCGGATTTTCAGATCGTAGGGGGTCTGGCGGAAGACGATGTTGAGGTCCTTGAGGCGGGCGGGGGAGAGGCGGGTGGCTTCGCCGTAGATGATTTTGGGGCCGGGGTGGGGCGGGAGGGCGGCGAGCAGCTTGGCGGTGAGGACGTTGCCGCCGTGGGGGCGCTTGTCGCCGAGGACGCCGTTGTACAGGAGGTAGATGGCGGTGGTGCCGTGGATGCCGAGCAGGGGCGTGGTGGCGGGTTTGCCCAGGGCGATGGAGGTTTCGGCGAACCAGACATGGGCGGCGAGGTGGGTGAAGGGGATGGCGGGGTTGATGCGGCCATCGGGATCGAAGACGGGTTCGCCGAGGCGATAGAAGCGAAA
>JADLHF010000267.1 GCA_020848935.1 Acetobacteraceae bacterium
CGTGCAGGAGGCTTGCGTGCAGGAGGCTTGCGTGCGGGCGGCCGGCGCGCAGGAGGCGGGCCGATGATGCCCTCGCGCGCCGACAACTCGCTGCTGGGCCGCTGGTGGTGGACGGTCGATCGCTGGACCCTGGCCGCCATCGCCGCCCTGGTCTTCGTCGGATACGTCATGATGATGGCCGCCAGCCCCGCGGTGGCCAAGGCGATCCGCGTGTCGCGCGACATCTTCCTGCTCAAGCAGGTGGTGTTCCTGTGCGCCGCCATGGCGGTGATGTTCACCGTCTCGCTGCTGTCGCCGCGCGGCGTGCGCCGGGTGGCGCTGGCCGGCTGTGCGGTGGCCCTGCTGCTGACCGCGCTGACCCTGGTGACCGGCACCGAGATCAAGGGCGCGCGCCGCTGGCTCAGCCTGCCCTTCCTGTCGATGCAGCCCAGCGAGTTCCTCAAGCCGTTCTTCGCGGTCGTGGCGGCCTGGCTGATCGCCCAGGGCAAGCGCGAGACCAACTGGACGCTGCGGCTGGCCTGGCCCGGGCTGGCGCTGGGCATGGCGGCGCTGATCGCGCTGCTGCTGACCCTGCAGAAGGACATGGGCATGCTCGCCGTGCTGATGGGCGTGCTGATCATCCAGTTCTATGTCTCCGGCGTGCACGTGGTGTTCGTGGCCGGCGCCATGGGCGGGCTGGGGGCGGCCGGCTACCTCGCCTATCTCACGCTCGACCATGTCCGCCGCCGCGTGGACAAGTTCCTCGACCCCGCCGCCGGGGACACGTTCCAGGTGGACCTGGCCACCAAGGCGTTCGGTGCCGGCGGGCTGTTCGGCCGCGGCCCCGGCGAGGGGCGGGTGAAGGACTACATTCCCGACGCCCACGCCGATTTCGTCTTCGCCGTGGCGGGCGAGGAGTTCGGCATGCTGGTCTGCCTGGTGATCGTGCTGCTGTTCGCCTTCGTCGCCCTGCGCGGCCTGCTGCGCGTGCTGCCGGAGCGCGACATGTACGTGGTGCTGGCCGCCACCGGGCTCGCCTCGGGCTTCGGGTTGCAGGCCTTCATCAACCTCGCCTCCACCCTGCATCTGATCCCCACCAAGGGCATGACCCTGCCCTTCGTCTCCTATGGCGGTTCTTCCGCACTTGCCGTTGGGCTCGGCATCGGCCTGCTGCTGGCGCTGACCCGCCGGCGCCTGCATGGCGACGTGTCGTGAGAGGGGCCGAGATGCGCCCGGTGGTCGTCGCCGCCGGTGGCACCGGCGGGCATTTCTTCCCCGCCGAGGCGCTCGCCGCCGAACTGGCCGGGCGCGGGCAGCGCGTGGTGCTGATGACCGACGCCCGGTCCGGCGGCCTGGCCTCGCCCACCTTCGAGGGCCGCGAACGCTTCGTGCTCGCCGGCGGCGGCATCGCCGGCCGTGGCGCCCTGGGTGCGGTGCGGTCGCTCGCGGCCCTGGCCGCCGGCACCGTCCAGGCCCGCGCCATCCTGTCCCGGCTGCGCCCGGCGGCGATCGTCGGCTTCGGCGGCTACCCCTCGGTCGCCCCGGTGCTGGCCAGCCGCTTCATCCGCCCGCGCCCGGCGGTGGTGCTGCACGAGCAGAACGGCGTGCTCGGCCGCGCCAATCGCTGGCTGGCCCGCCGCGCCGACGTGCTGGCGCTGAGCCTGGCCGGCACCACGCGCCTGCCCGAAGGCATCCGCACCGAGATCACCGGCAACCCGGTGCGCCCGGCCATCGCCGCCCTCGCCGCCAGCCCCTACGCCGGGCCGGAGGAGACGATCCGCCTGCTGGTGCTCGGCGGCTCGCTGGGTGCGCGGGTGTTCAGCGACATGGTGCCGCCCGCCCTGGCATTGCTGACCCATGAGATGCGGGCGCGGCTGGCGGTCACCCAGCAATGTCGCGCCGAGGACATCGCGCGGGTGCGCGCCGCCTATGCCGCGGCCGGCATCCACGCCACCCTGTCGCCGTTCTTCGCCGATGTCGCCGCCCTGTTGCGCGATGCCCACCTCGTGGTGGCCCGCGCCGGCGCGTCCACCGTCGCCGAACTCGCCGCCATCGGCCGCCCCGCCGTGCTGGTGCCGCTGCCCGGCGCGATCGACGATCACCAGCGCGCCAACGCCGCCGCCCTGGCCGATGCCGGCGGCGCCTGGCTGATGCCGCAGGCCGAGCTGACGCCCGAAGGGCTGGTGGGCCGGCTGGCCGGCCTGTTCGCCGAACCCGCCCGCCTGGCCGCCGCCGCCCGGGCCGCGGCCGCCGCCGGCCGCCCCGATGCTGCCGCCCGGCTGGCCGACCTCGTCCAGTCGCGCATCACCGCCGTGCAGGAGAGCAGGGCATGAGGGCACTGCCTCTCTCGATCGGTACCATTCATTTCGTCGGCATCGGCGGCATCGGCATGTCGGGCATCGCCGAGGTGCTGCACAATCTCGGCTACTCCGTGCAGGGCAGCGATATCGCCGACAGCGCCAATGTCCGCCGCCTGCGCGAGGCCGGCATCGCCGTCGCCGTCGGCCACGACGCCGCCAACCTGGCCGACAGCCAGGTGGTGGTGGTCTCCACCGCGGTGAAGCCGGACAACCCCGAGGTCCAGGCCGCCCGCGCCCGCCTGATCCCCGTGGTGCGCCGCGCCGAAATGCTGGCCGAGCTGATGCGCCTGCGCTGGGCGATCGCCATCGGCGGCACCCACGGCAAGACCACCACCACCAGCCTGGTCGCCGCCGTGCTGGAAGCCGCCGGGCTGGACCCGACCGTGATCAACGGCGGCATCATCAACAGCTACGGCACCAACACCCGCATGGGCGCCGGCGAATGGATGGTGGTGGAGGCCGACGAAAGCGACGGCAGCTTCCTGCGCCTGCCGGCCACCATCGCGGTGGTCACCAACATGGACCCCGAACACCTCGACCACTGGGGCACCGGCGAGGCGATGCTGGCCGGCTACGACCAGTTCGTCCAGAACGTGCCGTTCTACGGCTTCGCGGTGCTGTGCATCGACCACCCGGCGGTGCAGCAGATGATCCCCCGCCTGTCCGACCGCCGCATCATCACCTACGGCTTCTCGCCCCAGGCCGATGTGCGCGCCGACAAGCTGGTGATGGACAAGCTGGGCGCGACCTTCGAGGTCACGATCGCGGACAGGGCGCGCGGCCGCAGCCGCAAGATGGGCCCGTTCCGCCTGCCGATGCTCGGCCAGCATAATGTCCAGAACGCGCTGGCCGCAGTGGCGATCGGCGCCGAGATGGAGATCGACGACGCCACCCTGCGCAGCGCCTTCGCCGGCTTCCGCGGCGTCAAGCGCCGCTTCACCAAGACCGGCGAGGCCGGCGGCATCACCGTGATCGACGATTACGGCCACCACCCCGTGGAGATCGCCGCGGTGCTGAAGGCCGCCCGCCAGGCCGGCGCCCAGAACGTGGTCGCCGTGGTGCAGCCGCACCGCTATTCCCGCCTGCAATCGCTGTTCGCCGAGTTCTGCACCTGCATGAACGACGCCGGCACGGTGATCGTCGCGGACACCTATGCCGCCGGCGAGGCACCGATCGAGGGTGCCAACCGCGACGCCCTGGTCGAGGGCCTGCGCGCCCGCGGCCACCGCAGCGTGGTGCCGCTGCCCGGGCCGGAACACCTCGCCGAAATGGTCCACGCCATCGCCCGGCCCGGCGACTTCGTGGTCTGCCTCGGCGCGGGGAACATCACGCAATGGGCCGCCGCGCTGCCCGGCGAGCTGGCGAAGCTGCAGGCCGGCCAGAAATTGCGCATCGGGGGTGCGGCATGATGGTCAGCGAACGCGACCCGATCGCCGAGGCCGTCGCCCGCCTGCGCGGCCGCGCCCAGGCCAACGCCCCGCTCGGCCCCACCACCTGGTTTCGCGTCGGTGGCGCCGCCGAGCTCCTGGTCCGCCCGGCCGATGCCGAGGACCTCGGCGCCTTCCTCGCCGCCCTGCCCCACCATGTGCCGGTGCTGGCGATCGGCGCCGCCTCGAACCTGATCGTGCGCGACGGTGGCGTGCGCGGCGTGGTGGTGAAGCTCGCCCGCGGCTTCAACACCATCGCGATCGACGGCAACGGCGTGATCGCCGGCGCGGCGGCGCTGGATGTGACCGTCGCCGAACACGCCGCCGCCGCCGGACTGGCCGGCATCGAGTTCCTGTCCGGCATCCCCGGCAGCATCGGCGGCGCGGTGGCGATGAACGCCGGCGCCTATGGCAGCGATGTCGCCGCCAGCCTCGACTGGGCCGAGATCGTCACCCGCGACGGCCAACTGCTCCGCCTGCCGGTCCAGCAGCTGGGCCTGTCGTACCGCCACGCCGCCCTGCCGCCGGGCTCGGTGGTGGTGCGCGCCCGCTTCCGCGGCGTGCCCGGCGAACCCGCCCTGATCGCCGCCCGCATGGCCGAAATCCGTGCGGCGCGGGAGGCCAGCCAACCGGTCCGCGCCCGCACCGGCGGCTCCACCTTCCGCAACCCGACCGCCGCCGAAAGCAGCCTCAAGGCGTGGGAGCTGATCGACGCCGCCGGCGGCCGGGGCCTGGTGCGCGGCGGCGCCCAGGTCAGCGAGAAGCACTGCAACTTCCTGATCAACACCGGCACCGCCACGGCAGCCGACATCGAGGGCCTGGGCGAGGAGGTCCGCGCGCGCGTGCGGGCCATGAGCGGCGTCGAACTGCACTGGGAAATCCGCCGCATCGGCGTGCCAAAACCGGAGGCAACAGCATGACCCGCGTCGCGGTGCTCTACGGCGGCATGTCCGCCGAGCGCGAGGTCAGCCTGTCCACCGGCCGGCAGGTCATCGCCGCCCTGCGCGAAGCCGGCTTCGATGTCGCCCCCGTCGAGGTCGGCACCGATCTCGGCGCCGTGCTGCGCGCGCTGGACCCGCGGCCCGACGCCGTGTTCAACGCCCTGCACGGCCGCTTCGGCGAGGATGGCGCGATCCAGGGCGTGCTCGACTGGCTCGCCATCCCCTACACCCATTCCGGCGTGCGCGCCTCGGCACTGGCGATGGACAAGGTTGCCGCCAAGGCCGTCTTCGCCGCCGCCGGCCTGCCCGTGCCTGTCGGCCGGCTGGTGGACATTGCGGCCCTTGAACACGGGGACCCGCTGCCGCTGCCCTATGTCATCAAGCCGATCAACGAGGGCAGCTCGGTCGGCGTGGAGATCATGCGCGAAGGCGGCAACCGCCGCGCCGCCGTCGCGGCGGCCTGGAGCTACGGGGCCACCGCCCTGGTGGAGGAATTCATCCCCGGCCGCGAGCTGACCGTGGCCGTGATGGGCGAGCGTGCGCTGGCGGTCACCGAGATCACCGCCGCCAACGGCGACTTCTACGACTACGAGGCGAAATACGCCGAGGGCGGCTCGCGCCACGTCATCCCGGCCGCCGTCCACCCCGCCATCTATGACCGCGCCATGGACGTCGCCCTGGCCGCCCATCGCGCCCTTGGCTGCCGCGGCGCCACCCGCGCCGATTTCCGTTACGACGACACCGAAGGCGAGCCCGGCCGGCTGGTGCTGCTGGAGGTGAACACCCAGCCCGGCCTGACGCCCACCTCGCTGCTGCCGGAACAGGCCGCCCATCGCGGCATGAGCTTCCCGCAACTCTGCGCCTGGATGGTGGAGAATGCCGCATGTCGCGTGTAAGGGGCCGCGCCGCCCCGGCCCGCCCTGCGCGCCTGCAGGACCGGCCCGGCCGCTGGAAGCTGATCTGGCGCAACCAGCGCCGGCGGCTGCGCTCCGCCCTGCTGCTTTGCATCGTGCTCGGCAGCGGCTTCGCCAC
Source organism: Acetobacteraceae bacterium (assembly GCA_020848935.1). GTDB lineage: Bacteria > Pseudomonadota > Alphaproteobacteria > Acetobacterales > Acetobacteraceae > CAMDGX01. The sequence goes on from JADLHF010000267.1 coordinate 5,740, forward strand.
GCTGTACGGCATCCAGGCGCTCGGCGACGGCTCCAGCCTGCGCGAGCGGGTGGGCGATGTCGCCGCCAGCCTGGGCCTGCGGGTGGACCACGTGGTGGTCGAGGGCCGCACCAAGACGCCCGAGGCGATGTTGCGCGCCGCCCTGGGCATCCGCCCCGGCGAACCGATCCTGTCGTACTCGCTGTCCGAGGCGCGCCAGCGGCTGGAAAGCATCAAGTGGGTGGACACCGCCACCGTCGAACGCCATCTGCCCGCAACGATCCGCGTCCGCCTGACCGAACGCCGCCCCTTCGCGGTCTGGCAGACCGACGGGAAGTTCCTGCTGGTGGATCGCGACGGCGCGACGGTGACCGAATCCGACGTGGCGGCCTTCGCCGACCAGTTGCCGCTGGTGGTGGGCACCGGCGCGCCGGCTGCCGCCGCGGCGCTGATGGACCTGCTGGCCGGCCAGCCGGAGTTGCAGAAGCGCATGGTGGCCGCGGTGCGCGTGGGCGAACGGCGCTGGAACCTGCGCATGACCAACGGGGCCGACGTGATGCTGCCCGAAACCGGCGAGGCCGCCGCCCTGGCCCGGCTCGCCGAGTTGCAGGCCCACCAGTCCCTGCTCGATCGGCCGCTGGCGGTGGTGGATCTGCGCCTGCCCGACCGGCTGGTGGTGCGCCCGCCGGCCGACCCGAAACCCTCCGTGCAGGGCCGCAGGACATGACGCCGAGGCGAAGCACCATCGTGATGGCGCAAGGGGCACCATCGTGATGGCGCAAGGGGCACCATCGTGAACGACATGTCCCGCCGCCCGCTTGCCCCGCCGGACGGCGCGGGGGAACGCGACGACGCGGCCCCGAACCGCCGCGCCCGCCCGTCCGGCCCGTTCGGCGTGCTGGACATCGGCACCACCAAGATCGTCTGCGTCATCGGCCGCGCGGAGACCGACGGCACCCTGCGCGTCCTCGGCTTCGGCTGGCAGAAGGGTCGCGGCGTGCGCGGCGGCGGCATCGTCGATATCGAGGAGGCCGAGCGCGCCATCCGCGCCGCCGTCGGCCAGGCCGAGGAGGAGGCCGGCATCCGCCTGCCGAAGGTCACCGTCAACCTGTCCTGCGGCCAGCCGGAAAGCCGGCTGTTCAACGTGCAATGGCCGGTCGGCGGCCGCAGCGTGACCGAGGCCGATATCCGCCGGGTTCTCCAGGAAGGCCGCAGCCGTGCGGTAAGCCCCGGGCGCAGCATCGTCCACATCCTGCCGATGGCGTTTTCCGCCGACGACGCCCAGGGCGTGGGCGACCCGCGCGGCCTGCATTGCGAACATCTGATCGGCCGGCTGCACGTCGTCGATGCCGGCACCACCGCGCTGCGCACGCTGGACGCCTCGCTGGCGCGCTGCGACCTGGAGATGGGCGACCTCGTGTCCGCCCCGATGGCCGCAGGGATCGCCACGCTCGTCGAGGACGAGAAGCTGCTCGGGGCCACCGTGCTGGACATGGGCGGCGGGACCACCGGCATGGCGGTGTTCGCCGAGAACCACCTGCTCCACACCGAGCAGCTTCCCCTCGGCGGCCTGCATGTCACGCGCGACATCGCCTCCGTGCTGTCCACCACGGTGACCGCCGCCGAGCGCCTGAAAACCCTGTGGGGCAGCGCCCTGGTCAGCCCGGACGACGAAAAGGAGATGCTGCCGGTGCCGCTGGTCGGCGAGGACGAGCACCAGATCGCCAAGGTGCCGCGCAGCATGGTGGTCAACATCATCCGCCCCCGCCTGGAGGAAACCTTCGAGCTGGTCCGCCAGCGGCTGGACGCCTCCGGCCTCGGCCGGGTCGCCGGCCACCGCGTGGTGCTGACCGGCGGCGCCAGCCAGCTGGCCGGGGTGCGGGAAATGGCCGCCGAGATGCTCGGCCGCCAGGTCCGCCTCGGCCGCCCGGCCCAGCTCCGCGGCCTGCCCGATTCGGCACAGGGTCCGGCCTTTGCCACCGCCGTCGGCCTGCTGTCGTGGAGTGCCGGCGAAGGCCGCCGCCTGCCCGACCTGGACCTGGACATCGAACCACCGCGCGGCCTGTTCAGCCGCATCGTCGCCTTCCTGCGCGAGCGGGTGTGACCGCAATGCCACGCCCGCACGCCACGGCAAAGAAACGACCGGCACGGATTGCGAAAATCCACCGCCGGGCAGTTGCGAATCGCTTGAGCACGGTAGAAGTGAAACACCTGGGGAGCCCATCCTGATGACGTTGAACCTGACCATCCCACAAACGATGCACACGGACTTCACGCCGCGCATCACGGTGATCGGCGTCGGCGGCGGCGGAACCAACGCGGTTGACAACATGATCGCCATGAACCTCCAGGGCGTGGAGTTCGTGGTCGCCAACACCGACGCGCAGCAGCTGATGCACTCGCGCGCCGACCGCCGCGTGCAGCTTGGCCCGCACATCACCCAGGGCCTGGGCGCGGGCGCGAAACCCGAGGTGGGGCGCGCCGCCGCGGAAGAAGCCGCCGAGGAGCTGTACCGCCACCTCGACGGCGCCCACATGGTGTTCATCACCGCCGGCATGGGCGGCGGCACCGGCACCGGGGCCGCCCCGGTGATCGCCCGCATGGCACGCGAGCGCAACATCCTCACCGTCGGCGTGGTCACCAAGCCGTTCACCTTCGAGGGCAGCCGCCGCGCCCGCGCCGCGGAATACGGCATCTCCGAGCTGCAGGAGTTCGTCGACACCCTGATCGTCATCCCCAACCAGAACCTGTTCCGCCTGGCCAATGAGCGCACCGGCTGGAAGGAAGCCTTCAAGATGGCCGACCAGGTGCTCTACATGGGGGTGAAGGGCGTCACCGACCTGATGGTCGCACCCGGCCTGGTGAATCTGGACTTCGCCGACATCCGCACCGTGATGGCCGAGATGGGCAAGGCGATGATGGGCACCGGCGAGGCGGAGGGCGAGGGCCGCTCGATCCGCGCCGCCGAACTGGCCATCAGCAACCCGCTGCTGGAAGACACCTGCATGCGCGGTGCGAAGGGCCTGCTGATCAACATCACCGGCGGCGAGGACATGACCCTGTTCGAGGTCGATGCCGCCGCCAACCGCATCCGCGAGGAAGTGGACGACGAGGCCAACATCATCTTCGGCTCGGCGATCGACGAGACCCTGGCCGGCAAGGTCCGCGTCTCGGTGGTGGCCACCGGCATCGAGTCGGCGGTCAAGTCGGTTGAACGCCCGCGCCTGGTCGCGGTCGGCAATGGCGGCATGATCGACATGGGCAGCGACGCCGTCGCCACCCCGGCCGAGACGGCCGATCCCGCCACCCCCGCCCCCGTCGCCACCGTGGCCGCCCCCCCGCTGGCGGGCGACTCGCAGGCCGCCGGTGCCCAGCCGATCCCGCTGCGCCCCGCGGCCCCGCCCGGCATCGGCGTCCGTCCGGCGCTGCGCCCGGCGGGACCGTCGCAAGCCCCTGGCCTGGGATCTCCCCCCCGTCCCGGCACGTCCGCGGCGGCGTTCACCGAATCCGCCCCACTGCCGTCGCGCACCGGCGAGACGGCACTGGATGCCCGAGCGGAGCCGGCGCAGCCCAATCGCGCGATCTTCTCCAATCCCCACCGTGCCGACACCGCCGCACCGCTGCGCCCCGCGGCCACCCGCCCGGCCCCGGCCACCACCGATGCCGCGCGTCCCGCGCCCGGTCAGGTTCCGAACCTGTTCAATCGGGTCACCGGCCTGCTGCGCGGCAACCGCGGTGCCGGCCCGGCGCCGGAACCCCGCACCGCAGTGACCCAGCCCACCCACGGCCACGAAGCGGCGCCCGAGATGCCGGTCGA
>JADLHF010000268.1 GCA_020848935.1 Acetobacteraceae bacterium
CGGAACATCGGCTGAGGCATGGCAGCGAACCAGGGTTGCAACTCGTATTCGTATTGCAGGTATTTCTCGATCACATAGGGGAAGATGTGGTCCTGGGTGATCTCGGTGGCCAGGAAATCGCTGGCGCGCAGCATGTGGCGCACCTCGGCCTGGCTGTAGGTGAAGGCAATCGGGCAGCCGGACTGCGCCTCGGGCTGGTCGAAGCCGGCCTCGATCATCGTGTCCTTCCAGGAATCGCGGGCGTACAACATCAGGCGGAACTCGCCGTCCGGGCGGATCGCCTGGCGCGCCTGACGAATCACCGCCTCGGGGTTCGGCGTGTGGTGGATGACGCCGAAGGAATAGACCAGGTCGAAGCTGGCGCGGCGGACATGTTGCATCAGGTGCTCGGCATCGGCATGCACGAAGGTGCCGTTCAGGCCGAACTCGGCGAAGCGGCGGCGCGCCAGGTCCAGGCTGACTTCCGACAGCTCGATTCCGGTGTATTCCGCGCCGGCGCGGGCGAAGTTCGTGGCATCCGTGCCGAGACCGCAGCCGATCTCCAGCACCCGCTTGTCGCGCCAGCGATCGAACTGGGCGAAGCCGGGAATGTGCGGCTCGACGAAATACTTGCGCTGCTCCACCTCGTCGAAATAGGCGCGGCTGCCCACCGGCGCTCGCGAATGGCGGATGTTGCAGGGGCGGCGGTTCCAGTATTCGGCGACCGTCTCGATCGTGGCCAGTTGGTTCATGCGTCTGCCTTTTCCGAAGCACGGCCGCTGCCGGCCGGGCCGAATGGCCAGAGCCGGGCGGGGCTGTCAAGATCGGCGCACGGCCCCTGCCGTGCCGCCGTGCAACATTCTATCATGGTTGCCGTCATGGCGCGCGACTCCGCACGCCGGAGGAAGCTGCCATGCTGCGCCGGGTCGTCCGCCACATGATGCGCCGGGTCCGACCGGGGTCGGCATTGCCGCCGCCAGCGCCACGGCCAGCCATCGCCGGCAACGCCGCGGCAACACTGGCGCAGGCCGGTGCGATACGGCTGGCCACCGCCCTGGCGCCCCCTGTCGAGGATCAGCCGTCGCCGGGCCGGCGACGCGTCTGCTTCGCCATTCCAGCCACGACGCCGGAGGACACCGCCCTGCTGGCCGTCACGGTAGCGTTGGTTGTCCAGGGCGGCGCCGTTACGCTGCGGCTGGTGCAAGCCGACGGCACCGCGGCCGACACGCTGTCCTGCGCTCCCGCCGACGGCTGCGTCCTCGTCACCCTGTTCGCCCCGCCCGCCCCTGGTCTGATGCTGGAGCTGGAGGCGCCGCACCCGGAAGCCCGCTTCAGCACCAGCGCCGTGGCGGCTTGGTGCCTTACGGCCGCGGCACTCGATCCGGCCCGCCTGATGCCGCAGGTGAGGCTGGCGGCGGACCCCACCTGGGCTCGCGCCTACGGCCATCCCGGCGCCCAGGACACCGCCGGACGCCTGCGCGAACGCGGTTTTGCGATGATGGCGGCCCCTGCGCTGGTGCGCGTGCTGGACGGGTTGCCGGTCTGGCTGGTGCCGGGCGACGAGCTCAGCCGTGCACTTCTGCTCTCGGGCAGCTACGAGCCGGAGACCCTGCTCGCCATCCAGGCGCTGTTGCCGCCGGGCGGGGTTTTCGTCGATGTCGGCGCGCATTGCGGCCTGATCAGCGCCTTTGCCGCCCGCCGCGTTGGCCCGACCGGCCGGGTGGTGTCCTTTGAGCCGAGCCCGCGCGAGTTCGCTCGCCTGCAGGCCAATCTCGCCGCCGGCGATTTCACCTGGGTCATTGCCCACCAGGCCGCCATCGCCGATACCGAGGGCGAGGTGACCCTTCGCCTGGCCGAACCCGGCCACGCCGGCCACAACACCATCGGCAGCGCCTTTGCCTATGAAGGCGTCGCCGTCGCCGAACTGGCGCAGGTGCGCGCCACCACGCTCGATGCCGCTCTGGCCGGGCTCGATCGCTGCGAGCTGATCAAGCTGGACATCGAGGGCGCCGAGTTGCGCGCCCTGCGCGGCGGCGCGGCCGCCCTGGCACGGCTGCGCCCGGCGTTGATCCTGGAAGTCTTCGACCGCGCGCTGGCCGGCAGCGGCGACACGGTGGCCGGGTTGATGGCCTGGCTGGCCGCGAACGGCTACCAGGCCCGCGACATCGATCCGGCCACGGGACGATTCGATGCGCCAGCACATGTCGCGGCCGGCGAGTCGAAAAACATCGTCGCCCTGCCTAAATGAACGGAAGTTTTTGCTTCTTTTTTCAAAAAGAAGCGCTTGTTCCTTTTTGAAAAAAAGAACCAAAAAACTTCATTCATTTGAATGGCAGGGGGATCTATCCCCCTGCGTGCTCAATGGTTTATGCGTCGAACTTGATCAGATTACGCAGCGGGGCGCCGGATTTCAGCTGGGCGTAGCCCTCGTTGATCTGGTCCAGCTTGATGTGGCCGGTGATCAGGTGGTCCAGCTTCAACCGGCCCTGCTTCCACAGGGTCAGCATGCGCGGCATATCGACGCGGAAGCGGTTACCGCCCATCGAGGTGCCCTGGATCTTGCGATCACGAAGAAAATCAGCGCCATGCAGCTCGATCTTGGTGCCGAACGGGATCATGCCGATGATGGTTGCCACGCCGCCCGGGCGGAGCATGGCGAAGCTCTGCTCGGCGGTGACCTTGTGGCCGATCGCCTCGAAGGAATAATGCACGCCGATCCCGTCCATCATTTCCTTCACCGCCGCCACCACGTCCATGTTCGACGCGTTGATCACGTCGGTGGCGCCCATCTCGCGGGCGACGTCGAGCTTGGAGGAGACGGTGTCGATGGCGATGATGCGGCTGGCGCCGGCGACGGCCGCGCCGTTGACGGCGGACAGGCCGATGCCGCCGCAGCCGATCACCGCCACCGTGCTGCCCGGCTCCACCTTGGCCGCGTTGAACACCGCGCCGACGCCGGTGACCACGCCGCAGCCGACCAGGGCGCCGATGTCCAGCGGGATGTCCTTGTCCACCTTCACCAGCGCGTTCTCGTGCACCAGCATCTGTTCGGCGAAGGACGACAGGTTGGCGAACTGGTGCACCACCTGGCCCTTCCAGGTGTAGCGGCGCGCGGCCCCCGGCAGCAGCTTGACCTCGGTGTTGTCGCAGATGTTGGGGTGTCCCGTGGTGCAGTTGGCGCAGGTGCCGCAGAACACCGACAGGCAGGAGATCACGTGGTCCCCGGGCTTGAGGTAAGTGACGTCGGAGCCGACCGCCTCGACCACGCCCGCGCTCTCGTGGCCCAGGATGACGGGGGTGGGACAGGGGTACAGCCCCTCCATCATGTGCAGGTCGGAATGGCACAGCCCGGCGAAGGCGGTGCGGACCAGCACCTCGCGGGCCTTCGGCTTGGCGACCTGCACGTCTTCGATGGTCAGCGGCTGGTTGGCGGCGTGAAAGATGGCTGCGCGCATGGACTGTCTGCTCCCGTTGGCGTCCGGCGTGCCCCGCCGTTGCGTGAATCTAGGCCAGCCGGCCCCTCTACGTCCACAGCCCCGCGAGGCGGGCGGGAACCGCGGCGATCGCGTCGGCCTCGGCATTGGCGAAGGCCAGGCGGATGTGGCGCTGCTGGCCCGGCCCGAAGAACGGGCCGGGCAGGCCCATCAACCCGCGCTCGGCGGCCAGGTGCTCGGCGGCCCGCAGGGCATCGGGTGCGGCATCCGGCAGGCGCAGGTAGGCGAAATAGCCACCAAGGGCATCGACGCGCCAGGAATTCACCCCGGCCATGGCGGCGGCGAAGGCAGTGGCGCGCGCGGCCATGATGGCGCGGTTGCCGTCGCGCCAGTCGCGCAGGCCATCGACCGCCCAGGTCAGCGCGGCCTGGGCGGCGCGGGGCGGGCAGATCTGCATGGTGTCCAGCACCTTGGCCAGTTGCTCGCGCAGCGCCGGTCCGGCGGCGATGGCGCCGACGCGGTGGCCAGGCACGCAGTAGGCTTTGGAGAATGAATACAAATGTATCACGTGATCGCCCCAACCCGGGTCCGCGAACAACCCGTGTGGCGGCGCGTCGCCCGGCAGGAAATCCCGGTAGGTCTCGTCCAGCACCAACCACAGGCCACGCTGCCGGCACAACCCGGCAAAGGCGGCGATGGTGGCCGGGGGATAGATCGCACCCGTGGGATTGTTCGGCGTGACCAGGACGATGGCGCGGGTGGCGGATGTCAGCAGAGAACCGGCCTCCTCCGGATCGGGCACGAAGCCGGCCTCGGCGCGGCAGGGTAGCGCCACGGCATCCACGCCCTGCATCCGCAACGCCATCTCATGGTTGAAATACCATGGCGCCGGCAGCAGTACTTGATCCCCTGGGGCCGCGATCGCCGTCATCGCCATGGCGAAGGCCAGGTTGCAGCCGGCGGTGATTGCCAGGTCGTCGGCGCCGAATGCCGCGCCGTAGCGCCGCGCAAGGTCATCGGCCAGCGCCGCACGCAAGCCCGCGTCGCCGGTGATGTCGCCGTATCCGGCCGCCGCGCGCGTGCCTGCCGCCTCGGCCAGCCGTGCCAACAGGTCGGGATGCGGCGGGTAGCCGGGCACCGCCTGGGTCAGGTCGATCGCCGGGCCGGCCTGGCCATGATAGCGGGCGGCCCAGGCGCGGGCGGCGGGGATCGGCGGCGCGCCGGTGGCGCGGACGAGGGGGGACAGGGGCGCGTTCATGGCGCATCGTCGCACCGCGCGGCGGGGCGGTAAACCGCGCCTCAGGGCCTCACTTCATACAGGATATGGCCCGCCGGGCTGCGGCCCAGCTCGTGCAGCCAGGGCGGCGGATGGCCGGCGCCGAGCGCGTCCAGCAAGGTCTCGCCATCGACATCGGCCACCAGCGAGGAGCGGCGCGGGCGTGGGCAGAACAGCACCAGCTCGGCCCCGGCCTGGCGCACCGCCGCGGCCCCGTCCACCGCCGGGCGGCTGCGCCAGGCCGCGCGCAGCTTGAGGAAGTTCTGCGGGCTGCGGTGGTACAGCGAGCCCACCGTGCGCATGCCGGTACGGTAGAGGATCTCCGGTACGTCGTTCACATCGCTCAGCACCACGCGGCCGGCATAGGGCGCCAACAAGTCCACGGCGGCGGCCACCGGGCAGGCGGTACCCGGCACCCCGGATGGCGCGGCGGCATCGTGGGCCGCCAGCGCGCTGCCGGCCTGCGGCACCAGAACAAAGGCGGCCAGCGTGCCCACCCGCGCCAGTGCCAGCCGCGATTCGGTCCGCCCGGCCAGCGCCGCGGTCAGCCGGGTCAACACCACCGGCAGCAACGCCACCGCCAGGCAGGCAGGGTAGGAGGCGAAGCGGACATGCTGCACGCTGAACGCCAGCAGCGCGCCCGCCGCCACCGCCGCGGCCACCATGGTCAGGCTGCGTGCCTGCCAGGCGAACCAGGCGAGCGCCGCCGTGCCGGCCGCGCCGGCGAACAGGTAAGTCAGCGAATCCGCCAGCCCGCGCACCGGCTGCATCTCGGAAATGCCGCGGAAGAACAGCGCCGCGGTAGCCGGGTCCAGCAGCCCCTCGGCGCCGCGCAACAGGCCGGGGAACAGCGCGATCCAGCCGCCGATGCACGCCGCGCCGACGACACTGCCGACCCCCAGCCGGACCATGCCGGCCAGCCGGGCACGGTCAACCACATAGGTGAGCGTGGCCGCGAGCGCCGTTGCCGCCGCCATCGCCAGGTGGACCACGCTCATCCGGTCTGCCACCACGGCCCAGCGCCCGTCCTGCAGCGGTGGATCGACGGCGAAGATCAGCAGCGCGGTCGCCAGGAAGCCCCAGCCGGCCTCGCGCACCATCCGCGCCCCCGCGCCCGCCCGTGGTGCCTCCAGCCAGGCCAGCCACACCAGGCCGAATGCCATCAGGATGAACGGCATCGCTTCGGGCGTGAACCAGATGCCCACCGCCGACCACGCCCCCAGCGCCAGCCCGGCGCCGCGCGGCGGTTGGGCCATGCCGGCACGCAGCGCCCAGCCACCCAGCATCACCACCACCACCATCAGCGCACCATGGTGATGCAGCACGCCGGGAATGCCGTACCCCGCGATCGCCGGGGCCAGGGCGGTGGCCAGCGGGGCGAGAAACAGGAAGCGCCGCGCCGCCAGCGGAGCCGCCGCCCAGGCCGCCGCGGCGCCCAGCGCGCCCACGCCCAGCGGCCCGAATGCGGCGGCCACGGCATGCAGCGCCTGGTGCCACGGCAGGAACAGGCGCAGCGGCTGGGCCAGCAGCACCAGCAGGCTGTCGATAAGATGGGACCAGTGCAGCTGGGTGCCGCGCCCCGCGCCGTCGCGAATCACCGAGTCCAGCACTGCGCCATTTGAAAGGATGTCATGCAAACGGACGAGGCGCATGTAGCTGTCGGGGTTGACCAGCCCTCCGGCCAGCACAGCCGGCAGCACGCGCCCGCCAACGGCCACATCGACCAGGGCTGCCAGCACAAAGCACAGCACCAGATCGCGCCCGCCCAGCCGCCCGGCCGGCAGTGCCGCGTCGGCGATTGTTGAAGTGCCCGCCGATACCCTTGGCGTTCCGGGTGTCTTTGACCCTTCCGGCGCCGACGGCAACGAAGACGCTGGTCCGGTCACGATCTCTCCTGCGGTAGTGCGGGCGGGTGGCGCGGTGGCCAAGGCGTGCCGGGCGGCGCGGCCTCATCCGCCGTCATTGAGCTGATCCGCCGGCATGGGGCGAATTCATCCGTCGTTCATCCTCCTGACGGACTATGCCGCCCGTCCCCCACCCGGGCAATCATGGGCCAACCGACCAACGGGGTATGCCACCGATGCGAATTCTCCTCACCGCGATGGATACCGGGCAGACCAGCGACGTTGTCGCCATGCTGGCTGCGCATCGCTTCGTGCTTGATCGTGCCACCAATGGCGAGGAGGCGCTCCAGTTCGCCAGGCTCTATGCGTTCGACGCCTTGATGTTCAATACCGCCATGCCCGATCCCGTCTCCACCGAATTCGTCCGCCGCCTGCGCGCAGCCGGCAGCCGGCTGCCGGTGGTGGCGATTTCGCGGCAAATCGCCCCGCGCGACCGTGCACGTCTGCTGGATATCGGCGCGGACGACGTGATCACCCTGCCGATCGACGGCAGCGAACTGGCCGCCCGGTTGCGCGCGGTGGTGCGCCGCTCGGGCGGCTTCACCCGCTCGGTGCTGCGCGCCGGGCCGGTGGAACTGCATATGGACAGCCGGCTGGCCACCGCGCATGGACGTGAGCTGCACCTCTCGCCCACCGAATATCGCGTCATGGAATTGCTGATCCTGCGCAAGAACACGCTGGTTACCAAATCGGCGGTGATGGACACGCTGTACGGCGACATCGATGAGCCCGAGATCAAGTCGATCGACGTTCTGATGCACCGGCTGCGCAAGCGCCTGGCCGCCGCCAGCGTCGGTTCGTTGGTAACCACGGTCTGGGGTGCCGGTTATATCGTGCGCGAGACGGCAGCCAGCGACCCGGCCATCGAACAGCACCACCTGCGGCTGAACGACGCAGCCCTGGCGCACTGATGCCGCATGATAGCCGCCATGCGCACGGCTCCCGGACCCGGACGCGATCGCCTGGGCAAGGCGGTGCAGCGCCTGGCGCCTAGGCAGGGTGCTGCCGCGCCCGGCACCCGCGCCAGCCCGGCAAGGACGGCATCCGAAACAGCAGGATTGGGCGACCCGTTCCCGTGAATGCCACGACCGACCGAGGCAATTTGACCAGGCACAGCCGCCATGCCCCACGCCTGGCGGCGGCCCTGACGGTGCTGTTGGCCGCAAGCCGCGCAGTCGCCGCCCCACTGCCCCCGAGTTTGCCCGACCATCAGGCCTGCGAGCGCGCCGGCGCGGAGGCGGAGGCGGCGATGCTGCTGCCGGCGGGGCTGCTGCGCGCGATCGGCCGGGTGGAAAGCGGCCGGCGCGACCCCGCCTCCGGTACCTTCGCCCCCTGGCCATGGACCATCAACGCCAATGGCCAGGGTCGCTTCTTCGACGACGCCGCCAGCGCGACCGCAGCGGTTCAGGCCCTGCGCGCGACCGGCACTTCCAGCGTCGATATCGGTTGCTTCCAGGTCAACCTGGTGCACCACCCGCTGGCGTTCCGCCGCCTGGCGGACGGCTTCGACCCCGCCGGCAATGCCGCCTATGCCGGCGCCTTCCTGGCATCGTTGCGCCAGCGTCTGGGCAGTTGGGAAGCGGCGGTGGCCGCCTATCATTCATCCACGCCGGAGCGCGGAGAGGCCTATCGTGCCCGCGTCTATGCCGCATGGATGGGTGGCGGCGCGCCCGCGCGCGCAGCACCAGGCGCGACCGGCGGGTCAGCGGCGCGGCTGGCGGCGGCACGGATCGCCTTGGCGCGGGTGAGGCCGGTGATGATCCACATTGCCGGACCCGACCTGGCGGCGCCCGGCGCGGTGATCCCGGTATGGACCCCCTCGCCCCGCGGCGCCGCGCCGTCGCACATCGCCATGCCTGGGCCACCGCCGGCGCTGCCGTGACAGTGTGCCCCCAGCGCCGCCCGCACCAAGCGGCAACACGGGCAGCCTGCGTTCCGCGCACGGGTGCGACGAGATTATTTGCTGTTGTTATTTGGTATTGCTTGTTTTTCTTTTCTCCCTTTAACCGTCTTTCAACATTTTCAGCTTACGAATGTCGATGGACTGTAAGCCTTTTGTAATTGCGCACCGGTATCGTTCGCCAGCCAAGGGTTGACCACCGCCGTCGCCGGAGTCCCGGAAAGGCCTCAGGCATGGCGGGCTGCAACCACAGGAGAGCCCCTGATGACGACCATCATGCCGATCGCCAACCGGGCCATGGCCAGCCGGGCCATTGCCGACCGCCGCGGCACCATCGCCGTGGAGCATGGCCTGACCGCTGACGTGCTCGCCGTGGATCTCGCCGCCACATTCGGCACGGTGACCGGCCGCCAGAACAATGCCTCGGATACGCTGACTTTCTGACCCGCCCGGCGGGTATCACTCTCGGACCCCAAAGGACAGGATGTCTGCCGTGACCGCGCTTCCGCTCGCTTCGGTGCTGACAGATACGATTACGCTGCTGGCTGCCTTCCTGCTGATCCTGGCCGCGGGCTGCGACGTGTTGACGCGCCTGATCCCCAACCCGATCCCCCTCGGCTTGGCGGTGCTCGGCCTGTCGCTGCGGGTGATCGACGGCTCCTGGCCCTGGGCGCTGCTGGCCGCCGGCATCGTCGGCGGCCTGGCACTGCTGTGCTGGCTGCGCGGCTGGATGGGCGGCGGCGACATGAAGCTGCTGGCCGCCTGCGCGCTGCTGGTGCCGCCGATGTCCGTATTCCCGATGGTCACCACCGTCGGCATGGCCGGCGGCGGGTTGGCGGTGATCTACATGCTGGCGCGCCGGCTGGTGCCGCGCCCGGCGCCGGTGCCGCCGGCCCAGCGCCCGCGCGGCTTTCTCCGCCGCGCCCTGCGCGCCGAACGCTGGCGCCTGGCCCGCGGAGCCGCCCTGCCGTACGCGGTAGCGATCGCCATCGGCAGCCTGACCACCGTTTCCTGATCCCGCTTCCCTCTAGGGGCACCAAACCATGGTCCTGCGCATCATCCTGTTCGCCATGATGGCCCTGGGCCTCGGCGGCTTCGGCATCATCGCCTGGGTGTCCGCCCGCCCCCCCGCGACTGTGGCCCAGGCGGTGCCCGAGGTCGTGGCCGAGGTCAAGGTCAAGGTCGAGGCGCCGAAGCCGCCGACCAAGGTGACCGTGCTGGTCGCGGGCCGGGCGGTGCGGGCCGGCAGCCTGCTGAAGCCCGAGGAGGTGACGGCGCGGGAGTACACCGCCGAAACCCTGCCCGAGGGCACCAGCATCGACACCCCCGGAAACCGCCAGGCGCTGATCGGCGCCATGGTGCGCCGCCCGCTGCTGGCCGGCGAGCCGCTGATGCCGGACGACCTGATGCGCCCGGGCGATCATGGCTTCCTGGCCGCCGTGCTGACGCCCGGCATGCGTGCGGTCACCGTGGGCGTTGATGCCATCAGCGGCGCAGCCGGCCTGATCTGGCCGGGCGACCGGGTGGACGTGATCATGACCCAGGCGATCGACGACCCCGCTCTGCCGATTGGCCGCCGGGTTGCCGCCGAGGTGGTGCAGCGCAACGCGCGGGTCATCGCCATCGACCAGCAGATGGTCCAGGGTGCCCTGCCTGGCGGTGCCGAAGGCAATTCGGCACGCACGGTCACGATCGAAGTGACCAGCCAACAGGTCCAATGGGTACAGGTGGCCGCGCGGATCGGGCGACTTTCCCTTAGCGTGCGTTCCTCGGACACCAGCGAGCCCGGGACCGACGACCAGACGGCGGTCTACGCCAGCGATGTCTCCTCTGCCCTGGCACGTCAACCTCCACGACTTCGGACCGATATCATGCGCGTGCACTCCGGTACGTCCGAGAGCAAGGAATACAAGTTCCAATGACAGGTCTTCATCGGCTGCCAGGCCTTTCCGGGCTTGGCCCGTTGCTTGCTACCCTGTTGGCGGCAGCGACCATCAGCCCCGCGGCGGCCCAGCCGCCCCCGGCGGCGGCCACACCCCTGCCGGTGCCGCTGGCCGCCGCCAATCCGGCTGCCGCCCGCGCCCCATTGCCCACCACCCGCCGGCCACTGCGTTTCGAGGCCGGCACCGGCGGCGTCGTCACCCTGCCCAGTGCCGCGGCCAACGTCTTCGTCGCCGACCCGCGCATCGCCGAGGTGCGCCCGGCAAGCGCCAACACCCTGTTCATCTTCGGCGTTGGTGCCGGGCGCACGACGGTGGCCGCGGTGGATGCGGCCGGGGCCTCGGTTGCCGAATACGACGTCTTCGTCCGCCCCGCCGCCTATGCTTCCGCCGAGGCCCAGGCCACCATTGCGCGGGTGATGCCCGGCTCGCAGATCCGCGTCAGCCCGCAATCCAAGGGCTTGCTGCTCAGCGGCCAGGTCGCAAATCCCGAGGAGGCCGCGCGCGCCCTGTCGATTGCCCGCGGCTTCATCACCGACGGCCAGTCGATCGAGGACCAGATCACCGTCGCCGCAAATGTCCAGGTCATGCTGCGGGTGCGCATCGCCGAGGTGTCGCGCTCCGTAACCCGCAACCTGGGCATCGACTGGCAGGCGCTGGGAAACATCGGCAGCATCGCCAACCTGACGGCACTGACGCTCAGCGCCAATGGATTGACCAATGCTGCCTGCACTGTGCTGAACCCGCGGGCCTGCCAGGGTGCCTCCTTCAGCGGGATCCTCGACGCACTGGCACAGGACAATCTCGCCCGCATCCTCGCGGAGCCGAACCTGACGGTGATGAGCGGCCAGCAGGGCAGCTTCCTGGCCGGCGGCGAGTTCCCCATCCCGGTCGGCCAGCAGAACGGCACCATCTCCATCGAGTTCAAGAAGTTCGGCGTCAGCCTCGGCTTCCAGCCGACCGTGCTGTCCGAGGACCGGATCCAGATGAAGGTGAGTCCGGAGGTCAGCCAGATTTCGCGCGACGTGCAGATCGAGCTTATCGGCAGCGGGCGGTCGCTGCTCATCCCCGGGTTGAGCGTGCGGCGCGCCGAAACCACGCTGGAACTCGGCAGCGGTCAGAGCTTCGCCATCGCCGGATTGCTGCAGGACACGGTCACCCAGGGCGACAAGGCCATCCCGGGTATCGGCGAGGTGCCGATCCTGGGGTCGCTGTTCCGCTCCGACAAGTTCCTGCGGCAGGAAACCGAACTGGTGATCCTGATCACGCCCTACATCGTCCGCCCGGTGAACAACCCCTCGCAGCTGCGCGTGGCCGGCGAGAACTACACCGTGCCCAACGACCGCGATCGGCTGCTTCACCTACGCCAGATCGGGCGGGCAGCCGCGCCAACCGCCACCGGGCGCGCCGCCGCCGGACCCGCTTCGGCTTCCACCGGCCGCCCAGGCTTCATCCTGCAGTGAGCATGATCATGTCCCGGACACGCAAAATCCGCGTCGCCGCCTTGTTGCTCGGCACCCTCGCCCTGGCCGGCTGCAATAAAATCGACCCCTACCAGCGTGAGGGGGTCTGGAGGCCCAGCACGGCAAACGACGACAACCTCGCGGCCATGGTTGCCGATCCGGCCGACTTGACCCGCGGCCGCGGCCCCGGCACGGGCAGCATCCGTACGCCAGTCACCGCGGTCCAACACCTGTGGCAAGGTCCGGCGCCAAGCCCGAAGTCGGGCACGGGTGTCTCCACCAGCGGCGCTGCCCCGCAGTCCGGCAGCGAGACTCCACGCTGATGTCCGAAGTGGCAAACCGATCGGGCAGCGCCGCCGGGATCGATCCCCGTGCCGCGGTTTCGCGCCACGACCGACCACAGCTGGTCTCCTTCCTGGCGGACGCGCAGACCGAATCCGCGGTACGCGACGGTCTGGCCGATCTGATGCTGGAAACCGCCGACATGCGGCGCGGCGGAATCCGCGCGGCCATCACCGCACTGCAGAAGATGACCACGCCGCGCATCCTGGTGGTCGATGTCAGCGGGGAGGATGAGCCCCTGGCCGCCCTCGGCCAGCTGTCCGAGGTGGTGGAGCCCGACGTCGTGGTGCTCGTGGTCGGTGACATCCACGACATCACCTTCTACCGCGAGGTCACCCGCGGCCTCGGCGCGATGGAGTACCTGGCCAAGCCGCTGACGCGCGACATCGTGGCGCGTCATTTCGGTCCCTTCGTGCGCGGCCAGACCCGCGCCGGCGTGGTCCTCGGCGGGCGCATGATCGCACTGACCGGCGCCCAGGGCGGCGTCGGCACCTCGCTGCTGGCCGCAAACCTGGCCTGGCACCTGGGCACCGAACGCAATCGCCATACCGTGCTGCTGGATGCCGACCTGCATCGCGGCACCGGCGCCTTCCTGCTCAACACCGCCCCCAGCCCCGGATTGCGCTCGGCGATCGAGACACCCGACCGGATCGACTCCCTGCTCGCCGAGCGCGCCGCCCAGCCGGTATCCGACCGCCTGCACGTGCTGGCCAGCGACGTACCCCTGACGGAGATCCCCCGCTACGCCGAAGGTGCGGCCACCTCGCTGATGGCCGCCTTGCGCAAGCGCTACAACTTCATCGTGGCGGACGTGCCATTCAACGGCGGGCACTTCAGCCGAGACCTGTTGGAACTCGCCCAGCAGCGTGTGGTGGTGATGCTGCCCACGCTGGTGTCGATCCGCGACGCGCTGAAGCTGCTCGGCCTGCGATCCGGCCCGGACCAAGGCGAGCGAGCCATCGTGGCGCTGAACCGCCTCGGCATGCCCGGCGGGCTGCAACGCCGCCAGGTCGAGGAGACGTTGGGGCTGAAGGTTGATATCGCCATCCCCGACCTGCCGCGCGTGGTGTCCAGCGCCACCAATATCGGCGAGCCCGCCGCGGCCGCCCGCAGCCCGCTGCGCGCGGCGATCCTGGAACTGACCACCTTGGCAGCCGCCAACGGCCTGATGGACATGGGTAAGCGCGGCGAACAAGCTGCCGCCACCACCTCCCGGGCGCGCCGCGGCTGGCGCCTGTTCGGAGGCCGCGGGTGATTTCGGGATCCATCGGCTTCGGCCGCCGCCGCTCGAACGACGCGCCGGCGGCAAGCACGCTGCCAGCCGCCCCCAAAACGGCGGCCGAGCGCGGCATAAGCGTGGTCACCGCGTCCCAAAGCGCGCCACCTGAGGCGATTGCCGAGCTTCGCATCCTCTGCCTCGCCCGCCTCGAACCGGCCGCTGTCGCCGCGCTGTCGCCCGAGCGGCTGGCGCTGGAGGTGGAACGCCTGATTTCCGAAATCGCCACCGACCGGCGCGTGCATCTCAACGGCATCGAACAGCGCATGCTGGCCCAGGAGCTGGTCAACGACATGCTCGGCCACGGCCCGTTGCAGCCGCTGCTGGACGACGAGCGGGTGGCCGACATCATGGTCAACGGTCCCTACAAGGTATTCGTCGAACGCGGCGGCAAGGTCGAGCTGTCCAACGTGCGCTTCCGCGACGAAAGCCACCTGGCCTCGATCTGCCAGCGAATCGCCGCCGGTGTCGGCCGCCGCGTGGACGAAGCCAGCCCGATGGTGGATGCCCGCCTGAAGGACGGCAGCCGCGTCAATATCGTCTTCCCGCCGCTGGCGCTGGACGGGCCCAGCATGTCGATCCGCAAGTTCAGCAAGAAGCCGATCGATTTCGAGCGCCTGATCGCCTTCGGCGCGCTGACCCGCCCAGTGGCCAAGATCCTGTCCTTGGCTTCGGCAGCCCGGCTGAACATCGTCATCTCCGGCGGCACCGGCTCGGGCAAGACCACCATGATGAACGCGCTGTCCCGCCTGATCGAGGAGAAGGAACGCGTCATCACCGTCGAGGACGCCGCCGAACTCCAGCTTCAGCAGCCCCATGTCGTTCGCCTGGAAACCCGTCCGGTGAGCCTGGAGGGCAAGGGCGAGATCACCCAGCGCGACCTGGTGCGCAACGCGCTGCGCATGCGGCCCGACCGCATCATCATCGGCGAGGTCCGCGGCGGCGAGGCGTTCGACATGTTGCAGGCCATGAACACGGGCCATGACGGCTCCATGTCCACCATCCACGCCAACACCACCCGCGACGCCATGATCCGCATCGAGAACATGGTCCAGATGGGCAATATGGGCCTGCCGTCCAAGGCGATCCGCACGCAGATGGTCAGCGCCATCAACCTGATCGTCCAGGTGGAACGCCAACGCGACGGCGGTCGGCGGGTGACCCAGGTCACCGAGATCTGCGGCATGGAGGGCGATGTCGTGCTGATGAACGATATCTTCCAATTCGTAATGGACGGCGAGAACGACGAAGGGCGGATCATCGGCCACTACAAGGTCAGCCGTGCGCGCCCGGCCTGTGGGCCGCGCCTGGCCTATTTCGGCTACGAACGGGAGTGGATGGCCGCCCTCGAAGAGGCAGGGGCGGCCGACAATGGCCGTTGAACATCGCCTCCTGCTGATCGGCGGGGCATTTGCGCTGCTGCTCGGCATGGTCGTGGCCGCGCTTAGCATCATGGCCGAGCGCAAGCGCCAGCAACGCGTACTCGCCCGGCTCGCCGGCATCAGCGGTACCTCCATCGACGAGGCCAAGTCCCGGAAGTTGACGACCCCCATCACGCGCATGGAAGTCACCCAGGAAAAGGGCCGCTACCGCCGGCTGATGGGCATATTCGGCTTCGACCCCGCCCATTCCAGCCATTACCCGGTGCCGTGGGCGATCGTGCTGGTGCTGTCGCTCCTGGTGGCGCGCGTGGTCACCGGGGTGCTGACCATCCTGGTGGGCGATCTTGCCTTCCTTGCCATCCCGGCGATCTGGGTGTTCCTGGCGCGCGCCTTCTTCGGCTGGGTCGATGACCGGCGCCGCCAGTTGCTGCGCAACCAGATGCCCGATGCGCTGTCGATGATCGTCCGCTCGGTGCGCGTGGGCATCCCGGTCAGCGAGGCAATGCGCCACGTCGCGAAACAGTCGCTGCCGCCGACATCGCTGGAGTTCGACCGTATCGCCAGCGACCTTACCATCGGCACGCGACTCGACGCATCCCTCAAGGCCATGGCGCTTCGGGCCGGATTGCCCGAATACCAGTTCTTCGCCACCGCCCTCACCCTGCAAGCCCAAACCGGCGGTGGCCTGACCGAGATGCTGGAAAACCTCGCCGACGTCATCCGCAAGCGCGTGGCTCTACGCTCCAAGGCATACGCCCTGGCGTCGGAAGCGCGGACCTCCGCCATGGTGCTCGCCGCGTTGCCCTTCGTCTCTGGACTCGGGCTGGCCGTGCTCAGCCCATCCTACATCGCCATCCTGTTCGTCGAGGAATCCGGCCGCAACCTGCTGGGCGTGGCCATCCTGTCGCTTTCCACCGGCATCCTGGCGATGCGCATGATTATCAGATCGAGTTTGAAATGAACAGCCCGGTTCTGTTGACGGGAGCATTCGTCCTCACCCTGACCATGCTGATAACGGGCTTGGTGCTGTTGCGTCATGCCAGGCGTGACGAGAAGCTGCGCGACCGGCTGCGCATGGCCAACGGCACCTATGTCGGCAGGGCGGGACAACCGGCCGCAGTTCCCCAGCCCGGTGCGGTGCTGGCGCGCATGGTGACCGCGATCGGCGCGCACATCGCCAGCAGCGGTGTGCTGTCGCGCAAGACGGTCGCCGAACTGGAAAAAGCACTCGCCGTGGCCGGCATGTCGGGCCGCAGCGCCCTGGGCATGTTCATCGGCTGCAAGATCCTGCTGCTGATCGGTCTGCCGCTGGTGGCGGTGGTGGTTACCCAGAACATGGAGTTGGACGCCACCCTGTCCAACCTGCTGCCCGCCGGCGCCGGCATCCTGGGCCTGGTCGGGCCCGACATGGTGGTACGGCGTCTGCGCAATTCCTATGTCAAGAAGGTCGAAGCAAGCCTGCCGGACTCATTGGATATGCTGCTCATCTGCACCCAGGCCGGCCTGCCGCTGGAACCGGCGCTGACCCGGGTGTCACAGGAGATCCGCACCGCCCACCCGCAGATCGCCTGGGAGTTCGAGCAGACAGTCAACGAATTGCAGATGAACTCCGATGTGAAGGTGGCGCTGAACAACCTGGGCGAGCGCACCGGGCTGGAAAGCGTGAAGCGCCTGACCACCACGTTGATCCAGACCATGCAGTACGGCACCCCTCTTGGCGAGGCGCTGCGCGCGTTGGCCAGCGAGATGCGCACCGAGACGCTGATCCGCTTCGAGGAGAAGGCGGCGCGCCTGCCGGTGCTGCTGACCCTGCCGATGGTCGCCTTCGTGCTGCCCTGCATCTTCATCGTGGTGGCCGGCCCGGCCGCGCTGCGGCTGGTCGCCGCCTTCAGCTGACGACGGATCGGCGCCATCATGATCGTGAGTGCGCGTTGACATCGAGATTCCCGGCTCGACGAGAATCGTGATTCAAGCTCCTTTTCCCGGAGCGCGCGATGTCGCCAGTTCGGTTGATGTTGAAGGACCGGCAATGGGCGCGGATGCACTCCCCTTTGCCGGGCAAGGCGGGTGATCCTGGGCGGATGGGCGCGGACAATCGGCTGTTTGCAGCGGCGATCCTGTGGCTTGCCCGGACCGGCGCCCCCTGGCGCGATCTGCCCGATTGCCCTGGAAATTGGAATAGCGTGTTCGTCCGCTTTTCCCGATGGTCCAGGGGTGGCGCGTGGGGTCGGCTGCCTGTGGCGGGAAAACGGGAGGCTTGCGGCTCGCGCGATCGGCGGTCGTCGCAATCCCACCGAGAACAACATCACCCACGGTCCATTGGGGCTTCATACTCTACTGTGAACGCAACCCCATCGAGCGGTTCTTCCTGAAACCCAAACACGACAGGCGAATCGCGACGCGCCACGAACGAACCTCACGTGCCTTCATGGCCATGCTGTCGGTCGTCGGCGCAGTCATCTGGCCGCACTGGATGTCAACGCGCCCTAGCGCCCGCCCCCAATCGGCACCAGCGCGCCGGTGACGTAGGAACTCTGCTCCGACATCAGCCACAGGATCACATCGGCCACCTCCTCGGCCGATCCGGCCCGCGCCATCGGGATTGCGGCACGAAACCGCTCGGTCCGGTCCGGCATGCCGGCCTTGGCGTGGATTTCGGTGTCGATCAGCCCGGGATTGACCGCATTCACCCGGATGCCGCGTGGCGCCAGTTCGCGCGCCGCCCCGATCGTCAGCGTGTCCACCGCCCCTTTTGAAGCGGCGTAGTGCACCCACTCCCCCGCCCCGCCGATTTCCGACGCACGGCTGGATACATTGACCACCACGCCGCCGGGTCCGCCCAGGTCGGTGGCCATGCGCGGGATCGCCTCGCGCAGCGCCAGGAAGCAGCCGCGCACGTTGGTCGCCAACACTTCGTCCAGCGCCGCCGGGTCCAGCGCCTCGATACGGCACGCCGGGCCGGTGATGCCGGCATTGTTCACCAGCGCCGTCACCGGGCCGAGCTCGCAGTCAACGGCCGCGAAGAAAGCCGCGGTCTCGGTGGCGCTGGCGCTGTCCGCGCGCACGGCAAAGGCCCGGCCGCCGCCGGCGCGGATATCGGCCACCACCTGTGCTGCCGGCGCCGCGCTGCTGCGGTACGACAATCCCACCGCATAGCCCCGCGCCGCTGCCATGCGCGCCACCGCTGCACCGATGCCGGTGCTGCCGCCGGTCACCACGAGAACCTTGCCCGTCATCGCTGCCCCCTATCCAACGAAGGCGAGCGTCACGCCCATCGTCTGCTCCGATCCCACCAGCACCCGATCCGCCGTCCGTGCCGCCACCACGATGCCGCCCGCCCGCAGCGCCGCCTCCGCCATGTCCACGCCTTGGGTCCGCAGCACCAGTGCGGCCATCCACTCCCGCCGCCCAAGCGCCGGCGCGGCGGCCGCGCCGAACCGCGCGGTCAGTTCGCGCGGGTCGACGACATCGAAGCGCGACAACCCGACCGTCAGCCTTGACCCACCGGCCACCGGCCGCACCGCGGCGGCGCCGAACATCCGCGCGAACAGCCCGGCCAGCCGCGCCGGCTCCTCGGCGGCGATCACCGATTCCAGCACCCCCACCGTCCCATTGGCATGACGGCGCCATTCGTCGCGCCATACCAGGTCGCGGGTCAGGTGATGGCAGAAATACAGCCGCCCCGCCGCCGTGGTCTCGTTCGGCAGCCGCACCGTCCGGAACACCGCATCGCGCGGCCCGCCGGGCAGCTCCACCGGCCGGGTGAATTCGTTCGGCGGCGACGCCTCGACGCCCGCCGCCGCCAGCGCCGCCGCCGCCGCCGCGGAGTCCTCGGTTCCCCAGACAAGCCCGTTCAACCCGACCGGCCACCCCAGAATGTCGCGCCGCCCACCGCCGCCCGCCGGTGCGCCGATCAGCTCGAGGTAGTCGGTGCCGAAGATCGCCAGGTGGTTGACCGACCCCAGCGAGTGATAGCCGCGCGGCGTCAGGGTGAAACCCAGCCGGCCATACAGGACCTGGGCCTCGTCCATCCGGTCGTGCACGTTGACGACCACATGATCCAGCGTTGGCATCGGCAAAGTCATGGCATTCCCCCAGGCTGACGTATCGACATACCATCGTATCGCCGACGCCATGCGGGCCCGTCAGCTCCCCCGCATGATCACGTGGCCGGCACGCCCGGCCAGCATTACACGCTTTGCGTAACGTGCGGAATCTGCGACGCTGGAAAACGACAACCAGGAGGGTACGACGCTGCGCATTCGGGAGGAAACAGTCCGGCGGCAGCGACCGGGCGCTGCCACGGCACGCATGGCGATGCCCGGCGTCCTGTTCGCCGCCACGCGCGGCGGCGCGGTGGCCTGCGCCATCGCCGCTGTGGCAACCGCCCTGTCCGCCGGCGCCGCACAAGCCCAGGTATCACCGGCCCTCCCCCAGGGCTCACCGATTCCGCGCATCGCGCCCGCCACTGGCCCGTCAGTCGCAGCCCCGCCGATAACCGCGCCGGCGCCCGAAATCAGCCGCGGCAATCCGGAAGATGTCTTCCAGCTCTCCGGTGCCACCGTCGAGGGCTCCACCGTCTATGCCGACGCCAGCTGGACGACGATGATTGCCGGCATGCGCGGGCGCGTCACCCGCGCCCAGGTCGAAGCGGTGCGGCGCGAAATTCTCAGCCGCTACCGCGCCGACGGCTACCTGTTGACCGGCGTCACCCTCGCCGATGGCGGCGGCGGCCGCGTGCGATTCGTGGTGACCGAGGGTCATATCGCCGAGGTCAAGCTCGACGGCGATATTGGCCCCGCCGGCACGCAGGTGTTGCGCTTCCTCAACCGCCTGACCGAGACGAACCCGATCGATTCCGCCACCCTGGAACGCGCCCTGCTGCTGGCGCAGGACGTGCCCGGCGTGGCCGTGCGTGCCGTGCTGCGCCCGTCAGCCGAAGCGCCCGGTGCGCTCACCCTCGTCGCCCAAGTGCAGCGGGCCGCCTGGAGCGGCATTGCGGTGGCCGACAACCGCGGTACCCCGTTCACCGGACCCGAGGGTGCGCTGCTGGCGATCGACGCCAACAGCTTCACCGAGTACGGAGAGCGCACCACGGCGTCGCTGTTCCGTTCGTTCAACAACACCCAGATCTACGGCCAACTCGCCAGCGAGGCATTCATCGGCAGCTCCGGACTCAAGATCCGCCTGTTCGGCGGCTCCGGCACCGCGGACCCGTCGGGCGGGTTGCGGGCCAGTCGCTACCATGGCGTGACCACCAATGTCGGCCTGACCGCCAGCTACCCGGTCATCCGCACCCGCCAGCAGACACTTGGCGTTTTCGGCACCTTCGAATTGCTGGACAGCGAAATCTTCACCGGCCAGCCGAGCCGGCAGGCCAGCCGTGACAACCTGCGGATATTGCGCGGCGGTACGGAATATGCCCGCCAGGATAGCTGGCTGGGCGCCCAGCGCAGCGCCATAAATCAGGCCAGCCTGAAGGTCTCGCGCGGCCTGGCAGCGTTCGGGGCATCCACCACCAACCCGTTGAATGTCGGTCGCCAGAACCAGGTGGTCGAATTCACCAAGGTCAATATTTATCTCAGCCGCAACCAGACCCTGTTCCAGCCATGGGATGGCGCCACGGTCGCCCTGCAGGCCACCTTGGCGGCCCAGTACACCCCCGACATCCTGCCGTCGGCGGAGAAGTTCTACCTGGGCGGCGCACGCCTGAACCGCGGCTACTATGCCGGCGAGGTGACCGGCGACAAGGCCTGGGCGACGGCGATCGAGCTTCAGTTGAACACCAGCTTTGCCTTCGACCTGGTTGGCTATCCGATGGAAGTGGCCAGCACGTTCTACGGTTTCTACGATTGGGGGGAGACGGTGGAAAACCAGAAGTCCGACCCGAACCGGCGGCTGCATTCCTTCGGCGCCGGCACCAGGCTGCGCCTCACAACCAGCCTTTCGGTGGACCTGGAATGGGCCCACCGCGTGGTACGCCGCCCGCTTGGCGTGCAGTCGGGCACCCCGGCACTGCGCGGCGATGCGTTCTACTGGCGCCTCGTCTCGCGGTTCTGACGATGCGCCGGTGCAGCACGACGGCCCGGCCGACCGGCAGGACTGCCGGCCTTGAGGAGAGCGCGTGATGCCCGTGCAGAAGCAAGACCCGCCGAACCGCCGCACCAGGCAGCACCGCGCCCCCCCGGCCGCCGATATGCGGATTGTCGCAGGCGCGCTGCGCGCCCGGCCGGACCTGCTGCGCAGCACCGCGCTGCAGGCCGTCTTCCTCGCCGCCATCGCCATTCCCACCGGTCCGGCCGCGGCCCAGACCCTGCCGGCCGCCACGGCCCTGCCCTCCGGCGGCAAGGTGATCGCGGGCCAGGCGACGATCAACTCCGCCACGTCGGCCAACGCCGCCAGCATGACGGTCAACCAGGGCACCAAGTATGGCGCCTATGACTGGAAGAGCTTCGATATCGGCAAGAACGCCGCGGTGACCTACCAGGTGCCGACCACCCAGTCGATCTCGGTCAATCGTGTCATCTCGCCGACCAGCCCGTCGATCATCGCCGGCAAGCTGCGCTCGAACGGCGTGCTGGTGGTGCAGAACCAGTCCGGCGTGGTCTTCACCCAGGGCGCCGAGGTCAATGTCAGCACACTGATCGCCTCCGCGCCGGGGATTTCCGATGCCAATGCCCGCGCCGGCCGGCTGGTGTTCGACCAGCCCGCCAACCCCGGCGCGCGGGTCGAGAACCACGGCACCATCACCGTCGCGCAGACCGGGCTGGCCGCCCTCGTCGCCCCGCAGGTGGCCAATTCCGGCGTCATCCGCGCACATATGGGCCGCGTCGTGCTGGCCGGCGCCGAGGCCCATACCGTTGACCTCTACGGCGACGGCCTGCTGTCGATCGACGTCACCAGGCAGGTCACTCAAGCCCCGGTTGGGCCCAATGGCAAGACCGCAACGGCGCTGGTGACCAATTCCGGCACCATCATAGCCGATGGCGGCACCATCCTGCTGACTGCCAGCGCGGTGGACGGGCTGGTGCAAACCCTGGTCACCGCCGGCGGCACGATGCAGGCCGACACCGCCGGCGGCCGCACCGGACGCATCGCCATCACCGCGGCCGGCGGCGACGTCGCGGTCACCGGCACCGTCGCCGCGCGCGGCCGCACCGCCGGCAGCAAAGGCGGCCAGATCGTGATCAACGCGCCATCGCGCAACGCCACGCTGAAGGGCGGCGCCACGGTCGATGCCTCCGGTCGCGCCGGCGGTGGCAGCATTGCGGTGGGCACCACCAAGGCCCGCACCAAGGGCGGCCCCAGCACGATCGCCCCCACCGCGCAGAATGTGGTGATCGAATCCGGCGTTCGCGTCGCGGCCGACGCCACGCAGAATGGCCCAGGCGGCGACATCACGGCGCTCAGCCAGGGTGGAGTCACCGAACATCGCGGCGAGCTTTCCGCCCGCGGCGGCCCCGATGGTGGCGATGGCGGATTCATTGAGGTCTCGGGCAGCCATTTCGTCATCGGCGGCCGCATCGACGCCGGCGCGCCGAGGGGCACCGCCGGCAGCATCCTGCTCGATCCCGACGATCTCGACATCAACGATGCCGGCACGGCCACGATCAGCGACAATAAGACCTTCACTGCAAATGGCGGCAAGAGCGTCACCGTCATCAGCCCTGCGGACATCCGCGACAACATGACCGGCGCGATCACGTTGCAGACCGGCACCGGCGGCGCGCTCACCGTTACCTCGAAGCTCGACGTGACGGCGACCAACAGCAAGGGCAAGGCAACCGGGATCGCCTCGCTGACCCTGTTGTCCGACGGCGACATGAAGGTCAATGCCGCCATCACCGGGGCGGACAACATCACGCTGAAGAACACCGCCGGCAATCTTTCCATCGCCGCGCCGGTCACCACCGCCAACGGCAAGACCATCACCCTGGACAGTGCCGCGGGCAGCATTGCGCTGTCCGACAACGTGAATGCCGGCGCCAACGGAATCATCGACCTTACCGCCGGCGCGGGCGGCGTGAACCAGACATCCGGCAGCCTGGTCGCCGGCACGCTGCGCAGCTCCGGCGGCATCGGCGGCACCACCAAGCTCGGGCAGGCCGCGAACGCGGTCGGCACGGTGGGCGGTCTCGCCGTCACCAGCGGTGATTTCATCCTCACCACCGGCACCGCGGTGGCGGTGACCGGCGCATTGTCGGCGGCCAATGTCACCCTCACCGGCGGTGCCGCGGTCGCCAATGCGATCGGCGTCTCCGGCAGCGTCACCGCCAACGGCGCCACCGGCGTGGTGGTGCTTGCGGCCAGCGATGCCAAGGGCGGGATTGCCCTGTCCGGCGCGGTCACCGCCAGCAAGGGATCCATCGACCTCCGCGCCGGCAGTGGCGGCGTGATGCAGACCACCGGCAGCCTGACCACACCCAGCCTGGTCAGCGCCACCGGCATCGCCGGCACCGCCAGCCTGGCCAGCGCCAGCAATGCGATCGACGCCACCGGCGACATCAAGGTGACGGGCGGCAACCTGTTGCTCGCAAGCACGAATGCGCTCGACATCGCCGGCACGCTCACCGTCGATGCCGGCAAGTCCATCTCGCTCGGCGTCACCGGATTCACCCTCGCCACCGGCGCGCTGTCCGCGGCCGGCGGCACAGTGGAAATCGCCCCCCTCACCGCGGTGGCGATGAGCCTGGGCAAGGCGGCGGCCGCCGAACTCACCGTCACCGGGGCCAATCTCGGCAAGATCAGCAGTGCCACGCTGCGCATCGGCGCATCGGCGGCCAGTCCTGCCATGGCCGACAGCCTGTTCGTGCGGAGCAAATTCGACGCCAGCACCGCCGCCACCGCGGAGCTACGCCTCGATGCCGGCCCCAGTGGCATCTCGGTCGACTCAGCGGTCACGCTCAAGGCGAACACGCTCGACCTGAACACGACCGGCAGCGGCGTCAACGCGATTGCCGGGTCGCAGATCAATGCCACGCGCCTGCAAAGCAGCACGGGCATAACCGGCGATGTGGCGCTGGCCAATAGCGTCCAGGCCATCGGCACACTTGGTGATGTCAGCGTGACCGCCGGCACTCTTGCCCTGCGCACCAACCTGCCACTGAACGTCGTCGGCATCGCCAGCGCCAACGCCATCGCGCTGACCGGCGCTGCCCCGGCCGGCACCGCGATCTCCGTCAACGGAGCCCTGACCACCGGGGCCGGCGGCGGCATCACGCTGCTTGGCAGCACCGCCGCCAAGGGCGGCATCGCCCTTGGCGGCACCGTCGATGCCTCCACCACCGGCAAGATCGACCTCTCGGCCGGTGCCGACGGTGTTGTTCAAACCGCCGGCTCGCTGGTCGCCGGCTCGCTGCTGTCCAGCGGCGGCATCGGCGGTGCGGCCAAGCTGGCGCAGACGACCAACGCCATATCCGAGATCGGCGACATCAACGCCGTGGGCGGCTTCACGCTGGCAACCGCCAATGCCGTGACCATCGGCGGCAAGCTCACCGCCGACACCATCGCCATCACCAGCAGTGCCGCCAATGCCGCCGCCATCAACGCCAGCGGCACGCTGACCGCGAACAACGCCACCCCCGCCATCGCCCTCACCGCCAGCGACACGACCAGCGGCATCACCCTGTCCGGCACGCTCGATGCCAGCGCCGGCACGGTGGACCTTACCGCCGGCACCGGCGGCATTGCCCAGTCGGGCGGCGCCATCCTTGCCACCACCCTGCTGAGCACCGGCGGCGCCGGTGGGCCGGTGGCACTCGACGCCGTTGGCAACACGGTCGCCAACCTGGGCGCATTCGCGCTGACCGGCATCGGGGATTTCAGCCTTGCCGACGCGGCTGCACTGAAGGTCACCGGCGCGGTCGGCACCACCAACGGCAACATTACCCTCGTCTCCACCGCCGCAGCCACGCTCGGTGTCGCGGCCCCCCTGACCGCCGGCGGCAACGGCACCATCGTGCTGCACGCCAACAACGTCGCCGGCGGCGTTTCTCTCGGCGCCAACCTCGATGCCGGCAGCAAGGGCACCATCGATCTGTCAGCCGGCAGCGGCGGCATTGTCCAAGGCACCGGCAGCCTTACCGCCGCCACGCTGCGCAGCAGCTTCGGCTCGGCGGGCACGGTGAAGCTTGCCTCCACCACCAACCTGCTCGGCAGCCTGTCCGGCGTCACCGTCTCGGCCGGCGACCTGATCCTGGTCAATGCCGCGGCGCTGTCCCTGTCCGGCACGGTTGCCGCGACCGCGGGTACGCTCGATCTCTCCACCATCGCCGGCGGCATCGCCAGCAGCGGCATCATCACCGCTTCGAGGCTGCAAAGCAGTCTGGGGATTGCCGGCGCGTTCAGCGCCACGGGCAACAACCAGATCGCCGCGGTCGGCGACATCACTGCCACCGGCGGAAGCATCATCCTCGGCAACAAGTCCGGCACCACGATGGTGATCGCCGGCGCCGTGGCGGTCGATCCCGGCCAGACCATCCGGCTGGAGGCCGATGCCAGCACCGTCACCACCGGCAGCCTCACCGCCACCGCCGGCACGGTCGAACTGCGCGCGCCCACTGCCAACATCAGCCTCGGCGCCGCCAATGGCAGCGACCTCACGGTGCTCCAGACCGACCTCGCCAAGGTCTCTACGGCCCAGCTCAACCTCACCGCCACGGCCGGCAGCATCACGCTGCGCGCCGATCTCGACACCACCGCCGCGGCCACCACCCGCCTGCGCCTCGATGCAGGCACCGGCATCGCGCTGACCAAAGGCACGCTCAGCGCACCGACACTGGAACTCGCCACTGCCGCCAACGGCGCCATCCAGACTTCGGGCGTGCTTGCGGCCAAGACGCTCGTCTCCGGCGGTGCCGGCGTCACCGGCGCGGTCAGCCTGGGCAATGCCGCCAACACCATCGCCGCCGTCGGCGACCTCACCGCCACCGGCACCGTCTCGCTCACCAGCGCCGCCCTGATGGAGGTAACCGGCACCATCAAGGCCACCGGCATCGCGCTGACCGGCAGCGCCGCCGGTGCAGCACTCAGCGTGGCCAGTTCGGGCAGCCTCACCCTCAGCGCGCCTGGAACCATCGCGCTCACCACCAGCAATGCGGCGGGCACCACCGCACTGGCCGGTGCCGTCAACGCCACCACCGCAGGCACGCTGCACCTCGCCGGTGCCGGCAGTGTCAGCCAGAGCGCGGGCCAGATCACCGCCGGCACGCTCACCGCGCCCGCGACCATCGGCGGTGCCAACCTCGCCCAGGCGACCAACGCCATCACCTCGCTGGGCGCCTTTGCCGCCAGCGGCGACCTGACACTGACCACCACCAACGCATTGACCGCCGGCGCCAAGGTCGCTGCCGCCAACATGACCCTGCGCAGCAGCGCCGCATCGGCAACCGCGCTCGACATCACCTCGGCACAATTCGGCGTCGCGGCCGGTGGCACCATCGCGCTGGCCGCCAGCAACGCCGATGGCGGCATCGCCCTTTCCGGCACGCTCAGCGCTGGCGTGCTCGACCTCTTCGCGGGCATCGGCGGCGTGACCCAGTCGGCGGGCAGCATCGCCGTCACCACGCTGCGCAGCACCGGCGGCGTCGGCGGCGGCCTGAGCCTCGCCCAGGCCAACACCATCGACATCCTCGGCCCGCTGGCCGTAAGCGGCGCGCTCACCTTGATCACCAATAGCAGCCTCGCCGTCACCGCACCGGTCAGCGCCGGCAACGGCACCACCCTGTCACTGACCACCACCGGGATGAGCTTCAGCGGCACCGGCGCGCTCACCGCCACCGGCGGCACGGTCGAGATCGGTCCAGGAAACGCCACCGCCACCTTCGGGCTCGGCACCGCTACGGGCAATTTCGCCCTTGGCGACCTCACCAATGTCACCGCCACCCTGCTGCGCATCGGCCAGGCCAGCAGCACCGGCAATGCCAACACCGCCGCCAGCATCGCACTGACCGGCACCGTCGCGCCGGCCGCCACCACATTGGAACTGATCAGCAGCGGCGCGATCACCCAGGCCAGCGGCGGCCTCGCCATCCCGGTGCTGACGGCCAAGGCTGCCTCGCTCGACCTCAATCAGGCCGGCAACACCATCGGCGCCCTCGGCCCCCTGGCGATCACCGGCAACCTCGCCCTGGCCAGCGATACCGCGATAACCGTCGCGGGCACGCTGTCGGCCTCCAGCATCACCCTGCGCAGCTTTGCCGCCGCGGCCAACGCGCTCGACATCAGCGGCGTACTCGGCACCGCGGCCGGCGGCACCATCACGCTTGCCGCGGCCAACGTCGCCGGCGGCATCGCACTGTCCGGCAAGCTCGACGCCACGACCAAGGGCGTCGCCGATCTGTCCGCCGGCACCGGCGGGATCAAGCAGTCCGCTGGCAGCATCACCGCCGGCACACTGCGCAGCGCCAGCGGCTCGAACGGGGCCACGCAGCTCGACCAGACGGGCAATGCCATCAGCACCCTGGGCAATTTCGCGGTCAGCGGCGCCGCGCTGCTGCTGCGCGACAGCCTGGCACTGGACATCACCGGCGCGGTCTCCGGCAGTTCGATCACCATCCGCAGCAGCGCCGCGAATACCGCACTGACCGTCAGCGGCAGCCTGACCACCACCGGCGCCGCCCTGCTGGCGGCCACCAACACCACGGGCGGCATCGCCCTGTCCGGCACCGTCAACGCCGGCGTGCTCGACCTCACCGCCGGCACCACCGGCATCGCCCAGAGCGCCGGCAGCCTGATCGCCACGACGCTGCAGAGCACCGGCGGCAGCACCGGCACGGTGGCGTTGGGCGAGGCGACCAACAGCATCGCGGCACTCGGCAGCTTCGCCGTGACCGGCGCCGACTTCACCCTGATCGACAGCGCGGCACTGACCGTGGCCGGTGCGCTGAGCGCCGCCAACGTCACCCTGCGCGACAGCGCCGCCGCCGCCAAGGCGATCGATCTCACCGGCAGCATCACCGCCGCCAGTGGCGGCACGGTCACCCTGGCCGCCACCAACGGCGCCGGTGGACTCGCCCTGTCGGGCACGCTTGACGCCAGCACCGCGGGGGTCGCCGACCTCTCCGCCGGCAGCGCCGGCATCACCCAGACCGGTGGCGGCATCATCGCCCGCACGCTGCGCAGCACCGCAGGCGCCTCGGGTGCCGTGACGCTCACCCAGCCCGGCAACAGCATCACCAAGCTCGGTGACTTCGCCGTCACCGGGGCCAGCTTCGCACTCACCGACAGCACCGCGCTGACCGTGTCCGGCGCGGTACAGGCTGCGGGCATCACCCTGTCCGACAGCGCAAAAGGGACCGCCATCACCGTGCCCGGCAGCCTCGCCGCCGGGGGCGGGACGCTGGCGATGGTGGCCAGCGACCCCGCCGGTGGTTTTTCGCTGGCCGGCGCGCTCGGGGCGGGTACCGTCGATCTCAGTGTCGGCTCCGGTGGCATTGCCCAAACCGGCGGCGCCATCACCGCGA